>QYQB01000110.1 GCA_007280275.1 bacterium | reverse complement strand
GACGAAGCCAACAAGCAGGATGGCCGCGGAGCGCAGGGCTTCTTTCCTGGAAACAGTGAGAAAGAGAAGAGGAATGGCCAGGATGATGAAGAGCAAGACCGTTGATCTCATCCATGCAACCAGTCCTGTTGAGATGCCGATTGACAGCAAGCGCCACACGTTGTTTCCGTCTTTTGCGAGCGATACAAACTGGTAAACGCTGAAGATAAAAAGAAACGTCACCCATATGTCGCGATGCGCCCGCACGGCAAGCTCAACACCCGGAATAAAACACGCGTAGAAAAGCGCTGCGAGGAGCCCCACGCGTTCATCGAAAACTTTTCTGCCGATGCGATAGACCAGCCAGCACATCACAACATCGAGGAGTATCTGCAGCACCCTCAGGTACCACCATCGGGAGGAACCTGTGAGCTTCCACACGGAAGCAAGGAGCAGGCCATATCCACCTTCGTCGTTGTAGAGAGGAACGAGGATTTCCTCCTGTGGTGCCGGGAAATCCTGAGGGTCAATGAGCTTCTCCTGGCGGTAGCATTCCTGCACGTAGCTCTGCAAATGAGACTGGTTGACCTTGAACCATTGTCCCTGAAGGATGTTTCGGGCGACTTCGCCGTGGAGCAAGAAGGAGGGAGCAAAGTCGAGATTGTTCCAGTTCTTGTACAGAAAACCGAATCGGACCGCCCCGGCAAGGAGAAGGACAAGCAACAGCGCAGTTGTGAGTCGTTGGGGTTGTGGTGCGGTCATCATTTCTTACGTGCGATCACGAACATGATATCAAACAGATTGAGGTACAGGGAAAACGCAAACAACGGTTTCAGAACAGCGTAGATTGATTTCCTGAGAGGTGTTTCCCGGTTGAGCACCAGCAGAGAATAAAGCATTTGCTGCACGCTTCGGGAATAGCCGCAGTGTTCAAAATGGACGACGTCAAGACCGTTTTTCAACAGGAGCTTTTCCATCGTCAAGCGGTCGAAGTAGTACAGATGCGTGGGAGGGTGGATCAGTCTCCAACGCTGTTTCCGCATCCTGGCCATCGTGCTTCCGATATCACCTGTCGTGACACAGAGGACACCACCGCTTTTCAACAGTCGGGCTCCTTTTTCGATATAGAGGTCGGGGCGGGAAAGGTGCTCAATGGTATCCCAGAGTGCAACGACATCGTAGTGATTCTCCGGCCTCGAGAGATCGAGGAATTCGCTGCACACAGCATTCAAACCCTGCTGTTGAGCATAGCTGCAGGCCTGGGAGGAGATGTCGCACCCTTCTGCGTTCCAGTGGTGCCGGGCAAGGTCGAGGAAGAACCCATAGGCGCAGCCGATTTCGAACAGATCTCCGCCGCCCGAGAACTTTCTGACCGTGCGAAGACGCGCGGAGAAATTCTCCTGAAGAAACGGCTTGTCCTCGAGATAATTCAGATACTCGTCGCCAAAGAAGTAGGCTTGTTGATAAAGCTGCCGTACTTCGTCCGGAGAGATGTGCGTGTCGGCAAAAACCAATCCGCAGGAAGGGCACTTGAGGATGCCAGGGTAGAGGATCCTGTTAGTTGCATTCGCTCCGCAAAGGATGCACAGAGGCGCTCTCGGTGCCAGATCAGGTCTGAGATTATCGTTTGGAGTCAACGTTCAGCGTTTCTCTGACAATGTACAAAGGACGGCCTTTGACCTCTTGATAGATGCGAATGAGGTATTCGCCCACGAATCCGATGCTGATAAGCTGGACTCCTCCAAGGAAAAGAACCGCCACCAGGATTGAAGTCCACCCGGGAATCGTCAAACTCGTGAAGAAGTATGCATAGATCGAGTAGAATCCGTAGAGAAAACTTAGGAAGGAGACGATCAACCCAAGGTAGGTGACGAGATGCAGTGGTGCTGCGGAGAAAGACAAAATGCCGTCGAGGGCAAACTTCATCATCTTTCCGGTGCTGTACTTGCTCGTCCCCGCCACGCGTGCGTCGGCAGTAAACGGAACGCCGGTCGTCGAGTAACCCATCCAGCTTATCAACCCGCGCAGGAACCGGTCACGCTCCTCCAGAGTGTTCAGGCTGTTCACAACGGACCGATCAAGCAAGCGGAAGTCGGCTGCGAATGGCTGCACATGCGTATCAGAGAACGCGTTGATGATGCGGTAGAACAAGCGTGATGTGATCTTCTTGAGAAACGGCTCATCGACAGTCGACTCGCGGGTGGTGTAAACGATTTGAAATCCTTCCCGCCACTTCTCAATCAGCGTTGGGATCAAGGAGGGGGGATGCTGGAGATCGCCATCCATGGTGATCACCGCATCGCCGGCGGCGTACTGAAGTCCGGCCGTGAGAGCCGCCTGGTGGCCGAAGTTGCGTGAGAACGAAATGGCTTTGATACGCGGGTCACGCTCCTGAAGTTCCTTGATAGTCCGAAGGGTCCCGTCGGTGCTGCCGTCATCCACGAAAAGGATCTCAAAGGTGTACGGTAACTTGTGAACCACCGCTTTCAGGTGATTAAAAAGGAGTGGGATGTTCTCCACCTCGTTGAAGACCGGGATTATGATCGAGATTGCCGGCAGCTGTTTTCGGGGAGGCAGATTCTTTTTTGCCATGAATGTCACGCTTGTGATTTGGCCGAGTCAGCCGGATCGTCCCGTTGCAGAGTGATCTTGATTTCGGCCGGAAGAATGGAGTTGAGTGTGATAGTCAATGTCTTGTTTCTCTCCCTGACACCGTAACTTCGGGAGTACCACGTCTCGCGGAGTGAAAATTCCCCTCTGCTGATAGTGATAATATAGCGCCCGTTTTCGTTTCTTGCTATGGCTTTCTGAGATCCTGCTAACTCGAGAGAAACCTGGGGTGCGAAGTGGAGGAAGCTCTCGAGCAGGTGCGAGCCCGCTCCCTGCAAGACATCGGTGATGATGAAGGAGAACGGGGATTTGATGAGCTCGAATCTACGTCGATGAGAGATCCGTGATGGGAGGGCCATGTAGGCGGAATGCTCAGCCTCCAAAACGTCACAATCAGCGCCGGGTTTCCAATTCAGAACGCGTGGTTGCGTGTCATCCGCTCGAATCGACCAGAGGCCGGAGAAGTCGGCAATTTCCGTTCTGTCGACCATGAGCGTATTGTGGGCTTGTGTCCGCCTGAATTCGCCCCTGGTATAGGTATCGGCCGAGTATGTGTAAGTCCCTGAATCGACGATAAGCGGCGACCCATCACACCAAAGTTCGAAGCTGAACGTGTCATTGTGGCCATGTCCGCCGCGACCAAGCATGCCGATATCGCCTGCATCGGCAAAAACATGAGTGGCGTCACCGCGCATGACATAGTATCCCCCATCGGGAAAATCCCTGGAGAGAAAAGGTGTTGCCGATACTTGCAGCCGCTGGTGTTTTTCAAAACCTTCTCCGCCGAAAAGCCAGAGAGCATCTTGCGTAAATCGATCGACGGAGGACCGGAAGTCCGCACGGTCGAAGAGAAGTGCACCGACCGAGAGAGCGTGGCGATGATCGTTGAAATCTTCGTGAACCGAAAACTGGAACAAACGCGCATCGTCGGCGTCGCCTACCACGGGTACAGATCCGTCAGGCCGTGTGTACGCCAGAACGAATTCGAACATTTTCTCCAACCGCTTCAGAAACACCTCCCGCAAGGGTATTTTGTTTTTCTGGCAGAGGATGGCTGCTGTGTAGAAGAGCTCGAGGACGAGCCGGTGATACCCGATCGATTTCTCGTAGTTCACGCCATCAGGATAGACCTGTGTCTCCATTTCTTCCTGCAAAGCCGCGGCACCCCATTGAGCCCAGCGAGCGCCGAATGGTGCAGACCGGAACAGGATGCCCAGGGAGAGAAGTCCGACGATGTCGGCCAACACATGGTTGCCATTCCGTTTTGCGTATTCGAGGTGGCTTTCAACGTAACGCCCGTGAGCGTAAAGGCTCTTCAGAAATTTCTGCCAGAACCCTTCCGAAAGCGATTTCGAATCGCAGAATAAGTAGTAGCCGGCGATCCAGTTGCAGGCGCGGATTGCGACTTCCATCGCGATGCTCCAATTCGGTCCGCGGCCAACGGGATTCTTCGCAATCCAGCCCTCAACGAGCTCGCCGAACTTGCGGGCGTATTCCTCGTTCTGCGTCGCCCAGTATGCCTTGCCAAGCCACCATGCCTGATGAAAACGGTTTATTTCCCACACAACCTTGATATCGGAGGGTTGGCCAATGTCGAGGAGTTCGGAATCTGTGAGATGCTTCAGCGGCCAGATCTTGCCGCTGGAGAAGTCTCTCTGCCAGTTGATCGTCTCACCAAGATGAATCTTGCCGGATCCAAAAGCCTCGAATCTGTTTTCGATGACATCCTGTGCGTCGGATAGTACGTCCTCGTAGGGCTGTGTTTGAGTGAGCAGGGAGAGGAAGAAATCTTTCTTGTTGCGGGGATGAAAGAAAAACCGCAGACGTGTCGCCTCGTGGAAATCCTGGAGGAATTCGTTGGGACCCTGGTGAAAAGGAAAAAGGCTCCGAAAATCCGCGTCCGAAAGTCGTTCAACTTCCCGACAGGTATGCCACCGCCAGATCGCAGGCTTGACGATGCGGTGAACGATTCTCCGGGTATGGACTTTCATCATCAACGTGCAGAAAGAAGGTGCGGTGGCGCGTCAACTGACGCTGAATTCTCTCATCCAGAACTCAAGGTTCAGAAAACGCCAAATGTCACTGCTTGTTAACGGCAGCGCGGAGCGGTCAAAACCGCTTACGAATTTCTCCGACTGAACGAATCGTCCGGAACGCAACGATTGTCCCCGGAGCATCTTCACGAACTCACCCCGAAGCTCGCGCATCCAGAGCTCCTCGGGCGTAACAAATCCCATTTTGTCTCTTCGCCACTGGATGTCTTTCGGGATCTGACCTTCCATTGCGCGGCGGAGAAGGTACTTGGACCATCCGTCATGAATCTTGTACACGGCGGGCACCTTCATGACGAACTCGATCAGACGATATTCCACGAACGGGACCCTGGCCTCGATGGAGAATGCCATGGAATTACGGTCTTCGTAGTGCAGGAGCTGCTGAAGATTGAACTGTGTTTCTTCTTCCCACAACCTTCGCTGGAGGTTGAAGTCGCTCTTCTCCAACGTAGCGGCGCGATTCGCGCTTCTGCTTGCAAAATCGCCGTTCAGATATTCTGAGATACCAAGGAACGTACCTCTCAATGCCCGCGGGATAACTGATTTGGCGAGCTTTTGAGCCACAGGTTTTGCCAGGTTCGCGAACGATAGGCCGGTCACGTTGTGTGTTGAACTCATTTCGCGGAGCAGATCGCCGAATCTGAGTTCTTTCAGCAGCTGACCGTGGAAGACGGGGAAGTGCCAGCGATATCCACCGAGCAACTCATCGCTCCCCTGGCCGTCAAGCAGGACCTTGATCTTGTTCTGGGCAGCGAGCTTCATGACATTCCATTGGGCGTACATCGACGTCGAAATGACCGGCTCGTCGTGCGCACGCACGAACGCCGGAAGATCGGCCAGCAGTCCTTCGCTCGATGGCTGAATGAAGTGTGGATTGGCGTGAGTCTGGCCAATGACGCTCTGGACGAACTGATCTTCACTGAAGCGAGAGTCGTTGTACGTTGCAGTGAACGTTTTTTGGCGGTCGCCGACAACAGTCCGGCTGACGGCTTCCGACCCGAATATCAGTTGATTGCTCGTGCAGACAATGGAGGAAGAATCGAGTCCGCCGCTGAGGCAGCTGCCGAGCGTAACATCGGTTCGGAGGTGGATGCGGAGTGAATCTGTGAAACGCTCGCGAAACTCATCCGCATATCTCTGAAACCGGGTTTCTTCGAATCGTCCCGCGTCAGGAGAGTATTCTAACTCGTAATACTTATGCGTTCTGAGTCCGGCTGGATCAACCTGCAGCCAATGGCCAGGGCGGAGCTGGTAGATCGACTTGAAAAAAGTCTGATCCGTGTGATCGATAATCCGGTGTGCGAGGTAGTCGTACACCATCCCGTCGTTGGCGACCCGTGGTATCTCTTCGGATTCGAGCAACGCTTTGATTTCAGAAGCGAAAAGGAAGGTTGTTCCATCCCACCAATAATAGAAGGGCTTGATGCCGAACCGATCACGTGCACAGAACAAGCTCTTCTGTTTCGTGTCGTAGAGAGCAAAAGCCCACATCCCGTTGAGGTGATAAACGCACTCGGTGCCCCAGGCTGAGTAGGCGTGGATGATGACTTCCGTGTCAGACTGCGTCCGAAAAACAAATCCTTTCGACTGCAATTCCTGCCGGAGTTCAATATAGTTGTAGATCTCTCCGTTGAAGATGATCCAGACGCTTCGATCTCCATTCGTCATCGGTTGATGACCGGTGGGAGAAAGATCGATGATGCTCAGTCGTCTCCAGCCGAGTCCCAGATTCGGAATGTTGTCGAACGAGAATGGCGCATTGATGTCGGGATTGGTGATTTCGGGGATTGTGTCATTCCCCCGGAATGGTTGCACTGTTGAGGACGAGGTGTGGGCGAGAACATAGCCCTCATCGTCGGGCCCGCGATGCCGAAGCGCGGTTGTCATGCGCACCAGCAAACGCTTGTCGACGGGTTTACCTGCAGGGGAGAATATGCCAGCTATGCCACACATGGACGTTCAGCGTGAGGATAAGATATTTTCATTGTTTTCAACGCAGAGGCGCGGAGCACGCGGAGAATCGCGGAGGATCACACAAGATTGTTTACGATCCGCTTGACCCCTTTAGTCAATTGTTCCACATGAAAATTGATGAGTAGTCCGAGTCGCTTGTCTAAGAGACGAACATAGGTGAGAACTTGCGCGTACATCACGGGTGGAACTACATCAATGGCCTTCAATTCAACGATTACCTTCTCCTCCACTACGAAATCCACTCTGTAGCCACAGTCAAGTTTCACTTTGCGAAAGACAACAGGCACCGGCTTTTGTCGTTCAAAGCGCAGTCCTTGGGCTTCCATTTCTGCAGCCAGACATTCTTCGTACACGCTTTCCAGTAATCCAGGTCCTAACGCCTTATGGACTTCAATTGCACATCCAATAACCTTTTCGGAAATGTTATTCTCGTGCATCATTCAACTCGCAAGGTCAACATTATGACAAGAAACAACTCTCTGCGTTACTCAGCGGTCTCTGCGTCTCCGCGATAAAAACCAATAATCGCTTCGTCAAAAGTATATCAATTTGAACTCTTCTTTGTTCTCTTTCACCCAGGCAGCGAGCAGACGAACGCCTTCTTCGACGCCGATCTTCGGTTCCCACCCAAATTCGTTCTTCGCCTTGCGGATGTCGCAGATGAATACCCGCTGATCACCCGGACGCCAGTCACTGAACGAATACGTCAGCTTCTTTCCGAAGAATTGTTCAAGGTGTGCGATCAACTTCAGCAATGACATCTTCTTCGTCGGTCCGCCGCCGATATTGTAAGCCTTGCCGGACGTCACGTCGATCCGTTGCGTCGCCATATCGTATGCACGAACGAGATCATCGATGAACAGGACATCACGGACTTGCTTTCCGTCGCCATAGATCGAAAGTGCACGATTGAACATAGCAGAGATCGTGAAATGTGCGACCCAGCCCTGGTCTTCGACTCCGAATTGGCGATACCCGTAGATACATGACTGCCGGAACACGACCGTCCGCAGACCGTAGATCCGAGAGTAATCGATCATGTACTGGTCCGCCGTTCCCTTGCTGCAGCCGTAGGGCGAGTGGAAGTCGAGCTGTTCGCTTTCTGCTACTCCATACGGCAGACTTTCGTAATCATATTCCCCGTTCCGCTCCACGATCGTTACGTGCTCCATTCCTCCGTACACCTTGTTTGTGGACGAGTAGAGGACGATTGGGTTGTTTCCGGCCAGGCGGATTGCCTCGAGAACGTTGAACGTGCCGAGCGCATTGATTTCAAAGTCTTCCCGCGGGTCCACAACAGACGTCGTCACCGCGACCTGGGCGGCAAGATGAAACACGATATCGGCTTTGCCCACCGTTGCCTTGAGCTTGTTGAAATCGATGCGGGTATCCCCCTGCACGACAGAGAGATTGTCCGTGTGTTTCGACTGAAGCCAATGCAGGTTCTGCAATGTCCCTTTGCGGGAAAAGTTGTCGAACACTGTGACGTGGTGTTTGTTCTTGAGGTAGTGGTCTGCAACATTGCAGCCAATGAATCCGGCTCCACCGATGACGACGATATTCATAATTCTTGTAGACCTTTCTTGCCGTTAGTGACCGATCACTGAGCGCACGTCGGCAAGCAGTGTGCGTTCGTGGATGTCGAATGTAAAATTCTCAATGATGCGCGCACGGGCTTTCTTTCCCAGTTCAGGCGATTTCAGCGCTCGTTTGATCGCTTCTGCAGTTGCCGTTACGTCTCCAAATGGAGCGAAGAAGCCAGCGTCCCCGACAACTTCAGGGAGCGCTGTTGTGTTCGTCACGACAGGAATGCAGCCGCACGACATAGCTTCGGTATTGGCGATCCCGAATCCCTCATGTGCGGAAGCCTGAACATAGACGCTCGCTCGCTGATAGAATCGCAGCAGCTCCTGGCCAAACGTAAACTTGTCGTGGAATACCACATTTGGCGGTGCGGTACGGCGAGCCTCAGTCACAGCCACGTCGCCGCTCGTTTCCCCGACGAGGACGAACTGAGCCTCCGGAATGGAGCGAGCACTTTCGATCATCGTTCGCAGTCCCTTTTGAACCAAGGTGCTCTCATTCACCTGGAAACAGACGGAAATCACGAGGGGCTCTTTCGGGCCCGAGGGCTTGAAGTATTCAGTATCGATGCCAAAATATAGGGCCTTGATTCTCTTTGGACTCGCATACTTGAGGACGTCGCTCTTTGAGAATTCGGAAAAGCAAAGAACGAGGTCAACCATCGAGAGGGCGTACCGCTGGGCCATTCTCTTCCACCAGGTCTTCATTTCCCCCCAATCGATAACCGGCACATATGTCGTGTCGTACCCGCCGGTAATGACGACGACTTTCTTTCCGAAGAGCTTCGCGAGTGTAACGACGAATGGCGCGTACGTCGGAACCGAGAAATACATCAGCACCATCAGAACTTCCCCCTTCAGAAGAAGAGAGAGGAGTTGGAAGAGGAGGACAAGTTTTCGGGGAAATGGGAGCGTATCGACGCCGAGGATCTCGGTTGGGTATTGCTTCGCAAGGATCGCGGCATCGCTGCGAACGAACGGGGATTTTGCCCCGGGGCAGATGATCAGGATTTTTTGACGGCTATTCATTGTACGGAAAGTTCATTTCTCGGCGACGAGGACGAGGGTTTCTTTCACTTTGACGCCGAGTGAGTAGAAAAATGATTGAACCTTGAGTGCTCCTTCGATGGAAAGAAGCCCGCGCTGGTTCAGGAGCTTTGTCAGTGGAATTCCGGTGTACGAGTACTGGACGTTGTAGCGCGAGAAGCCAGCATCATACGCAATGCGCTCAAGGCTTGTCGACGTGAACGGTCTGATGTGTGTGTAATCGATGTAAAATTCGAAACCGACAGCGCGCACATTCGGCGTGACAATCACAGCGCGGCCGCCCGGTTTAAGTATCCGGAGGCATTCCTTCATCAGGAACAGGGGGTCTTCGACATGCTCAATGACGTGCTGACAATCGATGGAGGTGAATGACGCGTCCCTGAACGGAAGTCCTGGTTGAACGTCAACCTGCGCCACCGTGAATCCCTTGCCGCGTGCGATTTTCAGCGCGTCAAAATCAAAGTCGATGCCGATTTTCCGGTCCCCGCCAAACTGCGTGTGGTGCCCGACGCTGCAGCCGATCTCAAGAATCGGACCGGCTGAAGTTCCGTGAAACCGCTCGAAATAGAGGTGTTCTGAGAGGTACTTGGGCCGCTCGGAAAACTGCTTGATGTAACTCTTCATTTCGTTCCTGTTGGTCCGGATTGATCGTCCCTGAAACCAAGGCGGAGACGCATCCGGGTGACAATGCTTCTCGCATCGACAGACATCGACTTCACGATCGTCAGCAGTTCCGCCGTGGTCATTGCGGAAACTCGCCAGAACACGATGACCGTCATGAGGGACGACAATGTATAGGAAATACCAGAGGCGAAAGCAGCACCCGACATTCCATACCTTGGAATCAACAAAATATCAAAAATGACCGTGAATAGAAACGAAATAAACGCTATGGCGGCGTTGTATCCGGG
>QYQB01000059.1 GCA_007280275.1 bacterium | reverse complement strand
GTGGGACGCAAAACAGCGAACTGCGTCCTCGGAGGAGCGTACGGAATCAGCTCCGGTGTTGTCGTGGATACGCACGTTCGGCGTGTCTCGCAGAGGCTCGGACTGTCGCCGAGCGATGACCCTGAGAAAATCGAGATTGATCTCATGCAGTTGCTGCCCCAGGACGATTGGTACGCATTCGGTAACATGCTCATCTGGCATGGAAGAAAAATCTGCGATGCTCGCAAACCGGATTGTCTCAATTGCCCCCTCCGAAAACTTTGCCCTTCTGCAGAGGATTTTCTAGGATCGAAAAAATAGGTCAGATGCTTCTGTGTTTCTCCTGCTGATCCCAGAGGCCTCTTGCTTTTGCACCAATTTATGGACACTTTCTCCGGCAATTCAGTCACCGAGAAAAGGAATGGATCATGAACTATCAGGAAGCGCTTGATCTGATGCACGAGTACACCAAGAATGAAGCTTTACGGAAGCATATGTATGCGGTCGAAACGGCGATGCGTGCTTACGCAGGCAAGTTTGGCGAAGACGTTGAAAAGTGGTCAGTGGTGGGCATCCTGCATGATTTTGACTACGAGATGTATCCTAATGTACCTGACCACCCGACAAAAGGCTCGGAGGTTCTAAAGGAAAAGGGATACCCCGAGGATGTTCGAAGAGCAATCCTTGGACACGCGTCGTTTATGAACGTGCCGCGTGATACGAAAATGGCCCAGGTCCTGTATGCGTGCGACGAGCTTTGTGGATTCATCAGCGCCTGCTCGGTCGTGCGTCCGAACAAGATCGCAGACCTCGAAGTATCGTCCGTGAAGAAGAAGCTGAAGGACAAGGCATTTGCCCGAAACGTGAGCCGCGAGGACATACAGCAGGGGATACAGGAACTCGGGATCCCGCTTGATGAGCATATTCAGTTTGTCATTACCGCAATGAAGAGCGATGCAGCCCGCCTCGGGCTGGTGTGATGGAACAGGCCCGAGATCAAGGATGGAAGAGTGGCTCATGTTGACATCGTAAGTTGTCTGGTCACCTTGATTGAGACAAAGTTCTTTCGATAAGAAAAGGATCAAGAGACAGGGGAAAATGGATAATCACTTATCAGAAATTTCGGTTCAGCATCTGAAAAACCGCCTGGAAGGGGGAGAGGAGATTTTCCTTCTCGATGTGCGCGAACCTTATGAGTTCAACATCGCCAATCTCAATGGATACCTCTTGCCGCTGGGTCAGCTCCAAACGAAGTTCGACGAGCTTGACAAGTCCCGCGAAATCGTGGTGTACTGCCATCATGGCAATCGGAGCGCATTTGCTGTTGAGTTCTTGAAGAATCGTGGATTTGAGAGGGTGCTGAATCTTGCAGGGGGGATAGACCAATGGTCCCGTGAGGTTGACTCCAAAGTGCCGCGTTACTAAAAGTATGAGGGCGAGTTTCCTCGCCCCCATGATCTCCGCTAGCTAAGCTTTTCGAATCTTGCCTGGAAGAACCTCAAGTATTTTGGTTCATACACCATCTTGAGTCCCCTCGCGCTGTTGCGATTCTCATAGACCGCCTCTACCGCTTCCGCCGTAACGTCGCAGTGTGCCTGTGTGTAGACGCGGCGTGGGAAGGTGAGGCGAACCAGTTCGAGTTTCGGATAGTAGTGGTCGCCTGTCTGCTTCGAGCGTCCCGCCGAGACGATGCCTCTCTCCATGGCTCGGATACCCGACTCAAGATACAGGTCCCCGGCAAGTGTTTGGGCAGGGAATTCGATCTGTTTGAGGTGCGGAAGAAACCTTTTCGCGTCCAGGAATATGGCGTGACCGCCGACAGGCAGGACGATTGGTATGCCGATGCTCTGCAGCTTTTCGCCAACATATTCCACCTGCCCGATACGTGCCCTGATGTGATTTTCGTTCACCGCCTCTTCGATTCCCCGGGCCATCGCTTCCATGTCGCGCCCGGCGAGCCCGCCGTAGGTGTGCAGTCCTTCATAGACAACAACCATGTTGCGGGCTTCTTCGAACACTTCCTGTTCGTGCTCCTGCAAGGCGAGGAATCCGCCGATGTTGACGAGGAGGTCCTTTTTCCCGCTCATGGTGCAACCGTCTGAGTAGGAGCATAGCTCTCGCAGTATCTCAGCGATCGACTTGTCCTGAAACTCTTTCTCACGGACCTTGATGAAATAGGCGTTCTCGATGAGCCGTGTCGCGTCGATGATGACCCGGATGCCATGCTTCTGGCAGAATTGGCGAACTTGACGCAGATTCTCCATGGACACGGGCTGACCACCGGCCATGTTGACCGTCCCGGCGACTGAAATGTATGGGACTTTGCTGGCGCCGACCTTCTTCACCAGGTCTTCAAGTTTCTGAAGATCAACATTTCCTTTGAACGGATGCAAGCTCATCGGATCGTGTGCTTCATCAATAATGACGTCGACAAACGTGCCTCCGGCGAGCTCCTGATGCAGCCTTGTGGTGGTGAAATACATGTTCCCCGGTATGAAATCGCCCGGCTTGATGAGAATCTTTGATATCATATGCTCAGCGCCGCGGCCCTGATGAGTAGGGACAAGGTGTTTGTAGCCGTAGTACTGTTGAACTCTGGCCTCCAGGTTGTAGAAATTCTTGCTCCCTGCGTACGCTTCATCTCCCAGCATCATGCCCGCCCACTGATAGTCGCTCATCGCATTCGTTCCGCTGTCTGTCAGCAGGTCAATGTACACGTCTTCTGATTTCAGGAGAAACGTATTGTGGCCAGCTCCTTTGAGCGCTTTTTCGCGTTCTGTACGCGTCGTCATTTTAAGAAGCTCGACTGTTTTGATCTTGAATGGTTCTGCCCATGATCGTTTCTTGAGTTTTTCCATAATCTCCTCGGTCATGATTGTGAATCAGAAGAAACCTTTCGACAAAATTAAACCAAAAATGATCCAGATACAAGACGATGGTTCCTGGTCACCGGCACATCTCATGATCCAACAAGGATCTTCACCTTGCTTTTCTTCGCTTGTTGTTCTATCTTTGCGAGAATGATTCCTCAAACCACTCTTGCTACGATACGGTCAATCTTCGGGTCAGCGGGTTTTCTCGATTCAGCGGAAGACCGGATCGCCTATTCGTACGACGGAACACCGCTTCTCAGCTACCTTCCCGACGCCATCGTTATTCCGCAGAGCGTAGATCAGATTTCGCGTCTTCTCAAGCTGGCAAATGACGACGGTTTCGGCATTGTTGCCCGGGGCTCCGGGTCGGGCTTGAGCGGCGGTTCGATCCCGGTCGAAAACTCGGTGGTTCTGCTGACCAACCAGTGGGATCGGATCATCGAGATCGACCAGCAAAATCTCTCCGCATGGGTGCAGCCCGGTGTGATCACTGCAAAACTCCATTCAGCCGTGGAAGCCCTTGGACTGTTCTACCCGCCTGATCCCGGGAGTGCCGCAATTTGCACGATTGGCGGCAACGTGGCAGAGAACGCCGGCGGATTGCGTGGGCTGAAATACGGGGTCACGAAAAACTACGTGCTTGGAATGGAAGTCGTTCTCCCGAACGGGGAAGTGATTGTGACGGGAGGGAAGTCTGTCAAAGACGTTGCTGGATATAGTCTCAAGGACTTCCTGATCGGGTCTGAAGGAACGCTTGGAATAATCACACGCGTCCTGCTCAGATTGATTCCCAAGCCGCAATCCAGCCGCACAATGCTTGCTTTCTACGGTAAGCTGAGCGATTCCGCTGAAACAGTTTCGGATATCATCGCATCAAAGATTACGCCTGCCGCCCTCGAATTTCTTGACAATACGACGATTCGCAGTGTCGAAGAGTATGCTCACCTCGGATTGCCCACGAGTATCGAATCGTTGCTCTTGATTGAGGTTGACGGCAGGAGCGCAGAAGTGGAGGAGGACGCTGCGAAGGTTGTCGATATCTGCAAGCGTCACGGGGCGCTCGAAATCAGAATCGCAGCAAATGAACAGGAAGCGACGAAGCTCCGTATGGCGCGAAAAGCAGCTTTCTCGGCGCTGGCTCGAGTTCGGCCGACGACAATTCTCGAGGATGCCACGGTCCCCCGAAGTGAAGTCGCTCCCATGTTGGAACGCATCAATCAAATTGCGTCCAATCATGATCTGATGTTTGGAAATTTTGGACACGCAGGCGACGGAAATCTGCATCCAACCTGCCTCACGGATGAGAGGGACGCGAACGAAATTCATCGTGCGGAGTTGGCGTTCGATGAGATATTCTCGGAAGCTGTACGGTTTGGTGGAACGATCACCGGTGAGCACGGTGTGGGTCTGGCCAAGCGGAAATTTCTTGAAAAAGCCTTAGGCGAGCCTGCAATCGAAATGATGCGAAGGATCAAGGAAGCGGTTGATCCAAATGGTGTGCTGAATCCCGGAAAAATCTTTTCTCTCAGACCACGATGTGAAGGCCCGCTCCCGACGAGCAGAGAGCAGATCAAGAAGTTTGCCGATTCCGGAGCGTTCACTTAATCCGTGACTATCCCAGCTCGTACATACGCGCTCATTCGTCGGGCTTCCACTCACCACCTTATTGAGAAACTCCTGGACGGGAGAGTCGCTCGGGCTGGACTCTCCATCGAATCCCTCAATCTCGGCGGTCAGCAAATCCTTCGCTTCATCGGCGAGTTCTGGACCTCAAAGCAGCGGCAGGCCGCCTCGCTTCACGAGATCTCGTACCGGGCGTGCTTTAAGCCGCAACTTCCCCGATTTTTCATCGATCGTCTTACGCAGCCAGGCGAAGTTGTGTATGACCCGTTCATGGGAAGAGGAACAACTCTGATCGAAGCCGCACTGCTGGGTCGCAATGTGATCGGAAACGATGCCAATCCTCTCAGCCGGACTTTTACCAGACCGCGTCTGCATCCCCCCTCACTCGGAGATGTCGCTCGACGAATTGATGGAATCAAGATTAACAAGAACGCTTCTTCCTCCCTCGACCTTTCCATGTTTTACCACCCCCGCACAGAAGCCGAGATTCTCTCGATCCGGCGATATCTGGCAAAGCGTGCCGCCTCGAGAGGGGAAGATGACCTCGATCGATGGATCAGGATGGTAGCAACAAGCAGGCTCACAGGACATTCCAATGGATTCTTCTCTGTTTATACACTCCCGCCAAACCAGGCGATGTCAGCGGAGAACCAAAGAAAGATTAACCAAAGTCGAAAGCAGAAACCGGAATACAGGGACGTCAAGGAACTCGTTTTGAGAAAAACAGAGTCCCTTCTCCGCAATATCTCCGATGAAGAGAAAGAAGCTCTGGCGCGGGTTGGTGGGAGGGCGCGATTCATCACGGCGGATGCGGGGCGGACACGGAGCATCGCTGATAATTCCGTCCAGCTGACGGTGACGTCACCGCCGTTCCTCGATACGGTGAACTATGCACAGGACAACTGGCTGAGGTCTTGGTTCAATTCGATTGACTGGGAAGAGGTTGCGGGCCGGCTGACAGTCGTGAGATCAATAGAAGTGTGGACAAACACAATGGCACGTGTATTCAAAGAACTGTATAGGGTAACTTCTCCAGATGGCGTGGTAGCGTTTGAGGTCGGTGAGATCCGCAAACGAAACTTGAAGCTTGATGAAGTTGTTGTTCCATTAGGCATTCAGGCTGGCTTTCGTTGTGCGGGAGTATTGGTCAACCAGCAAAAGTTCACGAAAACCTCGAATATTTGGGGTATCAAGAACAATCGGGCGGGTACCAATACCAACAGAATCGTTGTCTTTCACAAATCTCACTAACCAATCACCTGGAGGAATTACCTATGAAGAATCTATTGTTTCTTGTCCTGCTTTTGCCTCTCTCTCTCCTGGCTCAGGCCAGTAAGTCGTGCTGTGACGTTTCTTCCACATCCTCGTTTGCGATGCTGGCGAGCGACGAGAAATTCCGCTCCGCACACCTTGAGCCAATTCCGTTCAATTTTGTGCCCGAGAAGGGGAGGGACGTCATTTTCAAAACGAGTGATGGTGTCGATGGACGTGGATTTGAGATCAAGGCGGATAAGGAAACGAATGCGTATCTGTTCGTGATTCACGAGTGGTGGGGATTGAACGATTACATCAGACAAGAGGCGGAAAAACTCCAAAAGGAACTCGGGAATGTGAACGTCATCGCTCTTGACCTCTACGATTCCAAAGTCGCCACGACGCAGCAGGAGGCCGGCAAATACATGGGCGAAGCCAAGGAAGATCGCATTCGTGTCATCATCAAAGGCGCGCTCGACTACGTTGGGCCGAAGGCCAGGGTTGGAACTGTCGGATGGTGTTTTGGAGGTGGTTGGTCCTTGCAGACCGCGTTGATGGGGGGGAAACGGATATCAGCCTGTGTGATGTACTACGGGATGCCGGAGACGGATGTCGAGAAACTCAAAACGTTGAACGGTCCTGTGCTCGGTATCTTTGGGAAGAAAGATGGTTGGATCACGCCTGCGAAGGTGAACGATTTCGAAGGTGCAATGAAAAAGGCTTCCAAGAAACTTTCCGTAAAGATGTACGATGCGGATCACGCGTTCGCAAATCCGAGCAATCCAAAATTCGACAAGGAATCTGCGGCAGATGCACACAAACTGGCAGTGCAGTTCTTTAGGAAGTATTTGGTCAAGTGATTGTATAAGGCAAGGTAGGATCGTGCCGCGTACTCTGTTGGGGGATTCGTGCCGTGGTTAGATCAGGATGGATGGTGGGAATCGCATTGTGATCTTCTGAACGCGAACGAAGGTCTCGATGGCTCTTGTCCCCCCGTTCAGACGACTTCGCAGGGGTTTATGAGTCAGGTTGAAAAAACAGTATCGCCGTTTCATGGTGTGGATATTCCGGACTATGATGTTCTCACGAACTGCATGCACTGCGGACTGTGTCTGCCGGTCTGTCCGACGTATGCACTCACAGGATTGGAGAAATCTTCGCCGAGGGGGAGAATACGCCTGATCAAAGCGGTCGCGGATGGAGATTTGCCCATTACTGAAGGATTTGTTCGCGAGATGAACTTCTGTCTCGACTGCCAGGCCTGTGAAACGGCGTGCCCGGCGGGAGTGAAGTATGGGTCACTTGTGGAGGCAGCACGGGGTCAGATTTTTGCAGGTGGGCATGAGGGATTTGCGGTGGGAGTTGTCAAGAAGGCAATGCTCGAGTGGACATTCCTCAGGCAGAACCGCTTGAAGGCTCTGGCTCGCCTGATGAAAGTCTACCAGCAATCGGGGATGAAGTGGTTCCTTCAGAAGACGGGAGCCTTGAAAATCTTCTCCCACAAGCTCGATGCAATTCAACCGCTCAGTCCCAGTATCTCGGCAGAATTCTCCAGTGATGTGCTTCCGGAAGTCATTCATCCGTCCGGAAAGCCGAGGTATCGGGTTGGTTTCCTTACAGGCTGTATCATGGATGTGGCCTTTGCAGACGTCAACCTCGATACGATCAACTTATTGCTCCACCACGACTGCGAAGTGATAGTGCCACGAAATCAGGCGTGTTGTGGTTCGCTTCAGGCGCACAATGGAAGTCTCGAGGCGGCAAGGCAAATGGCGAGGGGCATCATTGAGTTGTTTGATCGCGAGCAGCTGGACTATATCGTTCTGAATTCGGCCGGATGTGGTGCGTTCATGAAGGAGTATGGGCACATTTTTGTTGACGATGCACAGTGGGGAGCCCGGGCACATAGAGTCTCATCGAAGGTGAAAGATCTCACAGAATTCCTTTTCGAAACCGGGTATTGGCCTACGAAGCCTGCAAGGGAATTGTTCACGACAAAAGGTTACTCTGCAGTCGCACCCCTGCTGAGATCATTAAAAGGGAAGCGCATCACGTATCACGATGCCTGCCATCTTGTCCATACGCAGAAAGTCAGTCAACAACCCCGGGAACTGATCAAAGCCATACCGGGGATTATGTATACTGAATTGCCTGAATCGACATGGTGTTGCGGCAGCGCTGGCATTTACAATATCACTCATTATGATGACTCAATGAAACTTCTTGATAGAAAGGTGGAGAACATAGAAATGGTGCAACCCGACATCGTGGTCACGGGAAACCCGGGATGTATGCTCCAAATCCAGCATGGTCTTCGGCAGAAGGGGCTGAACATCGAGCTGATGCATACAGCAACATTTCTCTGGAGGGCCTGTGAACTCTCATAGAACGCTTAGGGCCTACTTGTCAGGTGGAATGGAATTCGCCAAGGGGGAGGGATCCGATTGGCGAATGGAGATGGATGCATGGATACGGAAGGACTTGCAACACACCGTGTACAATCCCAATGTTGAAAGCGAAGCATTTCTCTCCCAGAAGTTGCCGAACGGCCGATTCCGTGAACTGAAGCAGGAAAATATTGATCTCTATGTGGATCTTATTCGCGAGCTTGTCGATAGCGACAGCCGTGAGATTGTCGAGAAGACGGACTACGTCGTGTGTTATTGGGATGAGAGCGCTCAACGGGGGGCAGGCACAACCGGTGAGGTTTCGATGGCTCGCTTGACTCGGAAGCCTGTCTATATGGTCACCGCAATGGAACTTCAGGGGATACCAGGGTGGGTGATTGGTTGCACCACGAAGGTCTTCGGTTCGTTTGATGAGCTCAAAGTGTTCCTGCTCGGGAAATATGCAGCGAAGCAGGGCTAGATCTTTGACGATTCGAAGCACGATAGTCATTTTACTTCCACAGTACTTCCATACCAAAAGGGAGGATGAGCGATGGATAATTCGATGAAACGGAGAGACTTTTTGAAGTCCGCCACGCTTGCAGGTGCTGCAGCGTTTGTGGGTAATTCCGTGCCAGCTGTAAGTGAGGTGCAGGCGCGGACCAATAGTGTCGGACGGCCTGTGGTCATTTCCAGTGCCAATGGTCTTAAAGCGACCGCGAAGGCGATGGAGTTGATTCAGCAAGGGGCAGACGCTCTTGACGCCGTGATAGCAGGTGTGAACATCGTCGAGGACGATCCGAAGGACAATAGTGTCGGTTATGGGGGACTGCCAAACGAGGATGGAATAGTCGAACTGGACTCCTCCGTCATGCACGGTCCATCGGGACGCGGAGGCGCTGTTGCTTCGCTGCGAAACATCAAGAACCCTTCGAAAGTCGCGAGAGTTGTCATGGAACGCAGCGACCACGTGCTGTTGGTCGGTGAAGGAGCCTTGCGGTTTGCCATAGCCCACGGATTTAAAGAAGAGAATCTTCTTACCGACGAGTCGCGCGAAATCTGGCTGAAATGGAAGGAAACCCTCAGCAATCAGGATGACTGGTTGCCCCCACACGATATTGATGCCATTGACATCGGCGAAGGCCCAAGAAAGTACGAGCGGATTACCGGAACGATTAACTGCGATGGAGTTGACCTTAAGGGAAACGTTTCGGGCGTTACCACCACCAGCGGACTTGCATTCAAGATCCCAGGTCGGGTTGGTGACTCGCCGATTCTCGGCGCGGGCCTGTATGTGGACAACGAGGTGGGAGCTGCAGGCTCGACTGGACGTGGTGAAGCGAATCTGCTGGCATGTAGCAGCGTGATGATTGTGGAGTACATGCGCCAGGGGAAATCGCCGGAGGAGGCATGTCTGCTCGCGTGCACACGTATCGCTCAACACACCAAAGAACGAAGACTGCTCGATGACAAGGGGCGGCCAAACTTCAACGTTAATTTCTACGCGATCAACAAGAGCGGCGTTTACGGCTCGGCGGCCATCTGGAGCGGGCCGAAGTTTGCCGTGAACACAGGCGAGAAAGAGAGCCGCCTTGAGAATTGCGCATACCTCTACAAGAGGGAGAAAAAGTAGTCCGCTGAATGCCCTGGACACTCGTAGTTGTGCTGACGATACTCCTGCCCCTGGCGGCGATCAATTTCTATGTCGGTAGGAAGATACTGCGGGCTTTGTCTGCACTTACATCCTGGAACCGAAAACGCCTGCGACTTATTGTTATTGGCGTTTACATCTATCTGAATCTGCTGCCGTTAGTGTATTTTCTTGCATATCTGGCGGCGGGAAGAGCCGCCGTACCGGCTTTTTCAGGTGACAACTACCTCATCGACCTTTTCCTCAGCTATCCCTTCTGGATCGCCCTTGTTGTGATGATCCAGTTGTCTCTTCTGTTTGCCATCTTCGACATTTTCAACCTTGCGATGATTCGGTTCCTTGAGCCACTCAGGCTATGGTGGAAAAGCCAGAGCGCTCTGGTGGTCGTAATGTCATTTTGCTTCGTAAGCATCTACTCGATTGCAGTAATCGTTCGGGATACCTGGACAGTGCGGGTTGTCGAGCGCGAAATTGCGCTGCCGGATGGCTTCAACTGCCTTAGCGGATTCCGGATCGCCGAAATATCGGATGTCCAGGGAGATGGGAGAACAACAGAGGAGGCTTTGCGACGCTATGTGGCTATCATAAACTCTCTGAATCCGGATTTGGTGCTTTTCGCGGGAGACCTGGTCACAGCTGGAACCCGTTATATCGATTCCTCAGCGAGCATCCTTGGTCAACTGAGGTCCAGATTTGGCACTATCGCAGCAGTGGGTGATCATGACATCTTTACGAACAAGCCGATGGTGCTTAAGGCTCTTGGCAGGGCGGGGATTCGGGTCCTCGAAGACAGCACGATATTCCTAAACGTCGACACTTGCAGGATTGCGCTATCTGTCGTCACATACACATACCCCCAGCGACCTGCGCAGGCCCAGCTTGAAAAGATCTCTGCCGAAGGGCAAGGGGACTACCGGATTTTACTCGTCCACCAACCAGCCGAAAGCATCGTTGAGTTCGCTCGTCACAAGGGATATCGGCTGCTCTTGGCAGGTCATACTCACGGAGGCGGGATCGCATTTGGTATCCCGGGCGTATTGCTGTTCGCTCCGGCAGGCCTGGAGTCCAAATACGTCAGCGGCCTTTATCACGTTGGTCAACTCGATCTGAGCGTGACAAACGGTCTGGGTCTGACTTTGGCACCGGTTCGCTTCCACGCTCCTGCAGAAATCGTTCTGGTCACCCTGAAGTAGTTCCATTTCTTAGGTGTTAGAAATAGGGAATTAGATCTACATTTCAATTCAGCGAATCGTTCGTTATCTTTTGTACTACATGGCGTTAATCGCTTCGGTCGAAAGCACTAGTCGAAAGCTTTCTCAAGCAGTACTTACGTGTCGGAGATAGGAAGATGGGTTCGCTTGTAGATGTGAGCGGAAGGGTAGTCCTCTCCATGGTTGGAGCAGATAGCCTGGATTTTCTGCAGAGGATCTCGACAAATAATCTGGCCCTGCTGAAGCCTGGTGAAACTGCACAAACCATCCTGACAAATGAAAAGGGGAGAATCATCGACATCGTCGGAGTCTCTTGCCTGAATGAGGGCAGATTTCTGCTCGCGGGTCAATCGCGAGGATCCGGACAGCTCATGTCGTGGATTGAGAAATATATCATAATGGAAGACATCAGGATTGACGATCTAACTTCATTGTTCACACAATTCTTAGTCTTTGGTAAGAATGTTTTTTCTCAGAAGGATCTTGCCGAGGGACTGCATCCGAAACCTGTTATGTATGAGGAGACTTGGGGTATCTCAAAGCTTTGGCGTGTGCTTACTCCAAGGGAAACCGAGC
>QYQB01000107.1 GCA_007280275.1 bacterium | reverse complement strand
TACAAGCACCACAAATGCCCCCACACCAAACACAGCCCGTTTCGTCAAGTCGCGCTGCTGAGTAACGGCATGCTTGGATTCTGCGTGGTCCTCTTCGGTTGGCTGACGCGAGACCCTCGTGGTTTCCTTCTTCGATCGCCGCAGGTCGATGACCATATCATGTACACTCTGGTAGCGATCCTCAGGATCTTTCTCCAACGCGCGATTCAAAATGTGAATTAACTCTGATGATACATCAGGCAGGTGCTTCTCAATAGGCGTCGGTTCTTCGTTAACGATCGAGTACACCATCGCTGCTTCATGCTCACCACGGAAAGGCATATGGCCGGTCAGCATCTCATAGAGTACCACACCGAAAGAGAAGATATCGCTGCGGGCATCCACTTCGCCACCCTCAATCTGTTCCGGCGCCATATACGCCAGAGTTCCAACCGTACTCGACGTCTTCGTCAGCTTCAACGACCCCTTCAGCTTCGCCAGGCCAAAATCCATCACCTTCACCTGCTTCTTCGAGTTCACCATGATGTTCTCGGCCTTGATATCGCGATGCACGATGCCCTTGCTGTGAGCTTCCTGGAGGGCATCGCCGATCTGGATGGAATAACCTATGACCGTTTCGAGTTTGAGGTGTTCAGTCTCGAGTTGGTGGCGGACGGTTTGGCCGTCGACGTACTCCATGACAATGAACTGGTAATTGCCTTCTGTCGCGATATCGTGGATCGTGCAGATATTGGGATGATTCAATGCCGCTGCGGCCTGGGCTTCCTGAAGGAAGCGTGCTCGTTCGGGCTCGTGCGTTTCGAGTCCGCGGGGGAGGAATTTGAGCGCTACGGTGCGTTTGAGCTTGGTGTCCTCAGCCTTGTACACCACGCCCATACCGCCTTCACCCAGTTTCTCAAGGATGTGATAATGCGATATGGTTTGGCCTATCATGTCGATGCACCTTGATTTTGGTACACTGTAGGCAATCAGCTTTCAGCGATCAGTGGACTGTTTCACTTGAACAGATTATCGATCATAACGAGCTTGGCGCGCGATTTCCAGTTGATGAATACGATCTCCTTGCCATCCTGACTGAAACTCATGTTTTCGGCCGTTGCAACTCCGGGCAAGGTTCCCTGGAGTTTTTCACGTCTTCCGTCCGGCAAATGCACCTTCCATATGGCGCGGTCTGATGCGACGAAATAGGCAAATCGAGCACGCGGCACAATTCCGCACCATAACCATGTCTCTATGGGAATCAACTGGCGAGCATCCTTGGAACCATCTTCTGTCAGCCAAAGCCCACGGCGACCTTGCCGCAGATCAAGAAACGGCGTGAACTTGCTTCCTTCGATCGGGTAGGCAAAGATGGAATCTTCGAGCACTTTCGTGTCAACTCCTCCCTGAAGCGAAACTCTCCAAGAAGCGGCGCCATGAATAATGAGCTCAGTCTCGTTCTTCCACCACGCGGAAAAACCAGGACGAAGAGTTCTCGGCGTTCCGGAGCCAGAAACATCAATTACATTGATCTTCCAGGAATCGTTTGGACCGGATGCGCGACGGCTTCGGTACGCGAGCTGCTTTCCTTCAGGAGAGAAGCTTGGATACAAAGCAACTTCATCACCAAATGTGAGTTGTCGCCTGTGGCTCCCATCGCGGTCCATTATATAGATTTGAGATGGAGATGCTATGTAGCCTTGATGCTCTCCGGCCATTGAGAACGCGATTTTCCGACCATCCGGTGAATAGCAGGGAGATGTAATATATTGATCGTCGAACGTCAGTTGTTGTGCACTTGTTGCTTCGCCATTGGCGTACCAGATATTTCCGGTCACCCGGTCCTCATAGTACAGGAGCTTTCGACCATCACTGGACCCCTTCATCCCGAGATCGGGCCCACTCCCCTTGGTAATCTGCAGTTCTTCGCCACCATCCGCAGGGACACACCAGAGGTTCATGTTGCCAGCCTTGGATGAAGAAAAGACGATCATATTCTGCGGAGTCCAGTAGACTTCATCCAGATTCTTACCATCATGAGTAAGCTGTTTCTCTTCACCTGATTGCAGATTGTGGACGATCAACTCGGCGGTCGCATTCGGAAACGTCCTTATCCACGCAATCGATCGTCCATCAGGCGACCAGGCAAAGGAGAAGTTGGTACCCGGGACCGACGTCCCCAGCGAATCAACGAATTCAATCCTTTGGTCGGTGCCATCGGGGTTCACACTGAAGACCCCAGACTTCAATGATTCGGTCAGCCAGAGATATCCAATCCGATTGCCGTCGGGGCGCCAGCGCGGGCTGCCTCCCAATTTTACGATTCGCCTCCCAGTTCCTCCGTTTGATGAGACAACGCATATTTCAGGGAAAGCATTGACCGCACCTAGTCGTGTGTAAGCGATCTGGCTGCCATCCGGAGAAATGTCTGCCATCAGCATTCTGCCAGGGGGAGGTTCGCTTGAATCAAACGTGACTCTTCGGGCGTCCCCGCCCGAGTTGTGCATCCAGTACAAATCCCACTTACCGTTCGCATCAGGGGCATGGAAAACAACATAGTCGCCGTTCCGAGAGAGTCCAGGGTACTGGAACTCACTGAAGGGCACCTGGATTGTGCGAAACGTCATGTTTGAATTGAGCTGCGGCGTCCCTTTCCTCATCAGCAACACGCCGACAACGGCGATCACCAGGACCATTGCGGCAAGGGCGAGCCACAGTTTCCTTGGGGGCCGCAGCAAAGCCTGTGAAGACTTCCCAGTTGATTCGTTCGCGCCTCCGGAAAGTTCCATGCTCGGCACCGGCCGGGAGACTCTGCTTGTCTGCTTCTTCAGCCTTCGAAGATCGATGACCATCTCCGCCACATTCTGATATCGGTCATTGGGATCTTTTTCAAGCGCTCGGTTCAGAATGTGCACGAATTCAGATGAGATCTCTGGCAGGTACTTCTGAATGGGCGTCGGTTCTTCGTTAACGATCGAGTACACCATCGCTGCTTCATGCTCTCCCCGGAACGGGAGATGTCCGGTCAGCATTTCATACAACACGACGCCAAATGAGAAGATATCACTGCGGGCATCCACTTCGCCACCCTCAATCTGTTCCGGCGCCATATACGCCAGAGTTCCAACCGTACTCGACGTCTTCGTCAGCTTCAACGAGCCTTTCAGCTTGGCCAAACCGAAGTCCATCACCTTGATCTGGTTCTTGGAGTTGACCATGATGTTCTCGGTCTTCACATCACGGTGCACGATCCCTTTGCTGTGAGCTTCTTGGAGCGCCTCCCCGATCTGAATCGCATAATCGATGGCGGTCTGCGTTTTCTGCACAGGGACCATTTGCCTCAACGTCTTGCCATCCACATACTCCATTTCGATGAACTGCTTGTCCCCATCCTCGCCAATCGAATGGATTCCGCAGATGTTTGGATGGTTGAGAGCCGAGGCAGCGCGTGCTTCTTGAAGGAAGCGCGCCTGTTCATCAGCTGTGGCGTTGAGGTGATGGGGAAGGAACTTGAGCGCGACATCGCGGTCCAGCTTGGTGTCATGGGCTTTGTACACGATGCCCATTCCACCTGCGCCCAACTTCTCTAAAATCTTATAGTGAGAGATGGTAGTACCGATCATGTAACCTCCTGCAGATCCCGACAATCCTTCGACTCGCTTCGCTCGCTCAGGATGTCGGGATTCTCAAAATTCCATCCACTCGCATACAACGCTCGTGGGGAATTTTGGAACTTCAGGGCAACGGTGCGCTTGAGTGTGGTATCTTCGGCCTTATAGACCACGCCCATCCCTCCGCCACCAAGCTTTTCGAGAATCTTATAGTGTGATACCCTTTGTCCGATCATAGTTCCTTCGTTCAGGTCCCGCTAAGAATCAGCGGGATCCTCATATGCCCAGTCAATCAAGCAAATTCATTTTCTTCAGAAGCTCTTTGAAACGTGGATCGTCTCGCAGGTTGTCCATAAAGGGATCGATATTCATGGCGATCATCGCGGCCTCGGGGTCTCGATACGCACGCGCAAGCCACCGAAACGCTGTATCCCGTTCTCCGAGAACTGCAAAGAACTGGGCATTGTAGTAAGGGGTAGGAATGCGAACGCGCTTGTAGGCCTCTGCAGCAAGAGTACGATTCCCAGCTCTTGCCAGCAAGGCAGGGCGAAGCAGTGATCCAATGTGTTTCATGCTATCGCACTGAGCCAGCGCCTGCACATGCAAGCCTTTCATCGACAGCGCCATCGCCAAATGCCACCGCGCTGATTCGTTTCCCGAATCCCTCTGAAGCCATTCCTGCAAGAACACGATCGCATCGTCATACCGTCGCATAAAGAAGTAATCTTGACCAACTACCCATCCCATCTCACTGTATTGTACGGGATCGAGCTCATGCAAACGTCGAAGTATCAACAGCGCCTCATCCCACCGACCAAGACACGTTAAGAGGTTGGCACTGAAGAGGTTGACTGTGAAGTTTCCTGGACTGAGCTCCAACGCTCGGGCAGAGTGTAACAGAGCCTCTCTGAAATCGTACAGACTCGCTCGAGCCGTCATTGCGCCATAATGACTTTCTGCAAGCTCTGGGTCGAGCTTCATCGCGGTCTCTGCCGCCACCCGCAACTTCGGAAGTGCCTCAGAAGACGAGACAAGCTGGTTATTCATTCCCGCGTCATAGGCACCGACGAGTGTCGCATAGTAGAATGCGTTGTCGGGCTCGATATCGATCGCCCTCTGTAGATTCGCCAGCGAGCTATCCCATTGACTCTTCGATTGAGTCGAGTAAAGCTGCCAGGATGCCTGGCGTGCCCTCAGACATAGCTCATACGCCTGGGGATCGACTTTTTTGCGAAAGCGACCAAGTCGGCCAAGTTCTGCCTGAGACACTTTCACACGCACCTCTTTGACCACAGCTTGAGCAATCCTGCTCTGGAGCTCGAGGATGTTTTCTTTGGTGCCATCGAAACTGGCCGACCAGAGAGCAAAATCGGTCGAAGGCTCAATCAGTTTAGCCAGGACACGAACGCGCCCACCAGCATCCACAAGCACCGAGGCATCCACGAGCGCCTTTGCATGCAGAATCCTCGCCAGCTCACTTGAGCTCTCCTTGCTGTTTTTGTATTTCATAACTCCCCTGCTGGAGGGAACGCGGAGTGCGGCGACCTCTTGAAGTCTTGACGTAACCTCCTCTGTCATCGCGTCGGCCAACCATTCTTGTTTCTCTTCACCGGACAGATTGCGAAACGGCAGGACAGCTATGCGATCGAACACTTCGACCTTGCCGGTCGATAAAATGACTAGGACTCCAATCACAATGACAATCACAGCAAGTGCTGCATAGATGTAGATGCGTTTCTTCGTTTGGACCTTCAGCGTTTTCTCAGAAAGCCGTGTCCCGGTCCGGTATGACTCAAGATCATTGATGAGTTCGGCAGCAGTCTGGTATCGATCTTTCACATCCTTTGCCATCGCTCGCTGGCAAATCTTCTCCATTGCCTCGGGCACTTCAGGTCGAAGGTCTCGCATCGGCCTCGGATCCTGGTTGATGATAGAGTAGACAAGGGCCTGCTCGTATTCGCTATCGAAGGGTCGTTTACCAGTGAGCATCTCGTAGAGAACGATCCCCAGCGACCAGATATCAGATCGTTGGTCTACCTGCTCGCCTCTCGCCTGCTCGGGAGACATATAGGCAGCGGTCCCAAGCGTTGTGCCTGACTTTGTCAGAAGCGTTCGCCCTGATAGTTTCGCCAGACCGAAATCGACGATCTTCACTTCAGCACGATTCGTCACCATGATATTCGCAGGTTTGATATCGCGGTGCACGATACCGGCTTCATGGGCGCGGGAAAGTCCTTGTGCTATCTGATGAGCTATCGCCGCTGCCTCTGCAATGGGAAGGGGCCCGCGTTCGATCTTCTTCTTGAGTGTTTCACCCTCGTAGCAATCCATGACGATGAACAACTGCCCATCATCGGTCTCATCGATGTCGTGAACTGTGCATATGCTGCTATGCTGCAGAGCAGAGGCGGCTTTTGCTTCATGGATGAAGCGCGTCTTGGCTTCCGGGTCACGGGTTCGTTCGGGCGGGAGGAATTTCAGGGCGACGAAGCGGTCGAGCTTGAGGTCGTGGGCTTTGTAAACAATGCCCATACCTCCGCCGCCAAGTTTCTCAATGATCATGTAGTGGGAGATTGTCTGACCAATCATGCTGACTCCTTGCAGGTCCCGACAGAGAAAGTCGGGATCCTCAAAACTGCTACCACTCGTTGGGAAACACTCGTGGGCAGTTTTGGGACTTTGTAGACGATGCCCATTCCACCTCCCCCAAGCTTCTCGAGAATGCGATAATGTGAAATTGTTGTTCCGATCATAGCGCTATGTGTTCAGGTCCCGACCAAAAAGCGGTCGGGATTCTCAAAATTCCTTCCTCTCGCACAATACGCTCGTGGGGAATTTTGGAATTTGGCCGATCATACTTGAAGGCTGGTTGGTAGAATGGTTGATTGGTTAGGTTGCCAACCTTATCATTTTTCAGTGGCCCGATGATTCGATTGATCATCTCAATCAATCTCTCGTGAACGGATTCTCCCAGAGCATCAGCTTGGAATTGATAGCTTGCTCGACGTAGACCATCTTCTTCCCATCCTGACTAATCACACGCCATTGTGATAAGGGCGGTACACTGTATGGCACGCGACTTGACTTTCCATCAGGAAGAGAGAGTCGGTGAAGCTCGCCGGGCTTGGGTGAGTAAAGCATGAAATCACCGCCTGGAGCAATTGTCGTGCTCACAGGATCCAGAACTCTGCGTGCACCTCCTGCGCCCCTGGTTGCAGACATTCCTGACGCGTCTACCCACCAACCCTGTCGCCCCAAACGATAGTCCCGAAACAATATGTACTTCCCACCTTGAATAACATAGGCACTGGTTGAATCCTCATATAGCTGCACGGGCTGTGAGTTGTTAATCGAGCAAATCCAGGTCTTCATTCCCGAAAACCATCTGAGCGTATCCGGATTCACCCATCTCAGGTTAAGCGACGAAAGCGCCTTCTCCTTTGTCTCGGCCACGACTTTCGAACGCGTTCCCGCAAACGGGTCAACGATACAGATTTTTGTGGTGCCGTCAACACTATCTGGGAGTCTCGCGTATGCAATCCACGCACCCCCAGGCGACCATGATTTAGTCCCAGCAATTCTCTCGTCGGATGAAATTGTGCGGGTAGGATATTCACCTTTGAGGTCAACGACCTGAATTCCTTGCCATGTAAACCAGTACGAAGTAGCAGGATCGACGGTGCTGGCAACGTTTGTGCATGCCACATACCTCAAGTCTGGAGACACGCATAGAGCTGCGCGATTTCGATCATCCGAGGTGATTGACGTGACCCTTCCGGTTTCGAGATCCATCATTTTGATATTTCCGGTGTGGTTTGCCTCGTAGTAGAGCAACTTGGCTCCCCCGTCGCTGAGCTCCCCATACATCTCATCATTCCTGCTGCGCGTTAATTGTTGCTGAGCACCTCCTTCCGCTGGACACATCCAAAGATCATAGTTGCCACTTGCGTACGCCGAGTAGATCAGGTAATTGTCGCGAGTCCAGAACACATCGTCTTTGGCTGTGCGGCTGAATGTCACTTGACTTTCATTTCCTGTCTCAAGGTCGTGTGTGATAATGTCCTGTGAGAAATCGGCGAAGGTTTTGATCCATGCGATCGCTTTCCCGTTCGGAGAGACACTATAGGAAAACGAGAGACTTCCCGATTCATCCGAATATCCTGGATCGACGAAGACGAAGCGATCGTCGCTGCCATCAATCTTGATTGACCAGAGCTCGAATTTCCCCGACTTGCTCGGTACTCCTGTCCAGCCGCCCCTGACGTAGAGAATTCTATCGCTCATCGGCAAGAATTCCGGCAGCAAGCCACCGGTAATCACACGTACTGCTCCGCCGAGAGTTGGAACTGCCGCGACTTCAAAACGGTTGCCCGTCCGACGCGCGTACAGGATCCACGCACCATCACTAGAGCAATCTCGGGCAGACGCCATTGCGGAAGAATCCTTCGTCACCCTTCTGACTGCACCACCAGAGGAATTCATGTAGTAGATGTCCCACTTGCCGTTTCCATCTTGCCCCCCGAATGCAATCCAGTTGCCATCGCGAGATAGGCTGCAGTAGGCGACGTCCTTGACATTCAACGGCACTACCGCGGCCTTGAGGTCCGGATTTACCCGCGGCAGTTTCCTCGGTTGACTAAGGAGAACAACCACAATCGAAACAGCTGCAAGCACTACGACCGAAGCGACTGACAGAACAAAACGAGATGCAAATGGCGATCTCTTCCTTGTTCCAAATGTGGGCATCGAAACCTTTGAAGTCTCCCTACTGAACCTCCTCAGATCGATCAAGAGGTCATTCATCATCTTGTAGCGATCGGCGGGAGACTTCTCCAATGCGCGGCCAAGAATGTGAATGAGCTCGGACGGGACGTCCGCAATGTAGTGCTGGAGCGGCTCGGGCTCTTCGGCGACAATCGAATACATGAGCGCTGCTTCGTGATCACCACGAAACGGGGTCTTCCCCGTCAGCATCTCATACAAGACAACCCCAAGGGAGAAAATGTCCGCCCGTGCGTCAACATCGCCACCTTGAAGCTGCTCCGGGGACATATACGCCACGGTTCCCAGCGTGCTGCCGGTCTTCGTGATCTTCGTCGCACTGCTCAGCTTCGCCAATCCGAAATCAACGATCTTGACCACGACGTCCCTCGTGATCATGATGTTCGCCGGCTTGATATCACGATGAACGATCCCCCCTTCGTGTGCTTTGGCTAGGCCTTGGGCGATTTGGATGGCGATGCCCGTCGCATCTTCAATTCGCAATCGACCTTTCGCAATTCGAGATTTTAGCGTTTCTCCCTCATAGCACGCCATTGCAATGAACATTTGCCCATCCACCGACTCATCCACATCGTACACGGTGCAGATATTGTTGTGGTCGAGAGAAGAAGCGGCCTTCGCTTCGTGGACAAAACGCTCCTTCGCTTGGGCATCGAGAGTCAACTCCGGGGGGAGGAATTTGAGGGCAACATCGCGGTCGAGTTTGAGGTCATGGGCCTTGTAAACTACACCCATACCTCCGCCGCCTAACTTCTCGAGAATCCTGTAGTGGGAGATAGTCTGACCAATCATATCAGCTGATTCATTTAGAACGCGACTCATAAATGGTTGTCACTCCCGAACGATTCAATCGGGAGTCCAGAACGCGCTGTCTGGATTCCCCGCC
>QYQB01000168.1 GCA_007280275.1 bacterium | reverse complement strand
GATCGCGGTATTCGTCAACATAGCGCATGGGAGTTTCGGGGGACGTGCTGCACACATTGATTCTGACCAGCGTTTACAAGCGATCTGAGCATCAAACAACGCTTGCTGCAGCAAAATATGACATCAGTGGGTCATTGTCAACCTGAAGAGAACTTCGCTTCGATACCACTGAACCCGTTTAGTGGACGGAATGGGGGCGGAGAGCTTACGGCTAGAACGAGGGCTCTGCCACGTGGATGGACAAGACAAGAATATTGCACGATAATATTCTTTATCTGGGAGTACCGACAGGGTTATGGCTTCTTCCCATTTATCGAAGCCATAATCGCTCTAAAGCTCTCCAAGCCTGCTTCAAGATTTTCAATGATATCCCCTGCGAGAACATCAGGGTCGGGTAAGGAATCCAGGTCGGTGAGGCTCTTGTCCTTCAGCCAGGTAATATCAAGACTGGTTTTATCGCGGCTGATAATCTCATCATATGTGAATTTCCTCCAACGACCGTCGGGATTCTTTTCCGCGTTGAAGGTTTCCTTCCGTTTGTGTCTGTTGGCAGGATGATAGCAATTTATGAAATCGCGGAGATCGTCCAATCGCATCGGGTTCTTCTTCTGCGTGTGGTGGACATTTGTGCGGTAGTCGTAGTACCAGATCTCTCTCGTCCAGGGTTCTTTCGAGGCTGGTTTGGCATCAAAGAATATCACGTTTGCCTTTACGCCATTCGCATAGAAGATTCCTGTTGGCAAGCGCAAGATGGTATGAAGATCGGTGGTTTCAAGCAGTTTCTTCCGGACGATTTCGCCTGCCCCACCTTCAAACAATACGTTGTCCGGAACAACAACAGCCGCCTGACCGGTTGTTTTGAGCATTGTGCGGATGTGCTGAACAAAGTTCAGTTGCTTGTTCCCCGTTGTAGCCCAGAAATCCTGGCGATTGTATGTGAGCTCTTCCTTTTCCTGTTCCCCTTCCTCGTTCGTGAAGGTCATGCTGCTCTTCTTGCCAAACGGCGGATTGGCCAGCACGTAGTCCACACGCACACCGGAATCTGCTACAAGCGCATCGGCGGGTGAAATAAAATTGTCGCTATCGATATCGCCGATGTTATGGAGGAACAGATTCATCAACGCAAGCCTTCGAGTTCCTGCAACAATCTCACTCCCCGTAGAACGTCTTGAATTTCAGAAACTGGTTCTGCGCTCTATCAAGTTGAGTGTTCTTCACGATGTAGTCGTATGCAGCAAGGAAGAAACCGCCCGTGCCGCACGCGGGATCGGCGATGGTTTTCATCGGCTCAGGCCGGATGCATTCTACCATTGCCTTGATGAGCGCCCGTGGTGTGAAGTATTGCCCCGCTCCGCTCTTTGTGTCTTCGGCATTTTTCTCCAGCAAGCCTTCGGAGATGTCCCCCTTTACATCGGCACCCATCACGACCCAGCTTTCTAAATCGATCATGTCAATCAGCTTATAGAGCTTTGCGGGGTCTTGAATCTTGTTCTGACTTTTGGTGAAGATCTGTCCGAGGATTCCTTTCTGCTGCCCCAATTCTCTGAGCAAGATACTGTAATGCAATTCGAGGTCAGCGCCTCGTTTCGAGACAAGGCTTTCCCAATTGTATTCCTTCGGCACCGGCAGACGCCTGTTGTACGGAGGCTTGGAGTACTCATCCGCCATTTTGAGGAAGAGCAAATATGTGAGTTGCTCCAGATAATCACCGTAGCCTACGCCATCATCGCGAAGCGTGTTACAGAAGCTCCAGACTTTTGAAATAATGCTCGCGCTGTTATTGTCCAATTTGTATTCCATTGTTTATGAATGCGGCCGTGCCGCTCATGATGATGCCGTCGCTGCTATTGACGATGATGATAACGAGGAGGAGGACGACATCATGTCCCCTTTGTCCCCTTTTTGTCCCCTTTCATCTTCTTCGTTGCCAAAGAGCCCGTCCTCGCATGAGCCCTTTGTGAGCCCTTTCCGTTCGGTGAGCCCTTTGAGTCCTTTATGAGCCCTTTGCGCCCCAGCTCGTAGTATGTGCCTTTGCCGGTCGCTCCCACTTTGCCAAAGACACCCTTCTTAACCAACTCATCGAGATCCCTGGATGCTGTGGGCTTAGAAACATGAAATTCTCTCCGGAAGTCCGCGTTGGTAATTCTCTTGTTCACCTTTACAAAGCGAACCGCCTTTTCCTGTCGATCTGTCAAATGCAATTCCACAAGCGCAGCTTCCGTTAACCAATCCCGCCAGACGGTGAGAACAAACTGACTTCCGCGTTCCTCAAAATCCGGGTCTGGCAATCCAGCCTGCTGGCACAAAGCAATCATGCCAACTGTTCCGGTTCCGGCCTTTTCAATGTAGTGCGTAAGATATAATGGATCGGCGATGAGAGGGTTATGGGGAATAGACGGATGTGGTCGACGCAACTGATCAAGTGTCATCCCCGGTGGCAGCGCTCCCGGATTCCAGACTTCAAACCGGTCGGCAAAGACCATCACCTGAACGGCAGCGTTCGATGTGTAATCACGATGAGCGATTGCATTGACGATCGCTTCGCGGATTACCTCATACGGAATCTCGTACTCAATCTTGCTTGCAGGAGAATCCTTTCGCGGTATTACCTTTCGATCCAGCTTGGAGAGAACAAAATCGACTGCCTGATCGACTTGTTCGAAGGCCGTGCCTTTGAACAATTGATATGACGGGATCGGTTTTTGCACCTCGGTGCCGTGAAAATGAAGACACTTGACTTCTGCGACGGGCACGAACTTCTGCGGCTTCTCTCCGAAGAGAACAAGAGCCGCATACTTCGGTCTGCCATTGTCCAGAAGATTGAGATGCTCAAACGTCTGTGTTGCTGTTGAACTTTCCACGAGTGGGAAGTTCCTCTCCTGACGGGCCTGACGTAAGAACCATTTCAGTTTTTCATCCGAGATGTCGTTTAGTGTCGCACCGGGACATGGCGTTGCATCGAACGGTAATGTTTGCAGAGCACCCGTCGTTGCCAGGTACTCAACAAGGCTTGCATATAATTCTGAAATAAGATCCGGCGTCTCACTGAAGCGGCGACGGATAAGTTGAGATTCTGCCTTCCGAATCAGCGAGCGCATTTTCGGTTGACGGTTCTCATCATTCGACCCCTTGACGAGAACGATGCGATACACGCCCTTCTCCGTTGCCCGGTCAAATTCCCGTTCGGTTGGGGAAAGGCCCGCCGCATTTTCCCTGCCATACTCGTTGCCGAAGATACCAACGTACACTTTGCAGCGATCGACCGCGTCAAGATAGACGTTGCTCGAGTTTCTATCTGCTGCCGGCAAATCCTCGAAAAGGAATGGTCTAAAGAATCGCCGCAAGAGCGGATCTCCGGAGATGTAATCCCTCATGGCGTACCGCTCCTGTTGCAGTTCTTTCTGGACACTGGAGATAAACAGAACGCCGATACTCATGCCACCTTCTCCGTTTTTGCCGAATTCTTCTGCGTCAGGATTGTCGACCACTCCGAGACAAGGCTTTCCCAGTTGTGTTCTTTGGGAACAGGCAGACGCCTGTTGTACGGAGGCTTGGAGTATTCATCCGCCATTTTGAGGAAGAGCAGATATGTGAGCTGTTCCAGGTAATCTCCATAACCGACGCCGTCGTCGCGAAGTGTGGTGCAGAAACTCCAGACTTTGGAGATGACGCTGTTTGTCGAGGCAATATCACTCATTGTCTAAAACTCTTCTGACAAGATGTCGTTTTCAAAATCGTAGGTTTGGAAATAGATAGGAAGGCCATATGTCTCACGCAAATGTCTGAAATATGTCTTGGCTTTGTCAATATCGTTATGAGGTTGCGTCACTACAATCAATTGACGCGCCCTGTTGTGATTTGTCCATAACGAGTATTCCATTATCTGCCCAATAGCTTCTCGTATAGAGGTCTTCACTGAGTTGTAAGTTTTTATTTCATAAAAAGTGAGTTCTTTTCCATTTCTAACCACGATATCTACCTTGTTTGCGCCGTAACCTGCCGGATGGTTTGGAGTAACGTTTTCCTTGCCATGGATTCCCCTCAGCCGTTTTGTCAACCCCTTGGCGATCACATCGTGCAAATAGGTAATCTCAATTTCCTTGGGCTTTCTTGAGTGCTTTTTAGTCTTCAACTCACCATCATCGTCATTTTGGGTATCGTCACCCTTCATGAACACAAATTCATCGTCGTTGTACAGGACATCGAATTCATCGCTATAATTTGCAAACACGTACCGGGATAACCGATAAAGAGAGATGCCGGGAGAAAGCTCAGCATATTGTTCATTGATTTTTAGATTCGCTGGCAGGTATCTGACGTTAAATATGTCTATACCAGGCCCCGAAGATAGATTGCCGATTTTCGCCCCTGCTTTTGTCAACTGTTGCTTCATTTCTTCGAGCCAGTTCTTCTGTGTGTAGAGGTTCTTGATCTCTTCGGCGATCGTTGAATCTATTACTTCAACCCCCTCTATATCACCAACCCAGTAACGCTTTTTCGTTTGACCGTCGATGCTGTAGAGCCAAACATCGTACGTACTGTTTTCATATGCACTTTGTTGTTTTCGAACCGGCTCTAAGAAACCATAGTGGTAACCATCAATTACTTTGCTGGTGTCAAATAACCACTCCTCATGTCCGAAACCATAAAGCGCCTCATGACTATTCTTATGCTTACTCTTGCCATGGGGCCCAGATGGCATCACCCATCCGTTGAGATTCCAGCAAAGTCTTGCGATTCGTTTTTCATTGTCGGCCATTTGATAACTCCATCAAGAAAAGAGTTGCGCAAGCTTCAACTTTCCACACTACACCTCAGCGTTCATGCTCACGTCAGAAGACAGTTTTGAGACCCAACCGTGAGATGAACAACCGGAGCTTGTACAGCGATATCCGGGGTAGGCCTTGTTGTATGTTGTGCACTATTTCATCTCTGTTTTGGATCAGATGCGCTTTCAGAGATTTGTAATCGATGCGAATGAACGCGGTCGAGTCCAGGTAGTTGGCGAGCGCGAAGACGCCTACTCTATCTATCAGCCCCATTTCAATCAAATCGAGTTTGAGTTGTGAATCGATACCGTGTTGCAGGAATGATGACCAGTTTGCGATCTGGTCTGGCATTGTGTACCCGGTGCTCTTGAGTTCTTTCAATCTAACGACCACAGAAACCGCGTTTTGGACATTGAAGCTTATAAAGATGTTTATTAGCCTCAACACCTGATGCATCTCAAGGCCCAACTCATGGCAAATTGTTGCATACCAATTGCCACTCATCCAAAGCCGTATGGCCCTTTTGATCTCCGCTTCAGCCAACTCACATTTGTTTTGTGTGTTGAATTCTTGGAGATTGGATTTGTACCGCTCCAGTTGAAAAACCCCATTGTCGAGAATGTAAGTTAGCCAGCTTTCTTCAAGGGCTTCAAATGAGGAGGACCATATGTTATCATCAAAATCAAAATGGGCAACAATGTCGTCGTACAATCTAATGTTCGCACCGCTGTGTTTGAGAACTGCAAATTCACCTTTGTCAACAATAGGTCTGAGTTTCTCGGTTCTCAATTGGAATAAGGTGCTGAGGGTTTTCTTCTCGCTTGCATTAGCTTGATAAAAAGACAATGTTTGGGTGATCAGTTCGGAAACCAATTGATTTAATTCATCTGGCTCAGTTTCTTCGGCCAGTAAATCTATGATTGAAACGTCAATTGAATCTAGTAGTTCTTGCAGTTCCTCACTTAGTGAATCGAGTGTTTCTGCCGTTATCGGCATTCTTTTTCGCTGGAGATATCCTGTAATCAAGCTTATGATGTTGTATAATTGTCCCCTTACTGGTTCAATATTCGTCTCTCGAATCAATTCATTTATTCTCCAAAAATCACTTTCATGAGGAATGATAACCATGCCCTTTGTTTCCCTTCCCGCTCTTCCGGCACGACCGACAAGATTTTTCAGATCCCGCAGTTTGATCGGCTCATGCTTCCGCACTGCATACGGACTGAACCGGCTGGTGGAGTGGAGCACGATAGTCTTTATCGGAAGATTCACACCTTCTGCAAGCGTATTTGTGCAAATTACCAGGCGGATTTTCCCTTGCCGCATCGAATCTTCAATTATCTCCCTAATGCTTTGGGGAAAATCACCATGGTGAAATAGAACACCCAGGCGAGAACATTGAGTCAATAAGTAATCCAAACCAAATACGACTGTGAAATACTCCTCAAGATCACTCAAATGTCCAGATGGTGAATATCCTGATATTGACGACTGTTCTCGGTTCGTGAGTTGCAGCACTGCCTCGGCTGCCAAATCCTCAACCCCAGTGTTTCCCCTTTTATGGGGCGCAAACAAGGCGACCGTCCCCGAGTGTGTTGCCTTCAGTGCGGCTGCGACCGAAAGTCCCTTCTTGCTTGTTATCTTGCTCGCTTTTCCGTTGCCTTTTGGGATTTCCAACTCATCGCCGAACAAGAATTTGTAAAGCTGATAATTGTAAGGCTTTCTCTTGTGGGGGTTGACGTCAAGATAGAATCCTTTGACCTTGTCCATCGGCTTTAGGAATGCGTATTCCAGCTCTGTCGGCCTGTATTCAGATGAAATCAATGACTCCTCAGAACCACCAAGCCAAGAGTTTACGACAGAGATATTCGGTATGATTGCCGAGACAAAAATGAATCTCTTCTTGTTCTCGGCATTTCCTTTCATCCTGGAGAGTAGCAACTCATAACTCAATCCTCTTGACTCATCGTCCAGCAGATGTCCTTCATCGCAAATGATAGTCGTAAATGTCTCGGAAATACCTGGAAAAATGTCTTCGACCGCCATGAATTTCTCGGGGGTAGCAATCACCAGATTGACTTCTCCGATCGAAGATCTCTCTTCGACCGTTGGAAGATTGCCTCCATAGATTGTCTTTGATGAAATGCCTAACCTGCCTACGTTGATAGCTAGGGTTTGCTTCAACTCGGATGCTAGCGCTCTGTAGGGTGCCAAATAGAGAATCCGGCAATCGCTATTACTCTTGAACTCATCATAAATAATCAACTCACAGATAGAAGTCTTTCCTGAACTGGTTGGCATTTGTAGCGAGCAAGTTGCACCGCTTAGGATCCCTCGTTGAATGGCAAGCTTTTGAGACGGGAAGAAACTCCAAATCGGGACCCTTTTGCCAATATTGTAACGGACGAATTGTCTCCACCTGTCCCTATCATCCTTGGCTTGTAACAAATCATACCAAATATTGTCGGCGGCGAACTTCTGCAGGATTGACTCGGCAAGCAAGAAAGAGTAGTACTTGTCGGCATCTTCATTAAATGCAGACTCTTTCTCACGTGCAATCTGTCTCGTCAAGATTTTTAGGAGGAGTTGTCTTCCGGTTTTAAAGTAGGCGTTCAGCAGTCTGGAATAGCGGTTATCAGTAGCTAAGTCTCTCTTGAGAAAGCTTGAAATGAACTCGTCAATGCCCTGATAGTCTGCGTTCTGATACACCTTCGAAAGAATCCAAGCCGAGGCAGAGTAGTTCGCCAAGTAGTACAGCCCCGCGGCATACAACATATTGTTTGAGTAGTTCACTCCATCAAAATGGGTTCTCTTCTCGTTCAATGAGAATATTTCGAGTCCCTTTCCAACCGACAACACCTCTTCAGTCTTGTTCTGTCGCTCTCCATCTCTTAGCAATTCAGTCGCTCTGGACATCAAGCTTAAGAAGAAGTCATCATAGATTGGTAAGAAGGAGTATCGTGCTCTTTCATCTTCGGGCAATTTGAAATCGATAAATGATTGCCATGGGCCCGACTCTGCTATCCAAGTATTTAGAAGCCATCTCAAAAATAGTACTTGTACTTTGTAATAGTGCTCTGTACTTTCGTACATGGCACGACGAGACGAACTATCAGACATCCAATGGGCAACCATAGAGCCCTTGTTACCCAAACCAGTT
>QYQB01000242.1 GCA_007280275.1 bacterium | reverse complement strand
TTCGTGCCGGAGGACCGGAAGGGAGAGGGGTTGATATCAACACAATCAGTGAAGCACAATATCTCGTTGACGGGCCTGAGGCTTCTTTCGCGCACCGGGTTCATCAATGGCTCGTCGGAAACGAACCTTGCGCGCACAAGCTCCGGGCAGCTCTTAATAAAATCCTCGTCGGAGGAAGCGGAAGTCTCAACTCTGAGCGGTGGGAATCAGCAGAAAGTTGTTTTGGCAAAATGGCTCTGGCTCAACCCCTCCATCCTCATGCTCGATGAACCGACCCGCGGGATTGATGTGGGCGCAAAAGCAGAAATTCACAACCTGATCTTTGAGCTTGCGAAAAACGGGGTCGCTATACTGCTGATTTCCTCAGAGCTTCCAGAAGCACTGAGACTGGCGGATCGGATCTATGTTATGCGCGATGGGACAATCACGGGAGAACTTCAAAGATCCCAGGCGAGCCAGGAAGCAATAATGCATTTGGCGGCCATCGGAATCGAGGAATCGACAAACGCATGAAGTCGGTCAATACCTTTGATCTGGTCGTTGTCTTTACCTACTTCGTCATCATCATGGGGATTGGCCTCTTCTTCATGAAAGTGAACAAAGGAGGGAAGGAATATTTTACCGGCGGCAGCATGATCCCATGGTGGATGTCTGGGATCTCGTTGTATATGGGCAATTTCAGCGCCTGGCTCTTCACCGGGGCTGCCGGATTCGCCTATAGTACTGGCTGGTTTACGACGCTCTACTTTGCCTGTGGCCCGATTGCCTACCTTATCGGCTCAAGCATGACCGCTGCGAAATGGCGACGGACGCGGTCGATATCACCGCTTGAATACACGCTTACCCGCTTCAACATCACCACACAACAATTTCTCAGTTGGGTGATCGCAACGAACTTCACACTCTCAGCCGGTGTGCAGCTTGCATCGACGTGCAAGCTATTCGCCCCGATTATTGGGATTGATCTCACCGTCATTGTGCTTATGATCGGCGGCATCGTGATGCTTCACAACTTTCTTGGCGGATTATGGGGCGACATGGCAATGGATGTTGTGCAGGGAGTCATTCTCCTCGGCATCACAATCATCGTTATGCCACTCAGTCTGCATCTCGTCGGGGGATTTGGAAGCCTGCTCGACAAGCTGCCGCCCCTCTCGCTCGATCACACATACAATGGGGTTCACTATACCGAGCACTGGGTCCTTGGCATGCTCTTGATCTCGACGATTGGCTTTGCATCCGGCGGCGCTCAGCGATTTTATTCAGTGAAAGATGAAAAGAGCGCCAAAAGGGTCGGCCGGATGGCAGCAGCTCTTGCCTTGTCTGTCCCCCTGGTGTTTGGTATCCCGCCTCTGGTGGCCAAGGTGTACTGGCCGGATCTGAGCCAGATTGAGTTCTTCATGCCGTACGCGGGGAAGAATCCGCAAGATCTTGTGATAGTTGGGTTGGTCATGAAGCTCCTGCCGCATGGCTTGATCGGCGTGTTCATAGCGGCAATGCTCGCTGCAACGATGACAACGTTAAGCACCGTCTACAACATGGTGTCATCAATCATTTCCCATGATATTTACAAGGGGATGTTCCGGCCGGATCTCAACGATCAACAGCTCCTGAAGGCCGGGCGCATCGCGGCACTGACCATTGGAATGATCGTGATGACGCTGGCGGTGTTTTTCGTCAACAGCAAATTCGGCATTTTTAATCTTATGGTTGCGTTCTTTACGCTCTTCAATGTTCCCGTGACGGTGCCGATCGCGTTCGGGCTTATCTTCCGGCGGGTACCGAAATGGTCTGCCGTCGGAGCGATCACCTGGGGATTGATAGTTGGCGCGACAACGAGATATGTCCTGGGGTGGGACATCGGTCCGCAGGTGTATTTGTCGTTCGCGATGACGTTCGGTATCTTCGTTACGTCACAATGGACGGGACACCTTTATCAGACCAACAAGGCGGCTCTTGGCCTTGTCTCTGCCGTGATTGCCGTCGTACTTGGAGCGCTCTTTTCACGGGCGCTCTTTGAAAGTCCACTTGGCCTTGAACCGAGCGTTCAATTGATTTTCGCGTATGTCGGCGCGTTGATGCTTGGTCTTAGTCTCTTTCCGTTTGCGAGCCTTTTCGCGAGGGAGAAAGAGGAGGACAAGAAACTCATCGAACAATTCTTCAAGAAGATCGACACGCCGGTCGATGTTGCGAAAGAAGTCTATGCCGGCGGTCGGCGACAAGTATCAACCATGCCACTTGTTGGGCGCACGATTATTTTCATGGGAATTCTCGTGTCCGTTGCGTATTTCACAAAGCTCGAACAGATGGAGTTCATTGCAGTCACAGTGATGGTGCTGATTTTGTGGGGATTTGGAGGGACTCTTTGGATTCTCGGAAAACGGGCCGAGCAGAAAGACGCCCTGGAGCGAGCCCAGGTTTCGTCAGTTACCTAACGTCGAAAGGAACCCGAATGAAGTCAGTTAACACCTTTGACCTGATCGTGGTCTTTACTTACTTCCTGATTATTATGGGGATCGGTCTCTTCTTCATGAAAGTGAACAAAGGAGGAAAGGAGTATTTCACCGGCGGCAGCATGATACCTTGGTGGATGTCAGGTATCTCCCTGTATATGGGAAACTTCAGCGCGTGGTTGTTCACGGGAGCCGCAGGGTTCGCGTATACCACAGGGTTGTTCACGATTCTGTATTTCGCGATCAGTCCGATTGCTTATTGGGCCGGCTCAAGCCTGACGGCTGCGAAGTGGCGGCGCACGCGTTCGATTTCACCGCTCGAGTACACACTGACGCGGTACAACATCACCACGCAGCAGTTTCTCAGCTGGGTGATCGCGACAAACTTTACGCTCTCTGCCGGCGTCCAGCTCGCCTCGACGTGCAAGCTCTTCGCGCCCATTATCGGGTTCGATCTGACGGTCATCGTCATCATGATCGGCAGCATCGTGATGCTTCACAATTTCCTTGGCGGTTTGTGGGGTGACATGGCGATGGATGTTGTCCAGGGGGTCATCCTCGTGGGTATTACATTCATTGTGATGCCTCTCAGTCTGCATTTGATCGGAGGCTTGGGAAGTTTGTTCGATAAACTTCCCCCGCTCTCATTTGACCACACATACAACAATGTCCATTACACGGAACACTGGCTGCTCTCAATCCTCATCATCACAACTCTCGGCTTTGCGGCCGGAGGCGCCCAGAGGTTCTATTCCGTCAAGGATGAAAAGAGCGCGAAGCGAGTCGGCAGGATGGCAGCCGTGCTCGCGCTGTGCACCCCCCTCGTATTCGGTATCCCGCCTTTGGTGGCGAAAGTCTACTGGCCCGACCTGAGCCAGATTGAGTTTTTCACCCCCTTCATCGGGAAGAACCCGCAGGATCTTGTTTTTGTTGGATTGGTCATGAAGCTCCTGCCTCACGGGCTGATCGGCGTGTTCATCGCTGCGATGCTTGCGGCTACCATGACCACATTGAGTACCGTATACAACATGGTTTCATCGATCATTTCACATGACATCTACAAAGGAATGTTCCGGCCGGACCTTGACGACAAACAGCTGCTGAAAGTGGGTCGTATCGCCGCGCTGACGATCGGCGTCATTGTGATGACGCTCGCCGTGTTCTTCGTCACCAGCAAGTTCGGGATCTTCAACCTTATGCAGGCATTCTTTACACTGTTCAACATTCCTGTCGTTGTTCCGCTGGCATTCGGCCTCATTTTCCGCCGTGTGCCGAAGTGGTCGGCTGTCGGCGCAATCACCTGGGGATTGATCACCGGCGCAACAGTCAAGTTTCTTCTTGGCTGGGACATTGGTCCGCAGGTCTATCTCGCTTTTGCGATGACGTTTGGTATTTTCGCAACGTCGCAATGGACAGGGGAGCTATATAAGAAGAACAAAACTCTTCTGGGTCTGATCTCTGCAACAATAGCGATTGGTTTGGCGATTCTGTTTTCCAGGGCTGTCGTGGGCAATCCGCTCGGCCTCGATCCTCAACTCCAGCTTGGCCTCGCCTATCTGGGTGCGCTCTCGCTGGGAGCAAGTCTGTTGGTCTTCGCTCGGTTGTTTGCCGCTGAGAAAGATGAAGAACGAAAAATGGTCGAAGAATTCTTCAAAAAAGTCGACACACCCATCGATGTCGCGAAAGAAGTGTATGGTGGCGGACGTCGGCAGGTGTCTACAATGCCGCTCGTCGGCCGCACGGTCATCTTCCTTGGGTTCCTGGTAGCTGCGGCGTTCTTTACTCATCTGGAGCAACTGGAATTCGTGGCAGTAACGGCGATGGTGCTCATCTTGTGGGGATTCGGGGGATCGCTCTGGATCTTTGGCAAGAGGGCTGAGCGGAAAGAAGAGGAAGAAAGAGCCTTGTTGGCGCAGACGGCAAAGTGAAAGTGAGCGCACGATCATCGTGAAAGTTCATCTCGCATACGGCAGGATCGGCCTGGATATTGAAGTGCCGGAGAAGAATCTGGCGAAAGTACTCACGCTGGGTACAACGGCACCGCTGGTCGAGCCTGTCGGGGCCATCGAGAGCTCTCTTGTCAGCCCCATTGGCTCACCCCCTCTGGGCGAGCTGGTGCGGTTCGCGAAGAGTGTCTGTATTGCTGTCTGCGATATCACGCGCCCGGTTCCGAATAAGCAACTCCTTCCTCCAGTACTGCGGATTTTGGAGGACAACGGGGTCGCGCGGGAGAAGATCACGATCCTTGTCGCGACAGGGCTCCATCGGTCAAACACACCTGCTGAGCTGGAATTCATCCTGGGCTCCGACATTCTTTCGCGATACACCGTCGTGGATCATCACGCGAGCATTCGTGAAGAGCAAGCATTCCTTGGTACCACTCAAAAGAGCACGCCGGTATATATCGACAAACGCTACGTTACGGCGGACTGTAAGCTGACCGTGGGGTTCATCGAGCCGCACCTTATGGCCGGGTTTTCCGGCGGCCGAAAGATGATAGCGCCGGGGTGTGCCGGAGAGGATACGATCAAGGCATTGCATAGTCCGTTGTTCCTTGACGACCCGCTGTGTTGCGAAGGCTCTATCGAAAAGAACCCTTTGCATCACGAGTTGGTTGAGATTTCCCGCATGGCTGGTCATGATTTCATGCTTGAC
>QYQB01000113.1 GCA_007280275.1 bacterium | reverse complement strand
TTAACTTGTCCGACGGAACGCCAGTCCCGTCGCCTCCGAACAACAGTCTCTGTGCTCTGAGCTAGGTCTGCGAACCCGACGGACAAGAGCTTTGACTTGTCCGACGGGACGCCAGTCCCGTCGCCACCGATTGACAGCATCTATGTTGAACGGTCAAGCGCGGGGATGGAACGTGCGATGGACTTCTTTGAGGTATTCGCGGTCGATGTGGGTGTAGATTTGCGTCGTGGAGATATCAACGTGTCCCAGCATTTCCTGTACGGCGCGGAGGTCGGCTCCGCCTTCCAGCAGATGGGTGGCGAAGGAGTGACGGAATGTATGCGGATGTACTTCCTTCTTGATACCAGCCGCCCGGGCGTATTTCGCCACCATGTCGCGTATCGCCGCCCTCGAGAGCTTCCCACCACGGAAATTGAGAAAGAGCACATCCTGCGATTTTCCCCCTTTTGCAAGATGAATTCGCACTTCCCGTTGATACCTGGTCACCCAGTCCACGGCTGAAGCTCCAATTGGTACAAGACGCTCCTTCGAACCTTTTCCGAAGACAAGGATCAAATCCGAATCGAACATCAGATCGGACTGCTTGAGGTTGGTCAGCTCCGAGACCCTCACGCCGGTTGCATAGAGAACTTCCAAAATGGCCCGATCCCGCAATCCCAGTTGCTGCAGTGTGTCAGGCTGCTTGAGGACCACATCAACTTCCGCAACAGAAAGGACTCCGGGAAGGAATTTCGATCGTTTCGGCGTTTCGATGTTTTCCGTCGGGTCATCGTCATGCATACCCTCGCCAACAAGAAAACGATGGAAGCCACGAACAGAGGAGAGAATCCTTGAGACGGTTCTTGGAGAGAGGTTCTTCTTTTTCAATTCTTTGAGGAAATCACCGATGTGCTCCTCGGTGACCTTTTGGGCAGACTGGATTTCCTGATCGGTGAGGAACGAGCGATACTTCGCAAGATCAAACTGATAGGAATGAAACGTGTGCAGGGTGACCCCTTTTTCCAGACGGAGGAAATCAAAATACTGCCGAATGACTCTGTCAAGCCCGGACATACCGGCCTGACCGGACTGGATCGAGATTCGGGCAATCTTCCCCATTGGGTCTCCGAGGGTTACGAAGCCGAAGGTGTTACGCGGGCGCGGATCCAGCTGCTCAGATTGCCGACGAGGATCGTCACCGAGGAACCGATGAAGGTATGCCACGTAAAGTCGATTCTCGTCGACGACAGAACGATCGTCATCGCCGCGATGCCGGCCACGAACCCGATGTACGCATCTTTCTGATTTGTTCGTTTGAAAAGAAGGCCGAGGAAGAAAGTCCCGAGAAGACCGCCGTAGGTGAACGAGGCTATCTTCAAACCGATTTCGATCACAGGGTTCTTCGAATCCGTGAACAACATTGCTCCGCCGATCAGCACGATACCCCACAAGAGCGTGAATGCCTTGGACCACCAGACTTCTGCTTTTCCCGTGGTCGCTTTTCCTTTCGACGTCATTTTGAAAAGGTCGAGATACGTTGAGGAGGCAAGGGAGCTGATCGACGACGAAAGTGTCCCCATGGCGGAGGCAAGGACCCCCGCGACAACGAGACCCGCCACTCCTGTCGGGAGGTTCTCGATGATGAATTTCGGGAACACTTCGTCCGACGCGCTCAATCCCAGTTGTTGAATCGAAACTCCTCCGTAGAACGCATAGAGGCAAAGACCCAGCACCAGGAAGAAGGCAAACTGCAGCACGATGAAAACCGCGTCGAGCATCAAGGCGCGTTGACTATCCCAGCGGGACTTGCAGCCGAGAAGGCGCTGCACGAGCAGTTGGTCGGTTCCATGAGACGCCATCGTGAGGAATGTCCCGCCGAGCAGACCCCCTACGAGCGTATACGGTGTGGCAAGGAAACTCCAGAAATCGGTACCCCAATTGAGATTCAGGATGGCAAATTTGTCGCCGCCGTTTGCTCTTGCGAAGCTGGCAACATCCGCCCATCCGTTCGGCAACTGATGGATGATGATGCCCATCGCCGCCGCAGCTCCGCTCAGGTAAATGAACAGCTGCACCACGTCCATAGCGACGACAGCCTTCAATCCGCCCAAGTACGTGTAGATCAATGTGAAAACACCGATCAACAAAATGCTCGTGGAGTAGTCCAACCCGGTAATGAGGTGAACGGGAATCGCAGTGGCGAATAGTCTGACCCCCGAGGCGAGGACGCGGGTGACAAGAAAAACCGACGAGGTGAATTTCCTGAGCGAGAGGCCGAATCGTTTCCCGAGGAAATCGTATGCGGTTTCGAGATCGCCCTTGTAGTAGGCAGGAATGAAGACGACGCTGACCAGCAGACGGCCAATGAAGTAGCCCAGAGCCAGTTGGAGGAAGTGCATAGTGCCGGTATAGGCGAGACCAGGGACGCTGATGAACGTCAGGGTGCTTGTTTCGCTTGCTACAATCGAAAAGCCCACAGACCACCATGACATTTCCTTGCCCCCAAGGAAATAGTCCCGCGAAGTCCGCTGTTTGCCGGCGATCAGAGTCCCAATAACGGTGACGCCAATCAGGTAGACACCGACGATGCCGTAGTCCAGCACCGAAAAACCCATACAATTCTCCTAAGTGAGTTTCAGGAAAGGTCCGGCTTCATCCAGAGAGAAAGGCTGAGGCTCGGAGAATGTGAGACAGCTAGGACCGGAGCGCTTTAGCAACCGTGTCATGGATGTGGAAGGCGCGGTCGAGGCGGGAAATACGAATGAGTGAGAGCACCTTCTTCTGGAGACCGGCAAGCTTCACAAGTCCCCCGTTCTCTCTCATCTTACGTTCGGCAATCAGAAGTGCGCTGAGGCCGCTACTGTCACAGAATTCCACCTGGCTCAGGTCAATGACAAGAACCTTCGTCTGGCGATTGCAGAGGACCAGGAATTCCCCCTTCAACTCAGGAGAGACGCTCGCATCAAGCTTGCGTTCCTTGATCTTGAGAATCGTCGCATCACCATTCTTCTTCACTTCAAATTGCATGGCGTTCTCCTCTTGCCACTGGGGGCTCCCGACCGATCTTCTCTGCGCTGAATCGATCCGGTTAAAACATTTCTATACACTTCAACAGTTGCGAATACACGTGAGTGAGATTGCTGGACGGCCCGGTCTGAACTTGAAAGTTGTAGAAACTATCAGCGTACTGCTTCACGAATCCGATGCGCAACGGCGCTTGCGAGGCCCGACACAAGAAAGAACTCGTCAGTGCGAAGCGAACATTCAGGTCTAACGCCACATCGAATGTACTCTTTTTCATCTTTCGAAGCAACCCGGGGCGCGGAAGATACCACGTGTTGAACTCCTCCTCGGTGTACGTGACGACATTGAAGCCGCGGAGATCGGGCAGAGAGGATACGATGTCGTTCCGGGCGACCAACACCACCCTGCTGGTGTGGAATCGTTGTGCGAGAAACTTCAAGACTCCCTCGATGACGGAAGCCTCGGCGGAGATTTCAGGCAGAATAACAACGGGCCTGCGCGCCCGGGTAATCGCCTCGGTGAAATGGACGATCGGATCCCCCGCGGCCCGGAAATGGAACCGCGCATAGGACGTTCCGATGTTTAGTCGCAGTTTTTCCAGCATAGGTCTGCGCCTGCGCTATATGCTCCCGACAAGTCTGATAAACTCTTCCTCCTGGAGCGTCTGGATCCCAAGCTTCTTTGCCGTGTTCAGCTTTGAGCCGGGATCAACACCGACAACCACATAGTCTGTTTTGCTGCTGACGCTGGAAGCGACGTGCCCGCCCGAATTCTCGATCATCTGCCTTGCCTGGTCGCGCGTGAGCGACGACAGCGTACCAGTCAGCACGACAGTCTTCCCGGCCAGCGCGGATCGCCTGACGCTGCGCCGCTGCTTCTCTTCAAACTGAAGCCCTGCCTTTTTCAATCGTTCAATAGTCTTCAGGTTGTGTTTGTCCTCAACGAATCTCCGGATACTTTCGGCAATGCGCGGACCAACGCCCTGAATGCCCTGAAGCTCCTCGAGGGACGCTCCGATCAAACCTTCCATCGATCGAACGTGATTGACGATCAGCTGTGCCACGCTCGTTCCGACGTGGCGAATACCGAGTGCAAAAAGAACCCGCGTGAACGGGCGCTGTTTGCTCCCTTCAATGCCCCGCAGGAGATTCTCAACGCTCTTCTCACCCCAGCGCTCAAGGGCCACCAACTCTTCGCGCCTGCCATGGAGCTCATAGACGTCCGCATAGTTGTGGACAAACCCGAGGCTGACGAGCTGATCGACGATTGCTTCACCGAGTCCCTCGATGTCCATGGCTCCGCGATGAGCAAAATGTTCAATTCGGGCCCGGATCTGCGCCGGGCATTCGCTGTTCTCACAATAGTGGTTTGCTTCCCCTTCCGGCCGAGAGATGCGCGAGCCGCATTCCGGACATTTTCCCGGCATCGCAAACGGCTTCGTCCCGGAGCGACGTCGTTCCTTGACAACAGCACTAACCTTCGGGATGACATCTCCCCCCTTCTCAACAACAACTGTGTCCCCGGGCCGAATGTCGAGCTCTTTGATATAGTCCTCGTTGTGCAGCGTCGCCCTCGACACCGTCGTGCCCCCGACAAATACGGGCTCCAACTCCGCGACCGGTGTAATCGTTCCGACCCTGCCAACCTGCAGGGTGATGTCATGCAAAGTCGTCATTGCCTGGCGAGCTGCAAACTTGAACGCAATGGCCCACCGTGGACTCTTTGCGATCATCCCCAGCCGTTCCTGCTGACTCAACGAATCAACCTTCACTACGACACCATCAATATCATACGGGAGACTACCCCGGCGTTTCTCCCATTCCTCCCAATACCCGGCAACTCCTTCCACGTCCTTGCTGACCCGTGTATGTTCACTCACTGGAAAACCAAGATCCCGCAGTATTCTCAGGTTCTCGTTGTGACTTGAGAGCCCGACGTTCTCAGTCCGAAGGTAGTATGCCATGAAATTCAGGGGACGTCCTGCCACGATTTTCGGATCCTGGAGTTTCAACGTTCCGGCCGCAGAATTGCGGGGATTGATGAACGTTTTCTCTCCTGCAAGCTCCCTGGTGTCGTTCATCCTGCGGAAATCGTCGCGTTTCATGTAGACTTCACCGCGGACCTCAAACTCATCCATCCCCTTTTTCTTTTCTCTGGATCTCAAGGGTATGGAACGGATTGTCTTCAAATTCTGTGTAATGTCGTCTCCCCGCGTGCCGTCACCACGGGTCGCCCCCCGGACGAACATCCCATTGCTGTACCGGAGGCTCACAGCCACACCGTCGAACTTCAACTCGCACACATACTTGAACGGTTCCTGGCCGAGGGCCGAACGAACGCGGCGGTCAAAATCTCTTACTTCATCCTCATTGTAGGTATTCGAGAGGCTCAGCATGGGAACGTCGTGCGTGACCGCCGGGAATTCCTTCGTCGGCTGACCTCCGACACGCTGACTCGGAGAATCCGGAGTGACCAGTTCCGGATGGGCTGCCTCCAGATCCAGAAGCTCTTTCATGAGCCGATCATATTCCGCATCTTCAATCGTCGGCTGGGCGAGAACGTAGTACCGGTGATCATGATCCCGCAGCCGGGCGCGGAGTCCTTCGACACGCTTGACTATGCTCGCACTAACGGCCATGTGTTCCGGACAGCGTTATTGAACCTGCTGAATACCAGACTGGGTGATAAGTACATTCCGCGCGACGGCGCCGCGTTTCCCCAGCGCGCCGAGACTTCCACCGTTGAGACGAAACGTAGCGGCGCCTGCATTCCCCATCGAAACGATGAATTGTTCCTTTGCAGCCCACGCTCGGATCCGCCCCGCGGGAAAGAGATACTGACCCCTCCGGACATTGTCGATCACCACGGAGACCCAGACAGAATCTGTGGTTGTGATCTCCAGGCGCAGGCTATCAGCTGCAGGTTGAAGGGTCGTCTGTGGAGATAGTTGGCGAGGTGTCTGTTGGAGAGTTTGTTCGGGTTGAATGACGGCAGCTTCCGACTCGCGCACAGCCTTATCAAATGGCACCTTTGAGAGAGGCTCTTGTGATGGTATCGCAGATTCCCTGTTCGCCAGAAAAATGACCACTGAGGCTGCAGCAAGGATTACGACAGCAACGATAATGGAGGAGAGCGAAATCCGGGATGACGACGTTGTTGACTCGGTTGGAGTGCGTTCGGCACGGATGACACGGTGCTTGCCCCGGTTGACCCACTCCTCCGCCACGGTTCTGATCTCCTGGTTCACCTCGTCATACTGACGAAGAACTTCATCCGGATTGAGGTCGATTGTACGAGCATAGGCCCGGAGGAAGGCACGTATATACGCTTGAGGAAGGACAGAGAATTTGCCTGTCTCGATCGCCTCCAGCATTTTTTCACTGATACGTGTTGCTTCAGAGATCGCAGGTAGAGAGATCTGTTTCTGCTCGCGCTGCCTCCGCAATTCTTCTCCGAACTTCTCGAGATTCATACTCCGTCGATATCTGATTGTTGAATACTGCTGTGGAGGGGAGGGTTGTTATTCTGCCCGAAAATGGTAGCAATTATTTGACCGATTTGCAACGATCACATCGCAGGAACAGGAACGCTGATCTTCTGCTCCCCTCAAGGCACCATGCTACGAATCGTCCGGTTTTCCGTCGAACACTTCACGCAACACTTTCGACAGCTCCTCCATTTGGTATGGCTTCTGAAGGAACCCGTCAACAAGATTGTTCAGCGGCGTGGGCTCCAGGCTCTCGTTGCTGTAGCCAGTCGAGACGACAACGCGCACATCCGGTCTGATTTCTTTGAGCCTCTCGAAGGTCTCTTTCCCGCTCATCGTTGGCATGTTCATGTCCAGGATGACCGCATCGATGCGCGTCTTCTTCCCGAAAAGGACGAGAGCTTCCTGACCACTGTGGACGACCAGGACCTTGTATCCGAGATGCTGGAGCATGCGGCTGATCATCTCGCTCACGTGCTCCTCGTCATCAACGACAAGGATGCGTTCATGACCATGCTGGAGCCTCTGCTGTTTGAGCGCACGTTGAAACTTCTCTCTGTCTGCCAGGAGGGGAAAGAACATCGAAAACTGTGATCCGCGTTCAGGATCGCTCTGCATGGTGATGAAGCCACCGTGCGAATTGACCACCCCGTAAACGACGGAAAGCCCCAAGCCCGTCCCCTTTTCCTTCGTCGTGAAAAAGGGCTCGAATATCCGTTGCTGAACCTCCTGGTTCATCCCGACTCCGTTGTCACGGACGATAATCGAAGCAAAATCGCCCGCCCGCGGCTCCCCGAATACGCTGGAGTGGTGCACGTCGGAACCTACGATCTGACTGCTGATCTCTATGGTCCCTCCGTTTGGCATTGCATCGCGCGCGTTGATGAGCAGGTTGAGAAGCGCCTGCTGGATCTGACCGTCGTCCCCTTTGATGATGGCCATGTCGTCGGAAAGGTCCTTGCGGACTGCGATGCTCTTGTCGATGCTGCGCTCGAACAGCCGGAGTGTTTCTTCGACGATGTCATTGACGATGACGGGGCGGACCTGGGGGGTACTCTTCCTGGCAAACGTCAGAAGTTGTCGCGTGAGCCCAGCCCCCCGTTTGGCTGCAGTCTCGATGATGTCGGCAAAATGGTACCAGGTGTTGCTTTTCCTCATCTTCCGCTTCATGATGGCGGTGGAGCCAAGAATCGACGTGAGGATGTTGTTGAAATCGTGGGCGATACCGCCGGCAAGGTTCCCGATGCTGTCGATGCGTTGGGCGTGCAGGATCTTGGATTCGAGCTTCTTTTTCTCGGTAATGTCCCGGGCGACGACGCGCATGAAAGCCGGTTTACGCGATTCATCGTAGACGATCGAGGTGATCACGCTGACATCGACCACCTCTCCCGACTTCGTAAGGAATTGCTCCTCCAGGCCCGAAACCTCACGTCTGCTTTCGAACACATCATGAACCAGGGCCTTAGCAGCGAGATGGTACTGAAGAGGATAGAGTGCCAGGACCGAAAAACCGACCAAATTTTCCTTCTGGTATCCGAGCCGATCTGTCTCGGTTTGGTTGCAACTGACAATGATTCCCTCGCGTGTCACGATGTGGGACATGTCGGGGGAATGCTCGAAGAGATCCATGTACCGTTCTTCGGATTTCCTCAGCTGCTCAAAGAGGGTTGCGTTCTCGAGCGCGACGCCGATCTGGTTGGAAAACGCTCCCATCAATCCCAGTTGCTTTTCCATGATCTCGCCCCTGGTCTTGCTCGCAACGATGATCACTCCGGCAAACCGATCTTTCATAGTGATGGGAACGGATCCCCAGGCCGCGATCGCACCGAACTGCCACTTCGATGCATTCGCCCTTCCGCGCGGCTTCTGGCTGGTGCGAGGCGAGCGTGCCCACACAATGTCATTCGAGTCCGCTTCGATGTCCGATTCAATGATGAGCAACGGGGCCGACGCGACTCCATCCGAGGCCCTGAGAACGAGCCTCCCCCCTTCCACGTGATAGATCCAGCCGAAGTCCACATCCAATAGACGCCGGACCTCGCGGATCGCTTCTTCAAGAAGGAGGCTGATCTCCACGGAACGGTTGACAGCCTCGGCAATCGTATTGAGCGCGAGGAGCTCACGCTTCTGTTCTTCGAGTTGCTGACCGTACCTCAGCGTGAAGAAGACATTGATGAAGCCGAACACACCGACCGTGATAATGCTGCCGAACAGAAGCCAATCGAGTGTCTTGCCGACCGTGAAAAGACGGATGCTCACGATGGTCGCCATCGTAACGACCACTGCCGTCGAGGCCACGACCTGGGCTTGCTCAACAGGCCCGAGTGATGTACGGAATTTCAGTAGTTTGATGAATTTCATGATCGAAGAGCGTGGAGTGACACAGAAAAAGTAGCAACACGGTGCTTCAATAGCAAGTCAGACACCGGCCGATCAAGTACATTCGGATGCTACTGCGGAAGGTATTGTTTGAGAACAGTATACAAATCGTTCTCATCGTACGGCTTGAGAAGGCAGGCTGTTGCACCAAGCTCGCGGGCAACTTCTTTCGCATGGAAATCGTCGATGGCAGAAAAGAACACCACGGGGGTGGAAGAAATCTTCGGCAGGTGCCTGATCTTGTCAAGGAGATCAAAGCCGTTCATGTCCGGCATCCGGAGATCGCTGACAATTAGGTCCGGGCGGTATTTCACGAGGAGAGCCAGAGCCTCGGCTGCACTCTGCACGGCTTTCACCTGATACCCTTGTTTCTGAAGCACGTGAGTCACACTCTTCAGCCACGCCGGCTCATCATCAACGACGAGAATCTGCTTCTTCTTACCCATCATGACCCTTCAAAGTCGAACGAATCTGAATGAATGTACACACTGCACTCACCGAAAGCAAATCCGTCGTTGCGCGGGGTGCAGAATGGTCGTTCTGCTGTATCAAAACCCCCTTGCTTTGGAAATAATTCCCGTTTTCCCTACCTTGTGACGCCGCGCAACCACTTCCAGAACGAGGAGTCGCTATGAACCAAGACCGAAGAGATTTTCTGAAAACCACATCTGTTCTTGCTGGCGCATCTCTACTGAGCCCATTCTCAGATCTTCACGCGGAACACGTGTACACCCCGCAACGGAACGACGCACGTATGAAGCTGCGTTTCCGCCCTTACACACTCGAGCTGAAACACGTCTTCACCATCGCAACCAGTTCACGTACCACCACACCGGCGATGCTCACGGAGATCGAGTACGACGGAGTTGTCGGCTACGGCGAAGCATCCATGCCTCCGTATCTTGGGGAATCGCAGGAAGGCGCGGCCGCTTTTCTATCGAAGATCAACCTTGTCAAATACGAAAACCCGTTCGAGATGGAAACCATCCTGAACGACATCGATGTCCTCGCGACTGGCAACCCCGCCGCAAAGGCTTCCGTCGACATCGCATTACACGATCTGGTTGGAAAGCTCATGAACCAGCCGTGGTACAACATCTGGGGATTCAAGAAGACGACTACCCCCTTCACCTCATTCACAATCGGCATCGACAAGGAGGATGTTGTCCGCCAGAAGACGAAAGAGGCTGCAGAGTACAAGATCCTGAAAGTCAAACTCGGACGCGACACCGATAAGATGATGATCGAGACCATCCGCTCCGTGACCGACAAGCCGATCACCGTCGATGTGAACCAGGGATGGAAGGACCGGTCATTCGCCCTGGACATGATTCACTGGCTGAAAGAACGAGGAGTCCTCTTAGTCGAGCAGCCGATGCCCAAGGAACAGATGGAAGACATGGCGTGGCTGACGGAGCGAAGCCCGCTCCCAACCTTCGGCGACGAAGCCGTGCAACGGCTGTCCGACGTCAAGAAGGCCCACGGCGTGTACAACGGTATCAACATCAAGCTGATGAAGTGCACGGGGATGCGCGAGGCACACAAAATGCTGACGCTCGCCCGATCACTCGACATGAAGGTGATGATCGGGTGCATGACCGAAACGTCGTGCGCCATTTCCGCGGCTTCACACCTCGCGCCAATGGTTGAGTTTGCGGACCTTGACGGAGCGGTTCTGATCAGCAACGATGTGTTTGACGGAACGAAGATCCTCGACGGGAGAGTAACGCTGACCGATAGGCCTGGGATAGGCGTAAAAACGATCTAGCCCGGGCAAGTGCCATTGACGCTGTCCATTAAACA
>QYQB01000130.1 GCA_007280275.1 bacterium | reverse complement strand
TCGTTGCAGCGCTGAGTCTGAGAAGATTTTTCCGGCGACGTACTGACGATCGACCTCTCCGTCGGGACGATATGCGCCACGACCGAGAATGACCGCAAGCGCCCTGCGCACTGAAGCGTCATTTCGAATGAGGTCTTTTGCAATGTCATCAGCAGAGAGGACTGGGACGCCCAGACGGGAGAAGAATGAACAAACGAGGGACTTGCCGCTCCCGATTCCGCCGGTGACGCCGACTCGTAGAATGTGGTCCACCGAAGATGCCACAGTAAACCGGTTGAAAATCTTGTGCTATCGTGAATTTCTATTTCGCAAAGGAGATCGAGCGGAACTCCCGTATGACAGTCACTTTGATTTGTCCCGGGTATTCCATCTCCTGCTGGATCTTGTTGGCAATTTCGTGCGACAGTTGGTCCGCAGCTGCATCGTCCAGCAGCTCGTGATTGCAGATAACCCGGATTTCCCTGCCAGCCTGGATGGCGTAGGTGTTTGTGACTCCGTTGAATGATTTTGCCATTGATTCCAGCTTCTCGAGCCTTTTTACATATCCTTCGACCGACTCCCGTCGAGCGCCTGGTCTGGCGCCACTAATGGCATCGGCTGCCTGTACGAGAGCTGCGATGGGATGTTCCATCGGAATGTCTTCATGGTGGGATCCAACTGCATTTGACACGATCGCCGGCTCATTGTACTTCTTGCAGAGTTCGTATCCAAGGAGAGCGTGGGGCCCTTCAACACTTCGATCGATCGTTTTTCCGATATCGTGCAGCAGGCCTGCCCTCTTCGCAAGGCTCGGGTCAAGGTTTAACTCGGCGGCCATAATGCCGCACAGGAAGGAAACTTCAATGCTATGTTGAAGTAGATTCTGGCCATAACTTGACCGATACTTCATCCGTCCGATGTGCTTCACGATCTCGGCGTGGCCGCCGTGAAGCCCAACCTCCAGGAGCGTGTTTTCTCCTGTCCGAACCGTCTCTTCTTCAAGCTCCTTTTTGACTTTTTCGACGACTTCTTCAATCCTTGCAGGATGGATACGACCGTCTGCGATAAGGCGCTCCAGAGATAATCGAGCAACTTCTCGCCGAAACGGGTCAAACCCTGACAGAATAACAGCTTCCGGTGTGTCATCTACAATAACATCTACGCCTGTGGCAGCCTCGAATGCCCGGATGTTTCTTCCTTCCCTTCCTATGATCCGCCCTTTCATCTCATCACTTTCAAGATTGAGAACGCTCACGGTCGTTTCGACGGTGTGGTCGGCGGCCGTCCGCTGAATAGCCTGGATAATCAGCTTCTGAGCTTCCCTTTTTGCGTCTTCCTTAGCCTTGTCCCGAAGCTCCTTCATGAGCTGGGCTGATTCAGCCTTTACCGTCTCTATCAGATTGTCAGCGAGTTGCTTTTTGGCTTCTTCCCGCGTTATCCCCGATATTCTCTCAAGTCGGGTATTTTCCTCGCCGATGAGCCTCGACAGTTCCTTGTCCCTCTCTTCGAACCTTTTTCGCTTTTCTGTAAGGTCTTTTTCGAGTCCCTGGACTTCGCTCTCTTTCTTGCTCAGCAGGTCCAGTTTTCTATCGACGTTTTCTTCCCTGGAAATCAGCTGCTTTTCGAAGGCTTGGGTCTTGTTCCTCTTCGACTGGGCTTCGCTCTCGAATTCCTTTTTCCGCTTGTACCATTCATCCTTAGCCTCAAGCAGCTTTTCCCTCTTCAGCGAATTCCCGTCTTTCTCCGCTTCCTCGACGATTCTTTTTGCACGTTCCTCTGCATTCGCGATCTTGTTTTGTCCCGATCGCGTGTTCAGGTACCAGCCCGCATATACCATCAGGCCGGAAATAAGCACGACAATTGGTATTAGTATGTAGGTTTCCATGAATTCTCCTTCGTCAACTCCAGCAAAAAAAAACCGCACTCGTCGGCCGAAGATCAAGGTGTATTGAAAGAACCTCATTTCAACACGGTGGGTGCCCGCCTAAGCATTTCACACTTCCACTAACCCGCTCGTCCCGACGATGTCGGAAGTCATCGCTTGGCATCTCCGTTTGAGGCGGAGAGGTGGCCTGCGCTCCACGCTTATGAGTCAAGCTCCCTATTAAAGCAACTGTAAGGTTCTTTAATAAGTTTTGATCACGGCTGACGGTGCGGAAACTCTGATCAGTATCCGACCGCCTTTGTAGTGAGAAAGAACAAGCGAGAGAAAAACAAACTAATCACTTGTGGCGACGGTTGCATCGACCTCCAAACAATTGTCGAGGTAATTCGACAGCTTGATGATTTCCGTTTCCACGTGCGTCAATGATTGCTGGTTGCGCTCTCGTTCTTTCATCAGATCTTCAGTAATGTTCAAAGCAGACAGCACCGCAACAGTCAGGGGCGGCTGCTCTGGAATCTTCTCATGAATTGTGGATATCATCGTATCCACATAGGCTGCGATCTTCTTGGTGAAATCCTCGTTCTCACCCCGAAGAGGATACTCTGAACCGAAGATTTTTACTTTGATACTCTTTCCGTTCATAGGCTCGCGCGCATCAATTGTTCGATGTCGTTTGAAATTCCCCAAGATTCAGCCATGGCCACGACCAAAACAAGAACACCAGGACTATAAGTGTGAATTGATTTTACCGATGAGGTCCTTGATCCTTGCTTTCAGTGCCTCCTTTTCTTCCTTCGTGAGGATGTTCGATCCATTGGATTGTAATCGAAGTGCCTCCTGGCGCAAGCGTTCCAGTTCCCGCTCCTTCACCGCCAGTTCCTGCTTCAGATTCTGCTCGACGACCTCGAAATCCTCAACCTTCCTTTGGAGCACTCCATTCGTTTCTTTCAGCTGAACGAGTACTTCAGATACCCGACGCGCCTTATCCCACAACGCTTCGAGCGAGGTTTCGAGCGTCTTGATGTCTTTGCCACTCATGGCTTCAGCTGCTACGTGCTGATCTGGCAAAGCTGGTCTCCTTCTGATTCACTGAAACACACAGGGCGCACCTTACAGCGCACGCAGTTTCGCATTACACGTTGCCTCGACATGCTTGACGATGCGCAGAACCTCGGCATCGATTTCACGATCAGTCAACGTGCGGTCCAACGGCTGGAACTCCAGCGAGTATGCTAAGCTTTTGTTTCCAGCCCCAATCTGATCACCAGCATACAAATCAAAAAGAACCAGATTGGTGAGCAGGGTTCCACCAGCCTCCCTGATGGCCCGAGCCACAGTTTCGTGCTGCATACCCGTGTTCACAACAAAAGCGAGATCACGACGTACGCTTGGAAATCGTGGAAGCGGTATGAGCTTTTTCTCGGTTGTCCAACCCCCCTGCAAGTCCGCTACTCTCAATTCACACACAAAGAGCGCCCCGTCAATATCAAATCCTTGTGCGATTGACTTGCCAACCTCTCCGAGAAACCCGGCATAAGTACCATTGATTTCAACTGCTAGAGCGCTTTCAATTAAAGCGCTTGCGCTATCATAATAAATAAACCTGTATTTGTCAAGGCAAAACTTAGAGAGCAGCGCCTGAACCTCTCCTTTCAAGTCGAAAAGGTCAGTGGCGCGGTGCTCAGATCCATACTGTGCAGAAATGACATTACCGCTCAGCAAGACCAGCAGTCTTTCCTCCTCCACGTAGGCATCCAATGTACTCCCAGGCTGTTCACCCCTAAGGCCGAAAACACTGCCAATTTCAAACAGGCGAAGGTCCCTCTGACCGTGGGAGCGGTTGTGCTGCACCACAGTCAGCGCTCCCGGCACAAGGCTTGTTCTCAGAACAGACGCTTCCGCACTTACAGGATTCAGGACCTCCACGGCCTTGTCGGCCATCAGATGGCCCTTCATCCGGTCCTGGAGACTGTATGTCAGGACCTCATTGAACCCCGCACCTATCATGTAGTTGCGAATCTCATCCTGAAGGGAATTCGTCCGGAGTGGTTTCGAAAAATCCACTGTCATCCGGGTCTTCGTCTCTATATTGTCGTACCCATACGCTCTCGCAACCTCTTCGATAAGGTCAATCTCCTCAACGATATCGTAGCGGAAACTTGGCACCCGGAATTTCACGGTTTCCTTTGTCTGCGCTGCGGGAGTCAGCTCAAGTCGTCCCAACAACGAAATGATTTCTTGTTTCGACAATGAGGTACCGAGCACTTTGTTTGTGCGTTTGACACGCAGGCTTACAAACGTCGGACGAGCCTTCTTCGGATATATATCGATGCTTCCCTTCAGAACTTCGGCGCCCGTGAATTCCTGTATCAATTCCGCAGCGCGATTTGCAGCATACAACGTCATTTCGATGTCAACGCCTCGCTCAAATCGTTGCGATGCATCCGTGGACAATCCGAGATACTTCGAAGTCCGGCGGACGCTGCTTGGATCGAAGTTCGCGCTCTCAATCAAGACGGTCGTTGTCCCTTCGCTGATTTCCGTGTTCGCGCCTCCCATCACTCCAGCAATCGCAACCGGTTTTTCGCCATCACAGATCATCAACGTATCGGACCTCAGTATGCGTTCCTTGCCGTCCAGCGTCGTGAACTTCTCCCCCTCTTCCGCACACTTGACAACGATGGCATGGCCGGCGAGCGTGTCATAGTCAAAAGCATGGAGGGGCTGCCCCGTTTCCATCAACACGTAGTTCGTCACATCGACAATGTTGTTGATCGGCCGGAGTCCAACCGACTGGAGACGATCCTGCATCCATTGCGGCGATGGCCGGAGCTTCACGTTCTTTAAGACTCTCGACGAATACCTCCGGCATTTCTGTTTATCGAGTATCCTGATCGCGGCATGCTTCTTCGCCAGCGTTGCGCTTTCCTTGATGCGAGCACGGGGCAACGACGCTTTCTTCCCCGTGATCATTTGAATCTCGCGCGCCACACCGATATGACTGAGCCAATCGCCCCGATTCGCCGTCACCTCCATATCGTAGAGCACGTCACTCAGTCCGAGGAATTTCGAGAAAGGCGTTCCTGGTTTCGCTGATTGCTTTAGCACGAGGATGCCGTCGGCATCATCACCGAGCCCCAGTTCATAGGCCGAACAGATCATGCCGTTCGATTGAATACCCCGAATGTGCGCCCGCTCGAGAGCGAAGGATTTTCCTTCCGGATCATGCTGGTTGCGCGGAATGGTGGCTCCCACCAGAGCGATGGGCACTTTCTGTCCCGCTGTAACGTTGGGAGCTCCGCACACGATGTCCAGCACCTCTGAGCCGACATTCACTTTACAGAGCGATAAACGGTCTGCATTCGGATGTTTCGCGCGTTCCAAAACTTCGCCAACGACAAACATCTCGTACTTGACGGCCAGATCCTCGTACCCCCCTACTTCGAGCCCAACCTTCGACAAGTTTTCTGCCAGTGTTGCCGGCTTCAACGAAATGTTGATGTACTCCTTCAGCCAATTGTGTGAAATCTTCATAGCAAGCCGCTGCTAAAACTGTTGTAGGAATCGTACGTCGTTCTCATAGAAGAGCCTCAGGTCGTCCACCCCGTATCGGAGGCAGGCGATGCGCTCGATGCCCATACCGAAGGCAAATCCCGTGTATTCCTCCGTATCGTAGCCAACATTCTGAAGTACGTGCGGATGGACCATACCCGATCCCATGATTTCGAGCCATCCAACGAATTTGCACATCCTGCAGCCTTTGCCTTTGCACAGGAAACAGGATATATACATGTCGGCGCTCGGTTCAGTAAACGGAAAGAAAGTCGGGCGGAACTTGAACCTAACGTCTTTTCCATAGAACTGATGAGCAAACGCAACGAGCGTTCCTTTGAGGTCGCTGAAAGTCACTCCGCGATCCACACACAGCCCTTCGATCTGATGAAAGCTGACGAGACTCCGGGCGCTCACCGCTTCATTGCGGTACACCCTGCCAGGCATGATCTCGCGAACGGGGGGCTTCTGTTGTTCCATGGTTCGGATCTGAACGGGCGACGTGTGCGTTCGGAGGAGGACGTCCTTCGCGATGAAGAATGTATCCTGCATATCGCGGGCGGGGTGCTCGGGTGGAAAGTTCAGCGCACCGAAATTGTAGTAGTCTGTCTCAATCTCCGGCCCGGTCGCAACCGAAAATCCCATGGTCATGAAGATTTTCTTGATCTCGTCCATGGTCTGCGTCAACGGGTGTTTCGTGCCGATCGGCTTGGGGCGGCCCGGCAGGGTCAAGTCAATGCTGCTGGTCGGCTTTTCCTGCGACTGACTCAGTGTTTTCTTTCTCTCATCGAAAGCAACCTGAGCATCGTTTTTCAACGCATTTAAAAGTTTTCCCAGTGCAGGCTTTTCGGAAACGGGGACCGACTTCATGTCCTCGAACAATTGAGCGATCGCTCCATTGCGGGAAAGGAATTTCACCCGTACCTGTTCCAGTTCGTCCACGTTCACAGCCTTGGAAACCTCGATGTCGAATGCAACACGAACCTGGTTGATTTTCTCAGTCATACGAAAACGCTCGTCAGGTCGACCATTGGAAATATTCTGAGATGGCAGAAAGAAGAAATCTTCCTACCAACCCGTCCCGGCTCTTCGCATGAAGAGTCGGGACCGTACTGCGGTTGACAAGAAGACAGGAACTAGGCTGTCACGAATCGCACAACTTCCGCGAACGCCTGCGGATGATTCGCTGCAAGATCGGCCAATACCTTTCGATTGATCGCGACGGACTTTTTGTCGAGACCGGCTATCAACTTGGAATAGGTGGTGCCATTCGTGCGGGCAGCCGCATTGATGCGCGCGACCCAGAGACCTCTGAATTCGCGCTTCTTTGTCTTCCGATGACGATACGCATGCGTAAGAGCTTTTTCAACGTGGCCTTTCGCAATCGTGTAGACCTTACTTCGACCACCCCAGTAGCCCTTGGCTTTCTGCAGGACTTTCTTCCTACGTCTGTGGGATGCGACACTGTTTTGTGAACGCGGCATGAAACTTTCTCCTTCTGAATTATGCTAACAAAAATCGTCTCACCTTGTACGCTTCCGTCTCTGAAACCAGTCCCGGTTTGCGAAGATGGCGCTTTCGTTTGGTTGATTTCGATGTCAGTATATGACTCCGATATGCTTTCCGCCGTTTGATCTTTCCGCTCGCTGTCAACTTGTACGATTTCAGCGCTCTCCGGCGGCTCTTCATCTTTGGCATACTGTACTCCGTTATGTTGATTCAGTTGTTTGTTTACTACCTTCGGTCGTTTTCTTCTTCGTCTTGTCGGCGACAAAGTATGCTATCATCTGCCGACCTTCCATTTTCGCGGAGGCATCGACCTTTGCAATGTCTTCGAGCCTTTCCGTAAAGCTGTTTAGCATTGCTCTTCCCTGATCCTGGTACGTTATTTCACGCCCCTTGAACACAACCGTCGCCTTCACTTTGTGCCCCTCTTCGATGAAGGCCCGCGCATGTCGCACCTTGAATTCAAAATCGTGCGTATCAGTATTTGGATGGAATCGGATTTCCTTCACAAGCGTTATGTGCTGGTGCTTTTTCTGTAGCTTTTCCTTTTTTGCCAGCTCATACTTGTACTTCCCGAAATCCATGATCTTGCACACCGGAGGATCCGCAGTCGGAACGATTTCGATCAGGTCGAGGGTCCTCTCTGTTGCTGCAGTGAGGGCTTCCTTCACCGTCAGAACGCCGAGCTGCCTTCCCTCTTCGTCAATAACCCTCACCTGGGGTGCTCTGATTTCGGTATTGATGCGTGCACGCTCTTGCTTAATGGGGAAGTCTCCTATAGAGTGAGTGATTTGCGCTGAATTGTGTCGAGAATCTTGGCGAGAAACGTATCACGCCCCATCGCTCCCAGATCCCCTTTTTTATGCTGACGCACCGAAATCGTGTTCGCAGCCTTTTCCTTCTCGCCAACGACAAGCATGTATGGGACCTTCTTCAGCTCCCAATCGCGAATCTTGTAGCCGATCTTCTCGTTTCGATCGTCAAGCTCCACACGGATCCCAGCTTTCTTCAGTTCTTCAAACACCTGTGTGGCATAATCGAAGTACTGATCCGTAATCGACAATACCGCGACATGCACGGGCGCGAGCCAGAGTGGAAACTCGGCAGCAAAGTGCTCGATGAGAACACCAATGAAGCGCTCGAGAGACCCGAACGGTGCACGGTGAATCACGACGGGACGGTGTTTCTGGCCATCCGCACCGGTGTACTCCAGGTCGAACCGCTCCGGCATTACGTAATCCACTTGCACTGTTCCAAGCTGCCAGGTGCGGCCAAGTGCATCGCGCACGATAAAATCGATCTTGGGGCCGTAGAAAGCCGCCTCCCCGATACCGATATAGTAATTAAGTTTCGCTTCATCAGCAGCTTCTTTGATATCCTTTTCGGCCTGGATCCACAAAGAGTCTTCCC
>QYQB01000062.1 GCA_007280275.1 bacterium | reverse complement strand
GATAGTCAGGACAGCGGAAAAGACGAACGCTGATAACGCAGATATTACGTGATTTTCACAGATGATCTATTTGCGGTTATCACTTGGTTTGTCAGTGTCATCTGTGTGCTGCCATGAGCACAAACTAGCCTTTTGGGGCCAGGCATTTGTTGTTCTTGTTGTTATACTTCTTCAAGATCGTGCAGTACACCGCCTGCTCGCGCCGGCAGGCTCCGGATACTTCCCGCTTACCGAATGACGCATACCTGCAACCGAAGTCGCAGTACAGGGGGAGATCTTTGGGGAATTCTCTGACTTTCTTCGTCTGCATGTCTTTTGTCACACCATCATTTTCTGAACAATCACGGATTGAGCCTCGGCACGACCTTGAACGTCTGAATCGACCAAGGCGTCGATGTGAATTGAATCTCATCCAGCTTGAAGGACGTTGACTTTCCTTCTTCTTCGATGATGTTTGTTATCTCGGCGCGTTGCAGCGGCGTGGTAAACCGCATCCTCGCGGCAACGTCTTTCCCGGCATCTTCGTAGAGACGGACAATAACATTGTCATCGTCTTCGCATTTCTTAATTGTGCTCAGCACGATGTTTTGTGCGCCGATGGAAAAGAAGCTCTTTTCCTCAGGCAAAACCGGTTTTGTTGATGCTGTCGGATTGAAAACAACAGTCAGCGGATTGTTCGCCGCGACTCCGAAATGGCGTCCATTTCTCCAGCCTGGTCGATGGGACGTCAGAGAAAACTGGTAGTGATGATCCCCCTCCTGCAAATACCATGGGCCGAGCCCATGACAGCTTCTGCGTGATGCAAGAAGCACAGGCTGCAGCAGGGGCAAGCCAGGAGGTTGGACCGTTGGGTCCTGATAATCCCAAACAGCAACGCTCGAGCTGATGGTTACACCGATATTGTTATCTGACACGCCGATCCAGTTCTGGATGGATCTTGGGTGGACGGCTGCAACTTCGGCCTGGTACCGTTCGCCGGCGGCTCCTTTCATTTCATCCTTCCCGACTTCAATCGCGCCAAAGGGAACCTCGTAAGCGACTTGCCCATCCTGCATCTTCATTGGAAACGCGAGCCGAAACTCGCGGTACTTTGTGCCATCCCATTTGAGCAGGGATGTTTCGAAGTCGACTTGCTTCAGGGAGCCGTACAACACTACTCGCTGAACTACGGTGGCGTGGCCAATATTCTGACGCGTTTCAACAACCTGTCGAACCGGCCCCGATTCGACAAGCCGCCAGGCGGGTTTGTAGTTACTAAGTTTATCGAATCCTTCCATGGTTGGCTGCTGGGGTTCAGACCATTCTCCGGCATCTTCTCCAACTGATTGCATCGTGAACAGCTCACCGCCGAGGAACCCATCCGTGCTCAGAAGATCTTTTTGCAACTCAACGTCCACAATCTGGCGAACACCGCCGGGGCTGAGAACAATTCTGTAGTATTTGTTCAGCAGCAGCTCGCTCGTTGAAGATGTCGTATCCGGTCTCAATGCACTGGGTGAATGCCTGATGTAGAATGTCGAGAATCCGACGGGAGGAACATCCTCTGCGACAAAGACAAGATCTGCCAATTTGATGCTCCCATCCGGATGATTCACAAGAGAAGTGAGCTGGCAGGGAAGGATTCTCCCCGTTGCATCATGGAGTGTGAAACCCTTCAGGAAAGTACCGGGCGTGAATGTTGCGGTGAACTGGACAGGAGCTGTTCTCTTCCAGGAGAGGTTGTTGAAGACCACCACCGGCATGCCTTTGTTTGGTGAGGTCTTGACGAGGGAAGCAATGGAGTTTGTGGCGCGCGTGTAAAGTCTCTTGCTCATGTCCCGTGCGTATTCGTATTTTGCGCGAAACGTACTGTCGGTAATGTCGCCATTCTTTCCTCCCCAGCCATGGTCAGGATAGATCTGTGCTTCCCAAGCCGAGGTAAGCTCCTTCTGCGGATAGAGGGCGAAAGATTTGCCAAGCAAAGCACGGATGGTTGAAAATGTCTCTGCCGCAGGCAGGTAGAGGTCGGCCTCGCGTTTTGCGGAGATAGCCCAATGATGTGTTGGCCCATGGATATAGAGCCAGATGTTCGGCCGCTCACCGAGCAGAAGAGGGAACTGGGCGTTCTCGGCGGTCACAGATTCAAAAAGCTGCCTGGTCGTGGAGTAGGAAATGGGGGGAGTCGTGAGCGGGCGAAAGCCTTCGCTGCCACCGGCTATCGACTTGAGCCCGTTCCACTTGTTGATGAAGTCATCGTACCCGACGGGCGTGCTCATGTCGCTCATTGAAATGATGGGGACATTCTTGCTCCCGTTCTTCATGAGACTGCTCCAGTCACGCGCGAACGCGGCCATATAGCCGGCAATTTCAGGAAAGCCTTTTCTCCCAACCCGCTCAGCGAAATCTCCATAGTGCCCGGGACTCATCGCAAGCACGCCCGAACCGTCGGGGCTACGCCAGGTATAGAAACCCTTTTCGAACCGGCTCATGAACAGGTACTTCACCCCCGCCTTGTTCATGATCTGTGGCATCTGAGCGGATCGCCCCGGGATGTCAGGATTCCAGTACGTGCGCGTGTCGCAGCCCGGGAAGTTCTTCTTAAGCCATTTTCTTCCCGCGTAGAATTCGCGAATAAGCATTTCACCAGAGCACAGATCTTCGTATGGCTGATTATATGATGCACCGACGCCGAGTCGCCCTTCAAGCATGAACTTCCAAAGATCATCTTTCTTATCAGGATGGCGTTCGAGGTACTCACGGAGAAAGAGAACGTCTTCCAGGTCGAACCGGTAATTCGAGTCCTCTTTCATGATTGCGAGCGTCGGCGTCAGGATTTTCTCATCCCTGTCTTTGATACACTGTTCGGGAGAATCCATCCATGCGATGTCCTGATGCGTGGAGATGATGAGGTGGATGTTGCCGTTTCCTCTGGTCCTCTCGGAGAGTTCGACAAGCGATGTGCCGACCTGCGGCGCATAGATTGATTGATATTCCAACCGCCAACCGCCTGTTGATGTGGTTTGGCTTTTGAGTGATACCAGCTTCTCCGGATACATGCGGCTCTCGTTGATATCGAGGAAAAGACACTTGACATCGATAATTGGTTCACGGTCGACAAGCAGCCTGAGTCGTTCAGTCGTCTTTGCCTCAAAGTTGAAGGCAGCCGTAACACTATCGTTTTGACGTGTTAGCGTAATCGAGCGCTCTGGAATCTCGCCGATAACAACACTGATGCGTTTGTTCGTCCACGTCGCAGGAACAACCAGCCTGCCCGCATACCCCCTGCCGCTCGGTTCGATGGAGAGGTGACAAAAATCTTCATGTGCGACCCTGTTCCTCAGATATTGAAAGACATCATCGTCTTTGAAGACCATACACCATCCACTGGAACCGGCTTTTTCACCGACAAGCTTGAAGCGCACTTCTTCGCCGGGAACAACCAGCTCGGCGGGGACGTGAATCTGCAAATACCCAAAGGAATCAGTGTACTGATCGCGCATGACGCCATCAAACGAAAGCCTCACACCGCCAGCTTCTCCCGCCAACCATGATGTTGTGTCGGTCGTCGAGAAGACGAGGCGCGGAACGTTGTTAACGGAGAGCTCGAATTTCAAAGTCGTATTCGGTCTTGTGAGTATGCCAGCAATGACGACGAAGACGACCTCCTTGTTTCTCAACTGCGATGGTACTTTTTGCGATCTCCATTCAATAGCCATCGTCCCGGTCGTGGCCCTTGTGATCAGCGCATCAGCGCGATCCTCTCTGAGGCGTGGATAGACAATGACGTCACCGCTTACCGCTCCGGCATATCCCTCGACGCATCCGTCGAGCTTCTGAAGGAGGGCGGCATTCCGTTCGATGGATTCCTTGAATTGACCGTGAGATTGACCGAAAATGAAGAACGCCGCAAGATTCAGAAGGGAAAATCGAAGAGTTGAGTTCATAAGGCACCTTACGGGTTGCGAACAACACTTTTTAACTCGATGCCGGGCATCCAAGGCAGTGAATCTGGATGTTCAGGGCAATATCGAACACCGAATAACAAATGATGAAGTTTGCTTAACAACTCATACCACCAACTTCAGACACTCCAGCCAAAAATCCCTGTACTGCTTCCAGAATACGAAATTGCACCCCCAGTGAGGAGCCGGATCGGACATGTAAGCAAGTACCTTTCCTTTTCCGAACTTCCCGTGAACAAGAAGAGGATCACCCGTTTGTTTGACGGTGAGCAACACGTCGGATTCTCTTCGAGCGATCGTCTTGTTGTATCCCAGAATAGGAGGAAATGTGTCGAGCTTGATGCCCTCCAGCCTCTTTTTGCTCTTTGCGCCGACCTTCGGAGTGAATCCCTCAGTACTCTCAACCAGGTCCTCATAGTCGAGGCATTGAACAGGGAGCACGTCCTTCAAGCCGGTTCTGTTCCATCCCCCCTTACCCATCTCGCCGGTGAACGAGAGCCATCCACCAAGAAACATTGCACCCGTTCCCCTCCTGATAGCATCCACCGTCAAACGGATCCTGTCGGGGAAAACGAGGACCTCCGTTCCGAATTTCTTTCGATCGAAGAAACTCGGAGCAAGTTGAAAGTTCTTTGCCTCCACATCGCTGAAGACGAGAACGTCATATTCTTCAAGGACCTTTTCGTATTCCCCCGGACCGAGCTTATAGAAATCCCACGTCGGAACCGAGGTCACCTGATGCTCTCCGGAAGACTCGAGCGCTTCCTTCAACCACGTTCCATAGTTGTACATCTCCAATCCCTTGAAGGCGTAGTTGAACGGTGTTTCGGCAAACACGGGGCCGCACATGATAGCCCAGTCGCCCACGTAATATACTTTCGCCACGATAACTCCTGGTTGTTGTGGGATAATGGAAGGATCAATGACGCAAACTCTGATGGACAAACATCCAAACGGGAAGTTGACGTACACGTATTTCGCAATCCGTGCTTTTTCCCCGATGAAGCGCCGCACGGCAAGACAGACATTCAGTATTGGTGAGGTTCTACCTTTGTGCGCCCAACCAGCAACTCATCAGCTCAATGTCCCCCTGTGATCTCTTTCAAGAGCCTGAAGAATCCCTTCTTTCGCTCAGAGTCAATCTTCCAGTCGACCGGAACGCTCTGATATCCTTCTCTGTAATCGATTTCTCCCTTCAATCTGTAATCGAAAAAACCCCAGGAAGTGTACGATTGCACAGCAGCCACAAAATTGTTTATCGGTTTGTCAAAATCGAAATGATCATCCTCGTTGAAAACGATGGGCATCGGCCGGTAGCCAAGTACGTGTTTGGTGTCCTCGACCATTTTCGAAATAATCTTCGGATCGCCAGCTCCATTTCCATGGATGAGGATGAGGTCGGAGGTTTTCACAACGTTCGGCGTTGGGATAGATTTTCCCGCGAAACTTGTGCCGACGAGGAACCGATAACCATTCTGTTCTTTGCCCCGTACCCGGACAATCAATTCGTGGACCCGATCGGGTTTCAGGATAGGGTGGTCGTACGACTTCACGTCGCATTCATTGTTGATTTCGATGATCACATTGCGATAGCCGCGTTCGAAAAGCCAGTCCATAGTATTGTCGATCGCGTCTACAACTGCCGTTTCATTTGCAAGAAACTGATCCTGGCCGAAGTAGAAGAGACCGAGAATGACAACCATTCCAAGCTTGTCGGCTTTTGTCAGAATTTTGTCGAGTCGCGCCAAATAGTCAGGCCGAAGAGCACCACTCTGATTGAACGCGGAATTGTTCCACCCTTTGTTTCCATACCCGGTGGGACTGCCACCCTGAAGATTCAGCGTGAAGGCCATCAATCCGTGACTGGACCAATCACTCATGGCCGCAACAAACTCGTCAGTATTCCTCTCGGGATCCCAAATGTGAGTGTCCGGGTATTGCCAGAGATCCCTTGTTTCGGGATTCAAATCATCGAAGATACCCTGCACCAGGCGCGCATTGAACAGCAGACCTTCTATTGAGTAACCGTTCCACGTCTTCCCCTTGTAGGTGGGCTCGCCGTTGATGAAGAACCTTTCCCCGCGAATATCTACAACAGTCTGAGCAATGAGACAGCAAGGGGTCACGAGGACAAGCACGTAGAAGGAGAAGATTAGAGATCTGAAGAACGTATTTGCGTTCATTCGAGGAATATTACTTGTGGGTGTTTGTTCGTTGGCTGACAAGAAACAATCCTGTGTACGTGCCCCTGCATATTACTGATAGCAAACAGAATATGAAAGCAGAAGCTGAGACGAAAGGGTAAAGCTCTCCTCTCTCCATGGGAGGCCCCCGCGAACGCCAGCAAACCGACACCGCAGAGGCACCGGAGCTTATTGGGTCAGTCCTGGAAAACTCCAAAAACAAAGGGCTTTTGGGCTTACAGGCTGCCACTCGCACCTCGAACCCATTGAACTATCTCCCGCAAAAAAATGTTCAATGTATCACCGGGGAGGCTCATCCACTCATCTATTTCTGTCATCAGTCTAAAGGAGCGAGCAATGATACTTGTCCGAAACGTGTTCCAACTGAAGTTTGGAAAAGCCCGGGAAGCCACCGCGCTGATAAAGGAAAATGAGGCTCTATTCAAGAAACATGGCGGAGCACCAACACGGTATCTGACCGATCTCACCGGACCGTTCTACACACTCGTCATGGAGATCACGTATCAAAGCCTGGCCGACCTTGAAACATCGCAGAAGGAGATCATGGGTTCGAAAGAGTTCTCAGATTGGTACCAACGCTTCATGCCGATCGTAGAATCGGGTCGCCGCGAAATGTTCACCATCGTCGGCTCCTAAAAGCATAGACAGGATTGTCTCACCTCTTCACTCATCATCGGGAACAACAATCGGAGGCTCTCATGGACAGATATCTCGTATCTTCGCCCCATACTGAGGGGGATTGTAAACAAGCTCTGAAGGAAGTACACGCCATCGGCTACATCACACATTTCGATTGGGGCTGCATGGATGGCGATCACACTGGATGGGCTGTGCTCGAGGCGGAGAGTGCGACGCAAGCCCTTATGGTTGTTCCTGTCTTCCAACGCAACAGTGCAAAGGCGGTCAAGCTTGTGAAGTTCTCGCCCGCCGATGTGGCGAACATGCATTGATGATACTGAAGCGATTGAATAAGCATCTGACTCTTTACAGCGGCGAGGAAAGGATTACAGTGTGGAGAACAACGAAATCAAGGTCACATCATCTCAACTTGAAGTCGTCAAGAGCATGGAAGGATTCGTCGATCAAAACCTCAGCACCCTTCTGAAACCCGTCGATGAAAGCTGGCAGCCCTCAGACTTCCTTCCGGATCTCACCAGGGATGATTGGAGGAAGCGCGTCGCGGAATTTCGCGTGGACGCGAAGAGATTACCTGACGACGTGCTCGTTGTCCTCGTCGGTGATATGGTCACCGAAGAAGCACTCCCGACATATCAAACGTGGCTGAACAGGCTCAAGGGAATTGGCGACCCAACCGGGTCGAGCAGTACACCGTGGGCGCGATGGAGTCGCGGATGGACCTCAGAGGAGAACCGCCATGGAGATCTCCTGAACAGGTACCTCTACCTCACAGGTCGGGTCGATATGCGCTCGGTGGAGACGACCATTCACCATCTGATCAACAATGGGTTTGACCCGCGAGCGGGGGATGATCCGTATCTTGGCTTTGTGTACACGTCGTTCCAGGAGCGTGCAACCAAGATTTCGCATCGGAATGTGGGCACTCTGGCGAAGCGGGCCGGAGAGGAGCAACTGCATAAGATCTGCGGCATGATAGCGGGAGACGAGGCTCGGCATGAGAAAGCGTACAAACTTTTCATGTCGAAAGTCTTCGAACTCGATCCCAATGGGGCTGTTCTGGCGTTTGCGAAGATGATGAAAGCGAAAATCGCGATGCCCGCAATACTGATGCACGACGGAAAGGATAGCAACCTCTATGCGAAATTCTCGCTTGTCGCTCAGAAAGCGGGCGTCTACACGGCGAAAGATTATGCCGACATTATAGGGGCGCTGGTAGAAGAGTGGAAGGTGGCCGGGTTGAGTGGACTGTCGGATAGCTCGGCAAAAGCGCAGGAATACCTTTGTGGTCTCGCGGATCGATACCAAAAACTTGCAGAACGGGTGAAGTTTTCCGGTTCGGAGAAGTTTAGCTGGATCTATGACAGAGAGGTATCGCTCTCGCCGATCTCGTAGTGAGTGAATCTGCCCAGCGGTCTGACAATAATTTCGCGGAAAAAGACAGAAGTTCTGGACGACCATCCCCCGGCAATTTCGGGGGATTTTTGTAAGATTGTGAACCAAAAACGCACACAGAGGACGCAGAAGAAGCACGAGATGATCACAAATCAATCTGTGCATATCACGTGTTGTCAGTGTCGTCAGTGTGCCATCCAACGAGCAAATAGTTTCTCAGGTTCAACTCTCATCGTTCTGGATAGCTGCGGTCACTTCCCGTTTGTCGAGGCACCGAAGAGCTTGTTTGTTGTTCTGGAGGACTTTCTGACGTGGGATCATTTTCGTATTGATTTAGTCCGCAATCTTCTATTGTTTACGTGCGCCCCTCACCGTAGCTCTCACACCACAGGAGGTTTCCATGAAACGTCTAACACTACTGTTCGCTGTACTCTTGGCCCTGCCGATCGTCTTCTGTTGGGCCCAACAGCCGCCGATCATCGATCGCGAGCTCTTTTTTGGAGATCCCGTCATCTCGGGCGCCCAAATTTCCCCTGACGGCAAGTATATATCATTTCTTAAACCATTCAAAAATGTTCGGAATATTTGGGTGAAGACGCGTGGGGAAGCGTTTGACAAGGCTCGCCCGTTGACAGCGGATACCACGCGGCCTGTCACGCAATACTTCTGGGCACGCGATAGCAAGAGCGTTCTCTATGTGCAGGATAAGGGGGGCGACGAAAACTACAGGATCTACGCTGTCGACCCTGCGGTGGCAGGAGATCCCGTTCCGGCAGCGCGTGACCTGACGCCCCTGAAAAACGTGCGCGCGATGATCTATGATGTTCCAAAGAAAACGCCGAGTGAAATCATCATCGGCTTGAACGATCGGAAAGCCGAGCTGCACGACGTGTACCGTCTGAATATCGTTACGGGACAACGCACGCTGCTGCGTGAAAACAACCAGAACGTTGCGGCCTGGTCCACAGACCTGGAGGGCAACCTCCGGCTCGCCATACGCGTCACCGAGGATGGAGGCTCGGAGCTTCTTCGCGTGGACAAGGACACGCTCGTTTCCATTTACAGGGTGAATTCAGAGGAGTCATGCGGGCCAGTACGGTTCACACCCAATGGAAAGAAGCTTTACCTCGAGACCAACAAGGGAGTCAAGACCGATAAAACCGAACTTCAGCTGTTCGATCTGGCCACAGGGAAGACGGCACTCGTTGAGAAAGATCCGACAAACGAAGTAGACTTTGGCAGCGCTCTGTTCTCTGAAGTGACGAATGAATTGCTTGCAACCTTCTATGAGGGGGACAGGACACGCGTCTACCCGAAACAGAAAAAGTTCGGGGAGGATTACGCGAAAATGAAGAAAGCCCTTCCGGACGGGGAGATTGGGATCACCAGTACAACCGAGGATGAAAACGTCTGGATGGTGGTAGTCTCCAGCGATGTCGATCCCGGCTCACGTTACCTCTATGATCGGACAACGGGAAAGGCAGAATTGCTCTATCGCTCGCGTCCAAACCTGCCAAGCGAACACCTTGCACACGTGAAGCCGGTCCGCTACAAAGCGAGGGATGGAATGACTATTCCGGCGTATCTTGCCCTTCCGAAGGGTGTGCCCGCAAAGAGTCTGCCTACCGTTATGCTGGTTCACGGCGGTCCTTGGGCACGCAACATGTGGGGGTATAATCCGGAAATGCAGTTCCTCGTAAATCGTGGATATGCGGTACTGAACATGAACTTCCGCGGCTCCACCGGCTATGGCAAGAAATTCCTGAATGCCGGTAACAAGCAGTGGGGAACCGGGTTTATGCAGCATGATATAAGCGACGGCGTGAAGTACCTCATCAAGGAGGGCATTGCCGGTCCGAAGCGGGTTGCGATCTATGGTGGATCGTATGGCGGCTATGCGACGCTTGCGGGCTTGGCGTTTACACCGGATCTGTACGCAGCAGGCATTTCCTATGTCGGTCCTTCCAACATCATTACATTGTTGAATTCAATACCGCCGTACTGGGCGCCCATGAAGAAAATCTTTGCGGTTCGCGTTGGTGATATGGAAAAACCCGACGAAAAGAAAATGCTGGAAGTGCAATCGCCGTTGAATTCGGCGACGAACATCAAAGCGCCGCTCCTGGTGATTCAAGGCGCCAACGACCCGAGGGTGAAGAAACGCGAATCAGACCAGATTGTTATCGCAATGCGGGACCTGGGACGCCAGGTGGAATACATGGTAGCACCCGATG
>QYQB01000056.1 GCA_007280275.1 bacterium | reverse complement strand
TTGCATTGCGGGCAGCTCGAAGTCTCGGTGCCCGATTTCGCTCCGGAGCCATTGCAGACGTCGCATTTCTTCTGTTTTCTGACTTTGATCTTCTTCTCGATCCCTGTCGCAATTTCCTCGAGCGTCAGCGGCAGCTTCACCTTCAAATCCGCCCCTGGTGTGCCATGCTGCGACCGTGATGAGCGTCTTCCCCGACCGGAGCCGCCGAAGACCTCGTCAAAAATGCCGCCGCCGAAACCCCCTCCGAAGATGTCACCAAACGCAGAGAAGATGTCGTTTACGTCGTGGAAGTCACGGCCGTGTACCCCGCGCATTCCTTCATGACCAAACTGGTCATAGCGTCTGCGCTTCTCCTGATCGGAAAGCACTTCATATGCCTCGGCAGCTTCCTTAAACTGGTCTTCCGCTTCCTTGTTCCCGGGATTGCGATCAGGGTGATACTTCAGCGCCATCTGCCGATACGCTTTTTTGATCTCTTCCTGAGAGGCGCTTCGGGAGACGCCGAGTATGTCGTAGTAATCGCGTTTTGCCATGCTATGTGCTAGCTCTCCAGCTTCTTGGTGGTGCCGGCATCTGGATCGGTGGCTTGAATGCTGCCATCGCCAGGTCCATTCGCAGCCGGAGTAGTTGATACGACAACTTTCGAGTGGCGGAGGACGCGGTCGTCGAGCGAATATCCCTTCTCGACCACTTCGATGACAATGTGGGGCGGGACGTCGCTTCGGGGTACCTGGAGGAGAGCATCGTGGTAGTGTACATCGAACTCTTTGCCGAGAGATTCGATTTCCTTTACCCCCTGCATAGTTAGAAACTTCATCAGTTTCTGATAGATGAGCTCAACCCCCTTGGAGAACGCTTCGGACTCGCGACGGTCCTTGCCAAGTCTGAGAGACCGCTCGAAATCATCGATGACCGGCAGGAGGCTCTGAATGATGTCGGCTTTCCCGTATTTCAGAGCAGCACCTGCGTCATTCTCCATCCGCTTTTTGAAGTTGTCGAATTCCGCAACTTTCCTCAGAAGAAGGTCCTTGTAGTACTCGACCTGTTTTTCCGCCTCTGCGAGCTTCAGGGCCGCGTCCTCGCCCTTTCCCGAATCGGGCACTTCTGACACCTGAGGCTCTGATTCGGCTTGCAGCGACTGCTCGCCAAGATCCTTCGTTTCTTCCATGCTCTCCTGACTCTCATTCATTCTTGATGCTCCTAGAAGCGCGGACGAAAACATCAACTCTGCCACGAAGTCACCCCGCCAGAACGCGTAGCGGGCTGGCAAGACACGAAGCAGATCTTTGAATTTTCTTCAGTTTCAAAAACCTTTGTGACTTTGTGCCTTCGTGGCACCACTTTTCGACCGGCTCTCTAGGCCCTCATCATTTTCGCAACCAGTTTTGCTACATGGTCTACGAGAGGAATCACCTTGGCGTAGTCCATCCGCCGCGGGCCAATGATGCCGACTCTTCCCTTGACTCCGTCCAGATCGTACATGGCCGAGACGATGCTGTATTCCTTTGCTTTGCTGTCCTGATTCTCAGAACCGATCGTCACGGCGAAGCTCTTGTCGATGGCCTCGTGTTTTTCGAGCAAATGAACGATGATGTCATCATTTTCGATGAGCTCGATCACGCTCCGGAAGTTCTTCGGGTCAATAAACTCAGGTTGATCGATGATGTTCTGTGTGCCAGAGATATGGACCTTGTCACGATCCTTCATGTCGTCGAACAGGTTGTCAACGGAATCGATGAAGAGGCGTATGAGCCCCGTTCGCTCGTCCAGCACGTCAAGCGTGCGTTCCACAAAGGTATCGCGGATTTCCCTCAGCGTCAGCCCGGACAGGCGCTCATTCAGAAGCCGGCTGACTTGCTCCAGATACTCACGCTTCAGTTCAATACCCACTTCCATCATCAGGGTTTTCACTAGCCCTGTACGGATTGACATGACTACCAGGATCCTCGAGCTTGAGATGGGAATCAGCTCGAGTTTCTCGAAGACGCCGCTGCTGATATGGGGAGAAGACACTACGCTGAGCTGCTTCGAGATCTTGCCCAACAGCTTGGAAGTTTCACGTAACAGGGAATCCGGGTCAGCAGCACTCGTGAGCTGCTGCTCAATCTGCAGCATGTCTTTCTCGCTCAGCGATTGGACCTCCATGAGGTAGTCGACATAGAAACGATAGCCGAGATCTGTGGGGACCCTGCCCGCCGAAGTGTGCGGATGTGAAAGAAGGCCCAGGTCTTCGAGATCGGCCATGACGTTTCGAATCGTCGCCGGACTCAGCTGCGAATCAAAATGCTTGGAAATATAGCGCGAGCCAACCGGGATTGCAGTTTGGATGAAATTGAATACGACGCGATGCAGGATATCCCGCTCCCGCTCGTTTAGCTGCTCCGGATTTCCAGAAGTAATCATCAAAAAATGCCTGTTTTTCCACCTAAAATTAACATTTTTTGCGTAGGATGTCAAGGATGAGTCTTATATCCGCTTCTTGACTCCTGTAACACCATATGGATCACAAGGGTTCTCGAAGAAAAAAGAGTTGGCCGTTTGCTTTCAACGTGACTCCCGACTTGATGAACGAATCCCGTTCTGTTGACGGATGTGAGGACAATACGCGACGCAATGCTCTCTATAGAACAGTGATCGGGAACAGGGATCGGCGCTTGAAGCTCGCGACGCGATCGCTTGACCGGTCGTCTGCGGACATTGCATCGAGATTTGCGTTGGCAGCCAATTCTTGCTATCTTGGCTCCCGCACAGATTTCAGAACCTCAGGAGGCGAAGGAATGTCGTTGGTTGCCAAATTGGCGTTGGAGAACGGTACAGTCTTCACTGGTGAGAGCTTCGGGGCTTCGTCCGAGGTCGCCGGCGAGGTCGTATTCAACACGAGCATGACCGGATATCAGGAAATCCTGACTGATCCTTCGTATGCCGGGCAAATAGTCACGATGACCTATCCTCTCATCGGCAACTATGGGATAAACAGCGAGGACCTTGAATCCATCAAGCCGCAGGTCGCCGGATTTGTCGTGAAGGAATACTCTGATTTCTACAGCAATTTCCGTGCAACCGGGAGCCTTGGTGAATGGCTGGCGTCGCATCACATCATTGCCATCCAAGGGATTGACACGAGAATGCTGACCAGGATGATCCGGACCGTGGGTGCGATGAGAGGGATCATCTCAACCGCCGATCTGGATGATTCAAGCCTCATCGAGAAAGCGAAACGGTCGCCATCGATGAACGGCCTCGATTTGGCGAAGACGGTCACGACAGACAAAGTGTACACCTGGAATGATGTCGACAGGACCCCGTTTGCGCTCAAGACCACCGGTAAGCTAAGGACCGACGGTCGCCAGTGGCGTGTAGTCGTCTACGATTATGGGGTGAAACAGAACATCCTGCGCCGTCTTACCGCGTACGGTTGCCAACTTACGGTTGTTCCGGCTGCTTTCCCGGCCGAAAAGGCACTTGAAATGGAACCAGACGGGATCTTTCTATCGAACGGTCCGGGTGATCCCTCCGCTGTGCGCTATGGGATTCAGAACATCAAGAAACTTGTGGGAAAGAAACCGATCTTCGGCATCTGCCTGGGTCATCAGTTGCTGGCGCTGGCCCTGGGCGGGAAGACCTTTAAACTGAAGTTCGGCCACCGCGGCGCAAACCATCCCGTCAAGAATCTCCTGACTCAGGGCATCGAGATAACCTCTCAGAATCACGGATTTGCCGTCGATCCGCTGTCTCTCGACACAAACTCTGTTGAGATTACTCACGTCAATCTCAATGACGCAACGAACGAGGGGCTGCGGCACAGAGAGCTTCCGGTCTTCAGCGTTCAATACCATCCGGAGGCCTCACCAGGTCCCCACGATAGCGACTACCTGTTCGATCAGTTTGTCACGATGATGGAACGGGAGAGTGTTCCGGCTACGCGTTGATAGAGGGATGGCTGAGACTCTGGCGCCGGAATTCCTACTTGATCCTTCCGTATTTCCTCAATACATCTCGCACTTTGTCGATGGGGAGAGCTTCCGCCTCTGCTCCCCTGTGGCCTTTCACGCTCGTGGCTTGAAGCAGCGAGTTGTAGATCGCTTCTTCCGTCGATTCCACGACTGCCTGAAAGAGAGGGGAGAGGTCATCTTCCCGAAGTCGGGGGATCGATTCAATCCTCTGGTCATCGGGATGTATGCGGACATCCCGGGAAGTGGAGAATGCAATGACATAGTCGCCGCTTCCATGGCTCATCGCTGACCCGGTCCTTCCAAGTGCGAGTGTTGCTCTTCTTGCAAGGCGTTTCAGTTGCTGACTGTTGAGTGGAGCGTCCGTCGCGACAACGATCATGCATGACCCGTCACCGGGACTCCTGACATCGTTTCGATAGCTGTAGCGACCCAGCTCCTTGCCGACCGGCACCCCCGCAATATCCAAAACCCCGCCATAGTTGGTTTGCACAATCACACCAACTGCGAATCCACCCAGAGAAGAGGGGAGGAGGCGAGAGCTGGTGCCGATGCCCCCTTTCCAGCCAAAGCAGATCGTCCCTGTCCCTGCCCCGACGCTTCCCTCAGGCACAGGCCCTGACGTTGCACTCTGGATCGCCTGCAGGGCGTGCTGTCGCGTCACGTGCCTCCCCCGGATGTCGTTCAGGCCGCCATCATTCGTTTCACCGACAACCGGGTTGATCGACCGGACATTCTCGTTCCCCTGCAAACTCAGCATGTAGTCGACAATACCGTCCGCGACATCCCAAACGCTCAGGGTGTTTGTCAGCAAGATGGGAGTCTCGATTTGGCCGAGCTCCTCCACCTGAGTGGTGCCGACAAGTTTGCCGAAACCATTGCCGATGTGCACCGCTGCCGGTACTTTTTCCTGGAAAAGATTTCCACCGTGGGGAAGGATGGCAGTTACGCCGGTTCGAACGCTATCGCCCTGAAAGATCGTCACGTGTCCGACGCTCACACCTGCGACATCTGTGATCGCGTTGAGTTTTCCTGCGGGAAAGATCCCGATCTCAACTCCAAGATCACGCACGTGTGATCGTCCATTCGACTGGGCTTGGGATATCGTCACAGTGAAGGACAGTACGAGAAGAACAGTGAATGCCCGTTTCATTATATCCATCCGCGATAATGGAAATGAAGCTGCTTTGTTCATGGAGCGACCTTGTCAGTTCGTCTCTCCGGACTTGATTTCTTTTGCTCTTCGTTCGACTTGCGACCAGACCCTGAGCAGGTTTCCTCCACAGATTTTCTGGATATCCTTTTCGGAATAGCCCCGTTTCAAGAGCTCGTAGATCAGGTTTGGATACATTGACACATCCTTGAGCCCTGTAGGCAGCGAGTCGCCGACGCCGTCGAAATCCGAGCCGATGCCGACATAGTCCACGCCGACGAGCTTCACGACATGGTCGACATGGTCCGCCACATCCGTAACATCGGCGTAGGTGATCGGGTGTTCCTTTCGGTACGCAGCGATGTATGTTTGTGCCTCAGTGTCCCTGTACTTGAGGTTCTTCGATTTCATGTATGCGGCTATTTGTTTCCCCTGTTCGTCTTCCCGTTTCTGATAGTCCGAGCGGAGGAAAGACGAGCCAAAGTTAATCTGGATAACGCCCCCCTTTCCGGCGAGTATCTTGATCATTTCGTCAGACATGTTGCGTTCAAATCCGGGTGTGAAGAACCGGCACGAAGAGTGCGACGCAATGACAGGTGCTTGGGTGACATTCATGACTTCGTAGAATGCTTCGTCAGAGATATGCGACACGTCCACCATGATACCGACACGGTTCATCTCAAGGACGAGCCGGCGGCCGAAGAAACTCAACCCCTTCCACACGTGCGTCGTGTCGTAGGACGAATCTGAGATGTGATTGGTCTTGCCGTGTGCGAGAGTGATATAGCGGATCCCCCGATCATAAAAGTACTGGACATTCTTCAGGTCATGTTCGATCGGCGAACCGTTTTCCATCCCCATGCACAATGAGATGACGCGACGCTTGAATTGGTTTGTCACGTCATTCACAGAGGTGGCGATTGCGAACTTCTTCGGCCAACTGTTGGCGATTGTCCCGACCATATCGATGAGCGTGTCAGCGAGCTGTTTGGCGCCGCCGGTTTGTTCGTATTCAGGCGGAATGTAGATTGACATGAATGGTGCGTTGAGCCCGCCTTGTTTCGCCCGTACGTAGTCAAAATTGCCATTGGGAGTACGTTCGGAGATGTCTTCCCATTTCATTTTCAACCGAAAGGGAACATCGACGTGCGTATCGACGATGATGAATTGTTGGGCGAGCTTCTGGGCTTTCGCAAGAAGCGCGCCTTCCTGCGGGGTTTGTTGTGCGAGAAGAGAAACGGTTGTGCAAGCCAGAAGGAGCATGAGCTTTGTGAGGAAATTCCTCATTCGTTCGCCTTTCAATGTGTGATGGATGGTTTTCGAAAACCGATAGGTAGATGGTAGGTCGTTCGTGTCAAAAATGCAAGTCTCTTGCCTTGCAGGAAGACAAAAATGCAAATCGGCACGCCCGAGTTCGAGCGTGCCGATTCTGTTGTTTCTGAACGTGTCCTGCTGGATTACGAGCACCCGCTGGTCGAACCGCATTGCAGGCACTTGTAGCAGCTGCCGCTGCGGATCATGATGCTTCCGCACTCGTGGCAGGGGGGGGCATCAGACTGCGTTTGGAAAACGACCTTCTCGTTCCGCTCGAGAGCAGAAGAGCTCCTTTGAGACGAATCGTGTTGACGGGCTTTCGGTTGGTGCGCCATTTCCGTTGCCGTCGGTGATATCCCGCCCGTTGTCGGAGCGTCGTCTTTTTGAAGGAACTTCAGACCGAGCCACCTGAAGATATAGTCGCTGATGGATTTGGCGATTGGAATCTCAGGATTGTTCGTAAAGCCCGATGGCTCAAACCGGGCATGGCTGAACTTGTCCACAAGAACCTTGAGCGGAACACCATACTGCAGGGCGATCGAAATCGAAGTGGCAAAGGAGTCCATCATGCCTGATATGGTTGACCCCTCTTTGGACATTGTAATGAAGACCTCGCCCGGCATACCATCCTCGAACATGCCGACAGTAATATAGCCTTCGTGGCCGGCGATGCTGAATTTGTGTGTAATGGACTGCCGCTCGTCTGGAAGGCGCCGTCGCGCGGGGTGTGCCTTCGTGGCTTCCTTCTTCGTCTCAAGCGACGTGCTGAGAGGCTGTGTCCGCTTGCAGCCGTCGCGGTACACGGCAATAGCCTTCAGCCCAAGTCTCCATGCCTCAATATATGCTTGCTGGATATCTTCTTCCCTGACATCCGTCGGCATGTTGACTGTTTTTGAGATGGCTCCCGAAAGGAACGGCTGGACTGCCGCCATCATCTTGATGTGTCCCATATACTGAATCGAGCGCTCGCCGTTTGCAGGCTTGAACGCACAGTCGAAGACCGGCAGGTGCTCTTCTCTCAGATGTGGCGATCGTTCGATCGTATCGTTGTTATCGATGTAAGCGACGATGTGCTCGATCTGTTCGCCATCGTATCCGAGCTTGCGAAGAGCTTCCGGAACTGTCTGGTTGACAATCTTCATCAGTCCGCCGCCGACCAGCTTCTTGTATTTCACAAGGGCGATGTCCGGTTCCACGCCGGTTGTATCGCAGTCCATCATGAATCCGATTGTTCCCGTCGGGGCCAGCACCGTCGTCTGTGAATTCCTGATGCCGTACTGCTTGCCGTACTTCAAAACGTCTTTCCAGACATCATTGGAGGCGTCCCAGAGGTCTGCCGGCAGGAACTCCCGATTGATCCGCTCGGCATGAATACCGTGCTTCTGCATCACGTTGAGCATCGGCTCGCGGTTGATGGCATATCCCTTGAACGGCCCCATCTCTTTGGCGACGAGCGCCGACTGTTTATACGCTTCACCGCACATCAACGAAGTAATCGCTCCCGCGAATGCCCGTCCCTCGTCGCTGTCGTACGCCAGCCCGCGGGCCATGAGAAGAGCACCCAGGTTGGCGTAGCCAAGACCGAGCGGGCGGTAGTCGAAGCTGTTCTGACCAATCGCGGGGGTCGGGTAGCTGGCGTTGTCCACCTCGATTTCCATAGCCGTAATCGTGACCTCCACTGCCTTCTTGAACGACTCGACATCGAACTCGCCGTCAGGGCGACGGAACTTCATGAGGTTCAGCGACGCCAGGTTGCAGGCTGTGTCGTCCAGGAACATGTACTCGCTGCACGGATTCGAAGCGTTGATCGGTGCAGTATTCGGACACGTGTGCCAGCTGTTAATCGTCGTATGGTATTGCATCCCGGGGTCACCGCAGACCCACGCCGCATCGGCGATCTGTCGCATCATGTCCCGTGCTCGATACTTCTCAACAGGTTTGCCCGAGGTGACGGCTTTTGTCGCCCACTCTTTGTCTTCCAGAAACGCCTTCATGAATTCATCTGTCACCCGGATCGAGTGATTGGCGTTCTGGTAGAAGACGGAGTCGTACGCACCACCAGGGACATTGAAGCCGCCATCGTATCCTGCTTCGATGAGCGCCCACGCTTTCTTTTCTTCGTCAGCTTTGCAGTTGATGAATTCGTTGATGTCCGGATGATCCACGTTGAGGATCACCATCTTTGCTGCCCGGCGGGTCTTGCCGCCCGACTTGATGACGCCTGCGAACGCGTCATATCCCTTCATGAAAGATACAGGGCCCGACGCAGTGCCTCCGCCGGCGAGAGATTCTTTCGACGATCGCAGAGTCGAGAGGTTCGAGCCGGTTCCTGATCCCCACTTGAAGAGCATCCCTTCCGTCTTTGCAAGGGTCAGAATTGACTCCATGGAATCCTGGACCGAATTGATGAAGCACGCTGAGCACTGAGGATGATCTTCGTTTCCGACGTTGAACCAGACAGGACTGTTGAAAGACATCTGCTGGTTGACAAGGAGGTAGGAGAGTTCGTTGTAGAAAATGTCACCATCTTCCTGGCTGGCGAAGTAACCGGTTTTCAATCCCCAGGTGTAGATTGTTCGTGCAACACGCTCGATTAATTGTTTGACACTATGTTCGCGTTGGGGAGAGCCCAGTTTGCCGTGAAAGTACTTCGAGACGACGACGTTGGTTGCGGTCATCGACCACGGCTTCGGGATCTCGACGTCCTTCTGTTCAAATATCTTTTCTCCCTTTTCGTTGGTGATTACTGCCGTACGCAGCTCCCATTCAACTTCATTGAAAGGATGGACTCCGGGTTTTGAAAAGTAGCGCTGAAATTTCAGCCCACGAACATCGGTGGATTGTTCAGCGCGCTCAGCTACTTCGGGCGTCGAAATCGTCGCCTTTTCAACCATAGCACTCTCCTCTTGGTTACGCTCTCGTGAAAGTAGGGTTTCTAATCTCTAAGGAAAAAGCCATCCTTGGGCAAGCAGGAGCCTGTCCTTGGATAGGTCATTATCTTTGTTTTGGTTGACGCCTCTCGAGGGCGAGTGACGTTGCCTCCCACTTCAAGATACCCCTTGTGGAAGACGGAACGTCTCGGGGGTAAAGAACAACAAATCAGGTTTTCAACTGATGCAACTCACTGTGAATATAAGCGGTTGCGGTACCTTTGTCAAGTTAATATTTAGACCGCGACGATCTCCGGTATAATTTCACTTGACATAACCTCGGTTAGGAGCATGTAAGCCGGTCGCGAAAGCCAAAAATCGCCGGACGACTTTTTTGTCACATGCGATTCGGTTCCGTGAAATAGCATAGCGATCTACGAAGGACCTCGAATCGACAATCCGGTGACCGAGCGCCACACTGTATGTGAACTCGGAGTTACGCCGTATCGCGATATCCATGCATGGTTGGCAAAGTCCCTCAGAGTCCTGACGCGATTTCTCCATGTGCCTTTTTCACTCAGGTCAACCTGCATTCTCCAGTTTTATTCACCTGCATGAAGTCGTGAAGTCGTTCAAACTATCTAACGCTCACGCCACCGCAATTCGCATACAGACTCAACTATCTTGTTGTCAGGACTGCGATCGGAGAGACGCGGCCGACAAGTCGTTCCGGCGGGCGCGGTCTGGGTGGGGCCGAAACGCTTCGGTTTGTAAGCCGGTGGACATTGAGCCAGAGGCTCAAGCCTCTTGGGTGCGGAAGGCGCACAGCGTTGCAGAAGTGGGCGGACAAAAAAAAATGTTTTTCTCTGTGTATCTGATCGCACCATGCACTTCTGGGAACAGATGTTTCGTGCAGTGAAGCTGAAGTACCTCCACCTGTGCTTCGTGGAGTGTTGGTGGACAGAACGGCGGACAGGTAGGCAGCCGTGTGGCGACAATGGGGTCTCGACCGGGTTTGTGGCTCCCTTCAGTCCGGAAAATCCCTGAAGATCGATTCAGGAGCAGGAATTCTTCAGCGAATCATTGTCAATAGTGAGAATGATCGATCGACGAGAGAGAAACTGCCATCAAACGTCAAGTCAGTTGCTGAGGTCTTTTCGCTCAGTGATCGCTCCGCGTGCTTTTGATTCCTCACCTCTGTCAACCCTTTGAGCGTATAGAGCAAGCTGCTGCACTGAGATTGCGCGCGGTGCTACGGTCATATAAGCAGAAGACACTGAGACAGTATGTGTCAACGTGCCTGATATTCAACCGGAGGTTGTCACAACGGTGCCAAACCTTTTCGAACAGATCCGGACGGGGATTTCAAAGCAGACCGGCGGAAGCCCCCACAGCCGGTGGTCGAGAGACCCTGGCAAAGGGTTCCAATATCACGATAGGGCATCGCGGCGCGAGCGGTGAGCGCGTTATTCCTCAGAGGAAAAATGTCGACCAGCATATCCTCGTCGGGAATGTCGCATATTCCTTGCCGCGCGAATTGTCGCGGAGTTCGTCCTCCGGCGATTCCGAACAGGTTTAGATGGAGGGAGGAGTAGGAAGTAAGGACTAGGAAGTAGGGAGTAAGGAGTAAGAAGTAAGAAGTAGGAAGTGGAAGAAGCCGGCAAGCTGCTTGGACTTCACGCTTCCGGCGGGCTATTCTCTCCGCGGCGGGACCTGGGCCGGCACCCGAACAAGTTTGCGTTGTATGATCCTATCTCCCACGACCCACGCATCTGCGAATCCAAGGGCAACGACAGCCCCGAGCCTCTGGTTGGCTTCAGCCCGTGTCCGGAAATCGCCAATCCTGACCTTATACACGGGAGGATCGAACACGACGTAGAGGGAGTCATCTGTGATACGTTGTGCCGCAGTCATGCGCATCGCGTTGGCTTCGTCGATGTTTCCGGTCGCAAAGATCTGGATGCGGTATCCCTGGGAGAATTCGGACTCGTCGACGACGCTGTCATGCTTATGCTCCGCTGCAGCCTTTTCCTGCTCAAGCACATGCCGTCTCTGGATTTCTGCAATTTCGTCGTCATAACTGGATGGGTTGAATGCTTTTTCATAGCGGGAGAGTGGGACCCGCTGATCGCGTTCCCCCGGCGGAGGAGAATCATCTTTTTGCGAACTCCCGGATGAGCCGCAACCGGAAAGAAGAAACACGATCGCAGCAAGAAGTATAGTAAAGACTCCGTACTTCATTTGGAGATATAATCTATCCCGTATCATAATACCCCTTGTTATCAAGCCTTTTCTCGTATATACCCCGTTTCGTGCAACAACGGTGCAACAAATACTCCTCATTGTCTCACTCTTCCCACTTATGAAGGTAGCAGTTGGCTAGATCAAAATCAATCCAGCCGGCCGTACACCAAGAGGTTCACCCATGCTTGAGTTTTCGTGAAGCATTCCGAGAACCAGGAGATATTCTCCGTGACCTGACGGTGAAGTTTGATCCAGCCCGGCATCATCGCTTTACTTCCCGGACCCGGTTGCGCAGGATCCATTGGTCCAGGTCATGCTTGGTGAAATACAGCTTCTTCCCGTTCGGCTTGTAATGCGGGATCTGTGATTGACTTGTCATGCGGTAGAGAGTCTGTTTGCTGACGTGCAGATACGTGGCCGCCTCTGCGAGAGTCATGGGCGCTGGCTGTTGTTCCGCGAGAAGAGTTTCGATTCGATTCAACTTCTCCAGAATCTCGATCTGTTCTTTGCCCATTGGACGCCCCCAAAATTGTTTAACATCGACATTATTCGCTTTTCACTTTATCTCGCCGTATTGACTTCATCTGTATTTCTGAGGCCTGAAGAGGAAGAATGCTCTGAACACCCGGAAGATCAGATACGCGAAGAATCCGAGTGCCGAGAAACATTGAGACCCGCCGATGCGAATGTTGTTCTGAAACAGGTGGGTTGGATCATGGTGGATGATTGTACCGAACGCGGGTTCGTGACAGTGACACTGAGCCATTCTCTTCATCCGCGGTCAGCAGCTGGACCCATGGGAGGGTTCCATCGCCGTTGCCGTGGAGGCATGACCAGGTCCAGCCGAACGGATTTGCGATTCGAGTCTTCTCACTCGCTTTGAGCATCAAGCGTAGTGCCCGCAACACGAGCTCTGCGTAGTGGATTTTCTCACCGAGCAGGTTGTAGGCGCTGTAGCACGATCTCTCCTTGTGTTCCGGTTCCCCACCGAAGAAAAGCTTGCGAAGCTCGGCTTCAGTTGGATTCCAATCGAACTTGTTTGAACGGCCATCATTCCAGCTGGCAAGTTCGGAACGAACCCTGGCGCTGTATTCGAAAAATGCATCCTGGGAGAGTTCGATGAGATAATTGTCATTCTTGACAAAGCCGTTCTGGCAAGATGTGGCTTTCTTGATTTTTTCTTCGGCGTCTTTAACAAACAAATCTTTTTCTGTTCTATCTCTGTTCTCCTTCTGTATCTGTTCTTCTTCTGTTTCTAGGAGAACTTTCGCGGATTTTGTTCGAAGCGAGTCCGGAGTTTGTCCGATATTGTCCGGACAAACTCCGGAGAGTGTTCGGATATTGTCCGAACAATGTTCGGAGTCTGTCCGAACGGTGTCCGTCTTCTTGTGCATGCGTCGCGTGTAGTCATCCGCACTTTGCTCGAATGAGGGACTGTATAAGATGTTGAATTTCAGCCACTTGGCAGAGTCGAAGAGTCCGATCTGGATGCAGGTCTCGATGACTTCTCTCAATCTGCGTGGAGAAGTGAAGAGGTTTTTTGCCAGGATTTTTGCTGGAAGCCTTGGGATCTCCGCCAGGTCGAGGTGAACTGCGGAGAAGTTGTCCGGGCTTTTTTCAGAGGTTTGAAGGAGATTCATGAAGGTTTGATCACTTTCCTCTGAGATTTGCATGACTTTCAGGTGAAATGTGTCAGAATGTTGTCCGATTCTTTCCAAGATGCCCCAGAAAATGCCAAGACCTTCGGCTCCATGGGTTGAGCCGAGGATCTGGAGCTTTGGATCATTGCTTGCCGCACACTCGTGATGGAACCATTTCATGGGGTAACCTTTCTGATGTTTCGCATACGAACCTCTTGGGGCCGATGTAGGCAATTCACCCACCAAACCTAGAAAGAATAAGGACTCCTGCACAAGAGGGACAGAACTATCAACCGAGTCAGTGCATGACTAGGCATTTGGTGCAACACCATAGTCGTGGGTAAATTCGTTGGATAGAATGCGCTTGATGAGCGATTCTCTTATCTCCGGATGTTGCTGCAGATACATGTAGGTGTTGTGCAACAATTTGGGTGAGCAGTCGAACTGGAGAGCTTGACTGAGATCATTCAGCGCGTGGCGAACACTCCAATTGTCCAGCGGTTTCTTCCCGAGGGTGTCCAGAAATATCGTGTCGGAGTTAGAGCCTCTGGCCTCGAGGTAAGAGCGAAGTTTCCTGAGCACCTGTGCATGAAGGCGAAGAGTGAACAATTTGCTGATGGTGAGTGAGACAGACTTATCGATCGTCCGAATGGAAGAGAGTTTCAGCATGCAGATCTGATATTGGCGGACTCCGTAGAAAATCATGAGGATAAGAATGAGTTCATCCCTTCGAGAGCGGAAACTGTCACCTCTCTCTGTCGATGCCTGACGACGACTCAGATAGTGACAAATTGAAACAATCTCCTCGGAGGAAAGGACTTCTTGTCTGACAGGCCTTACAGCCAATGTGGCGGCGGGATTTTTGTGAATTACCCCCTGGTCGAGAAGGAACAAGAAGAAACTCTTGAGCGCACATGAAACGCGTCTGACCGATGCGAATTGTAGTCGAGAGCGCGCAAGGCCATACAGGTAGTCCTCCAGGTCCCTTGTCTGAACTGCGACAATGGAGTTGAGCTCTGTAGAGTGCCGGTTTAAGAAGCCTCGGACATCGGTTGTGTACGCGGTGATGGTTCTGTCTGACATCTTATTCCTCCCTGTCTCTTATACACAATCT
>QYQB01000249.1 GCA_007280275.1 bacterium | reverse complement strand
ATTCGAGCTCTTTGCAGACATCATCCTGCGACCCACCTTTCCAGCCAACGAGCTTGAACGTCTCCGAAAGGAGCGCCTGACTTCGCTTGTTCAGATGTACGATCAGCCAACAATGGTTGCGGCAACGGCTGCCGCGAAACTCGTCTTCGGCGAAAAGCATCCGTACGGACGTGGAACAATGGGGACAGAGAAGACCCTCAAGGGGTTCACCCTGGAGGACCTGAAGGGATTCTATGGGAAGTACTTCAACGCCTCCAATGCCACATTCATTGTTGTAGGCGATATCAGGATGGCCGATATCGTCGCGAAACTGGAGAAAACGTTTGGCAACTGGCAGAAAGGCGAGGCGGCCAATGTGAAAGTCCCGGTCGCCGACCAGGTCAAAGGGCGGACAATTTACCTGATCGACAAACCCGACGCACCGCAGTCCGTCGTTCGCATTTCTCGTGTCGGAGTGGAACGGACGACACCGGACTACTTTCCGATTATGGTCATGAACACAATTCTGGGCGGCTCATTTTCATCCCGCCTCAACAACAACCTGCGCGAGAAAAATGGCTACACGTACGGCGCCGGATCGGCGTTCGATATGCGGCCCGCGCCTGGCGCATTCAGCGCAAATTCCTCGGTCCAGACGGCCGTGACCGATAAGGCAATGACAGAGTTCATGAAGGAGCTGAACGCCATCCTTGAACAGGTCTCCGATCAGGAACTCACGCGTGCAAAGAACTACCTGGCACTCGGTTACCCAGGCGACTTCGAGACCGTCGGACAGGTCGCCGGCCAGCTCAGCGAGCTGATGCTGTACAATCTGCCGGGTGATTATTTCAATACCTACATCAAGAACGTCCTCTCTGTAACCAAGTCGGACGTGCAACGGGTGGCAAAGAAATACATCGACCCGAAGAACATCGCCATCATCATCGTCGGAGATAAGAAGACCGTGGAGAAAGGCTTAAACGATCTCAAACTCGGCACGCTGAAAAACATGAAGATTGAAGACGTTCTCGGGAAAATGCCGGTGATGTAGTACACTTGCGGACGAGGGAGTCGAATCCTTCCTTCGCTGCTTCTCAAACACAAAGCCCCTCATCAGCCAAGGCAGGTGAGGGGCTTCGTTTTGCTGTCAAGTAGTTCTTCTGTGCTAATGCCAATTCAAATAAGTCATCTTGGGGATCCAATCGCGGAGACGCTGAGACCGCAGAGAATCGCAGAGGAAATAATCAATATCTCTGCGTAGCTCCGCGACCTCCGCGTCTCTGCGTTGAGAACCAATAACAAACGAAGACACAATATTACTTTCTAGGAAAGTCATTAGAAGCGCTGCAGAAAACTCAGGAAGAAGATTTCAACCGCCGAGCTCGCGTAGAAGACGCCAAGAAAAGAAAGGATTTGAGAAGTTATTGTTGTCAGGTTTTTCTTCGCACTTTTTGGTCAGGCTTCCAGCAGGTTCAGTGTTCCCTCAATTTTGGGAAGAACACCCACAGAACCACAGCAGCCACAAGTGCGATCATCCCGTTAATGATTATTGCTTCTGACAGACCAAATCTGGCGGCCATTTCACCGGTCCACAACGCGCCGATCGGCATGAAGCCAAAGAAGATCCAGGTGTAGGCACCCATCACGCGTCCACGCAGCTTTTCAGGAGTCGACGTCTGGACCAGGGCGTTTGCCAGATTCATGACCATGATCGTTCCCACGCCGATGCCGGCAATGATAATCAGCGAGGCTGTAAAGCCTTGGAAGACTGCAAAAACGAGCAGAAGCACTGGTGCAAGAAAGGATCCGAACATCACAAGCTTCCCCCGGTATGAGATGCGCCCAAGCGTCGCAATAACCAGAGCCCCGATGAGTGACCCCATTCCCCGCGATGAATTCAGAAACCCGTTCGTCGTTGCGTCACCGCCCAGGATCGTCACTGACCAAGCAGGAATCAGCGTATTGAGGGAGAGCGTGAACAGGCTGTTCACGGCGACAATCGCAATTAACACTCTTACAAGATCATGCCGGATGACGTACAGAATCCCTTCCTTGATTTCTCCCCTCACCGATGTGACTTCCACAGAACGCTCCTGCGGCTTGAGTTGCATCATCTGAAGCGCCACAATGACAGCGATGAACGAGATCCCGTTGATCGTGAAACACCATGCAGGACCGAACAGAGCGTACGTGGCGCCCGCGACTGCCGGACCGATCGCCGTCGCAGTATGGAACATTGTTGCATTGAGTGCGATGGCATTCGTCAGGTCCTCACGCTCGACCAATTCTCCTACAAATGCCTGGCGCGCGGGAGCATCGAATGCGTTTGCGACACCGAGCAAGAACGAAAGCACCAGGACGTGCCAGGGTTGGACGATGTGCAGGAACGCCAAACCAGCAAGGACGAACGCAAAGATCATCATGGCAGTCTGCGTGACGATAAGAAGCATTCGCCGCGACACGCGGTCAGCAAGCACTCCACCATACAGCGTGAGAAGCCATGCGGGCACGCCGGAGGCAAAACCGACATATCCAAGGTACGCCGGCGAATGAGTCAATTCAAAGATCAAGAAGCCCTGCGCGGTGGTCTGCATCCACGTGCCGAACAGAGATACTATCTGGCCCTGGAACCAGAGACGGTAGTTCGGGTACCGAAAGGCAGCGAATGTTCGCTCCCTTCTGGACCTTTTCCCGGAATGGCTTCGTCCCTCTGATTGAGTCTTCGTTCGTTTGTCAGCCATAAAAACCGAATTCGTACGCAGCTTCGTACATCGCAACAATGTTTTCCGCAGGCACACCCGGTTGGATATTGTGCACGTTGTTGAACACATATCCGCCCCCCGGCTTGAAGACGGCCAGGTTCTTCCTCACCTCTTCTCTGATCTTCTCCGGTGAAACGAACGGAAGAACACGCTGCGAGTCAATGCCACCTCCCCAAAAAACCAGATCTTTTCCGTACGCGCCTTTCAGGACCTTCGGATCCATTCCCCGGGTGTTGATCTGAACCGGATTGAGGATATCAATTCCCATGTCGATGAGGTCCGGGATGTACTCGGAACAATCGCCGCAGGTGTGGTACCAGATCTTGGCCTTCGTGCGCTGTTTGATCGTATCGATGACTTTCTGCTGGCGCGGCCGAACAACGTCCCGATAGAACTGTGGTGCAAACATCGGACCATCCTGGCCCGTGAGATCGTCGCCAATCATGATAATATCCAGTACATCACCCACCTCGCCCAGAAATCCCGTCATCCAATCCACCCAGTACTGAGCAGTACGATCGATGAGCGCTTCGCAAAACGCCCGGTTCTCCATTGTGTCCAGGAACCAGCGTTCCATTCCGCGCAAATACCAGCAGACTTCATACGTCACTCCGCAGATGCCGCTCGACAACGCGTAGGGAGTGTTCTGATGCATCGAGAGGGCTTTCTCGCGGACGCCGGTAAACCGGCTCGGATCGCCTCCATTTGGGAATGGGTATCCCTCAACGTCTTTAATTTTTGCCTCCGCCAGCGGATGATGCGAGATGTCCATATAGAGCATCTGATCATCCGGCATTGACCATACGACTCCGAATTCATCTCTCAGATCATGCCAGCGTCTTCCTTCCCGGTCATTGATCTCGATCTTTCCTTCAAAGCCAGCAGGAGCATGGGCGGTGACATAGCGAATGTCGGCATGGAACTTCTGCAGGACGGGTTCAGAAGGAATCGCGAGCTGCTGCACCGGATCGAGCGTCTGGATTTCTTCATTGAAGCCCAAATGGTCGATAAGTGCCCGATAGGCCCTTTTGTGAATCCCCGTTTGGAATCCACCAAGGTCGATGGGAACGCGATCGGGTTCCTCATGATTGAGAGCTTTGATGACCCGTTCGCGGGATGTCATAGTTTCGGTGTGCATCATCTCTCGTTTCTTATCCACACGTAAGCGCCGCGATTCATTTCACCATCATCATGGCCTTTGTCTCAACGGCCTCTACTCCTGCTCCGTCAGCAAGAGGACGAGTGTTCAAACGGTAGAAGTATACTCCACTTGCGAATCCCGCGGCGTTCCAGACAGCCGTGTGAGCGCCTGCATCCATCTTTCCTTCCACAAGTGTGGCGACTTCGCGACCGAGCAAATCAAAAACCTTAAGCGTAACGTAACTATGAGCTATTAGCTGATAGCTCATAGCTGTTGTTGGATTGAACGGGTTCGGGTAATTCTGTGCCAATGCGAGTTCACGCGGCAGCACCTGGCCGTAACCTTCCTTCTGGATGGAAGTGACCGTCCCTGGTGATGGTCCGAGGATGGTACCGCCTTCGCCGACGGCAAATCCTCTGTTGACACCGGCAGACGTGATTGCATACAAAGCATTTCTTGTCCCGCTCAATTGCGCCGTCCATGTCAAACCACCATCACCGGATTGAATGATTGTCCCGCTGTCACCTACAGCGATCGCCGTTTGCGCATCGATCATTCGCACTCCGTCCAATCTTTGTGTCGTACCACTTTGTTGTGCCTTCCACAACGAGCCCCCATCGGTCGTACGAAGGACCAGTCCGGAATCGCCCACGACAATCCCCCTGTTGGTGTCTGCAAATGATACGCCACGCAGACGAAGGAATGTAACCACAGGAACTACGTATTCCAGATCCTCTCCGGGCCACAGTCCCGCCTGGAGGAGCCACGTCTGTCCTCCGTCCGTCGAACGAAGAATGCTGCCGCTATCACCCACCGCAGTCACGACATTCGCAATGCTGAAAGAGACTCCACGTAACCAATGCGTCCGAGGCACCTTCGGGGCGGGAGGTTGGAACCATGAAATTCCACTATTCGTTGTGCGCAGCATGAGAGTTCTGTCTTCACCAGGAGTTCTGTCTTCACCAGTCAGTGTCGTGGTTCGGCCCACGATCACCCCGGTGGTTGGTGACCCGAATGAGACCCCGGAGAGAGTTGCTCCCCACGCGCTCCTCGTCCAGCTAAGGCCGCCATTGGTGGTGCGTATGATGTCTGCCGACCTTCCGACTGCCACCGCCGTGTTTCGGTCTGCGAAGGCAATCGCCTGGAGATCGTCAGTTGACCCTGTCCGTTGAGAAACCCATGTTACGCCACCATCATCCGTGCGTAGCACTGCGCCATAGTACCCAACGATGGCCCCGGTTGAGGTTCCGATGAAGCTTGCTCCGTAGAATGAGCTCCTTGGTCCCGGTGTTTGAGCAGCCCACGTTACTCCGCCGTCAGTCGTGCGAGAGATCGCACCATACGGTCCCACCGCAGTGCCAAGAAGTGAGCTTGTGAACGACACGCTGGCAAACCATGATGCCGCTCCCATGGCCTGCTGCACCCAGGTAATGCCCCCGTCGGTTGTTCGCAGAACAAGTCCGGCATCTCCAACCGCAATACCCATGCTGGCATTGATGAAACGGACTGCGTATAGATGATACGATGTCCCGCTTTGCTGGGAAGCCCAACTGGCGCCACCGTCAGTGGTCCGGAGGATAGTGCCGAGATCACCGACAGCTATTCCATTCGTCGTGTCATTGAAGGAAACACCGTACAGCCGATTCGTCGTCCCGCTGAGCCGGCGACTCCAGCTCGCTCCACCGTTCGTTGTTCGGAGGATTGTCCCCGCCGATCCGACTATGATGCCTTTGTTGACATCGATGAACGACACCGCCAGAAAGTAGTTTGCCGAGCCTCCGAATTGGACTGTCCAGGTCCGGCCACCATCGGTCGTCCGCCGAATCATTCCTGGATACCCGACTGCAGTTCCTGTGTCAGGCCCGACAAACGTGATGGCGTAGAACGGATCCTTCACATCGCTGATTTGGGGCGACCACGCTGCGCCGCCGTCCGTCGTCCGAAGAATCGTGCCTGAATCTCCAACGGCAAACCCTTTGCCGGCATCAACGAACCAGGTCCCATTGAGGTTGGCAAGAGTTCCTGGTGACTGGACCGCCCAAGTCGAGCCACCATTGGTCGTCTTCATCACAGTGCCGACATCTCCAACGGTGAAAATAAGATTGGTGTTGACAGCGTAGACACTTCTGAGATTGTTCCCTTGAGGCAATGGATTTTGCCACAACCAGCTTTGTTGGGCAACTGACTGAAACACAGGAAGCATCAGAAGGATAGTAAGAGGAACCATCATCAACACGACCTTCCACCTGAATATATCGCTGACCCTTGATGCCTGGTTGCCGAAGTCGTATGAAGTCATTGGCGACGAGTCTCTTTCTCCGAAATCTTCCATTGCACTATGTCTGTGTTCCCGCGACAGGGCGACACCTCAATGTCGTGCCGACCTGAAGAATCCCCTCAGTGAAGTTATCGTCGCCGATTGTTTTGGCGAGAACTCCCTGCCCGAAACATACTTGGTTAGGCTATACAATAATTGACGCGCCACTGGCCTTCGCTCAAGATCGGTCTTCAAATCGATGCTGCAGATAAGGAGTTTTCCTTTCCCTACCTTCGCCTCAACGAGCAGCCCCAACCTCCGGTTCGTGAACCAATCATCGATTACTCGCACCACCGGACGGAGCGATGGAGGGAGTGAGTCCAGTATCATCGCGCGTGATCTGGTGATGAGATCCCACCACTGCCAGTCGGAATGATATTCTGTCGGGAAGTACTTCAGAGCCGGATGTTGAGGATCGCACAGGATCCCAAGCGTGTGAGGCTGCTGTTGTGAAGTCCAGGCTGTATTCCAGAATATAGATGAGAAACCCGGCGGGACATCGGACTTGACGAGGCTCGTATCGGCAAGAAGGAGTACACACTT
>QYQB01000219.1 GCA_007280275.1 bacterium | reverse complement strand
AGTCAGTCCGGGAAGAGATCCACAAGCTGAAGAGGACACTGAGGAAGTACATGGTTTGAACAGATAATCACTCAATGACCTACCCAGCCAACCGTGAAGTCAAGTGGTGAGCGGTTGGTTGGCTCGGCGATCAGTGGTTTGGTGGCGCCGAAAAGCCGTTCCAGCGCCGCTCCCCCTGCTGTCCGACAGTTGCACTGCCCCGCTTTCGGGATCCCCTGCAGCTGGATCGAACACACCCCATGCGAGTGTTCCACTCTCGGACCTTGCCCAAACGGTCAATCCTTTCCCCTGGAGTGTAACTCCAGCATGGGCCTTCTTCGACAGTACAACTGTCGAAGAACAGCAGGCGGATCCCCCCCTTGCTGTCCGACAGTTGACCTGCCCGCCGATCTTGATGGCGGGACTGTCGGACTCAAATCATGCGAGAGTTACACTCTCGGACCCTGCCCAAAGTGCCAATCCTTTCTGATAGAACTCATCTGCGTGAATTTGTAACTTGAATCGTTGCCGCATTGCCCGTAGTGTGCTCCCGAAGTGAAACTCCGATATGGGTCTTCTCTGACAGTGAGGCTGTCGAAGAACGACAGACCTTTCATGCTCACCCTGATCTGATCGTCCGAAAGTTGCACATCCGGACGTACCCCGCGATAGAGTCACTCTCGCATAAAGCCCTCCTTACTGGAAACTCACCATGAAAAAGCCTTGGTCATTTGATGAGTCAGATTCACTGTACTTCTGCACCGACGTGATCGTCGGTTGGCAGTACGTCTTCACCTCACCTGAGTTCTACGAGACGATTATCGAGTCACTCAAGTACTGCCAGGAAAACAAGGGCCTCCTCGTGCACGGTTATGTCATCATGCCAAATCACGTTCATTCCATCGTGTCTGCATCCCAGGGAAACCTGTCTTCAATCATCAGAGATTACAAACGGCATACCGCTTGGAGGATCTCGGAACTTCTCGGCGAGACAAGGAATAGGCGCCTACTGAAGTACTTTCGCTCTGTGGCCAGGCGGGAAGAAAGAGGAAATGTTCACAAGATCTGGCAAAGCGGCAGCCACCCCATAGTGATCGAAAGTGGTAAGTTCTTCGATCAGAAGCTGGAGTACATCCACCACAATCCCGTCGTCAAGGGATATGTTGAGAGGCCCGAATATTGGAAATTTTCGAGCGCGAGGAATTACTTTTTGAACGATCACTCGGTTATGAAGATCGATCTCCTGGAGTAGAACTCCAGCATGAGCGTTCTTCGACAGTCCAACTGTCGAAGAACTGCTTTGCTCGAAGAAAAGCAGCGTTCACTCCAGCGCCGCCTCGGCCATTGCAACCACGTTTTCAGGCGGCACGTTTGGCAGCAGCGCTTCGTGACTCGGGCTCACGATAAGCCGCGGACCCAGCAAATCCTTGATTCGTCGTACCTCCGCCTTCACCTCTTCAGGGCTTGAGTTCACCAGCACGTCCTGCGTGTCGATCCCACCAAGAAATGCTATGCGCCCCTTGAACTCCCGCGCCAGGGTTTCCGCATCCATCCCAAACGCTCTTGCCTGCAACGGATGAAGACAATTCACGCCGGCATCGACGAGCCGGTCGATCACGCGATAGATCGATCCGCACGAATGCAGGATGACCTGATAACCGTGCCGATGAGCCTGGTCGGTGAACCTGCGAAACCAGGGCATGACGAACTCGTCGAACAGCTCGGGAGCCAGTATAAGGTCCCGCTGGGTTCCAAAATCGTTGCCGAAGAAATACCCGTCGATAGTATCCCCCGCCTGCGTGAACAACAACTCGTTCGCCTCGAAGTAGAATTGACAGACGCGGTCAGTCACGGCGCAGACGATCTCCGGATGTGTGTACATCTTCGTCAGGTAACTCTCCACGCCGAAGATATCCATCACATCATGAAAGAACGGAGTCCAGAATCCGCTCGCACGATAGTACTCGCCAGCATTGCGCAACTTCGACAGGCAATCGGTAAGATCGAGGTACTTGACTTCCGGCCAGTCGTACGACTCCACTTCATCGAGACTTTCGCACTCTGAGAGCGGCCCGGCTTCCCCGAGCGACTTCTTGTACTTCCACAGATCAAACAGCCCCTTACCCCCCGGGTGCCGGTACGTCGAGTCGATGAAGAGGGGCGTGATCCAGCGAAAGTCGTCTCCGACCTTCAGTTGCAGCTCGTCCAGCGTGGATGTCCCGAAATACTTGTGATAGATGGGAAGGGTGTCGTCGTGCGGATTCCCGAGCCAGAATCCGCAGCGATCGGCTGGTTTGCCATCGATGATACGGCGTATGCGTTCGCGGCTGGTCATAGGTGTTCTCTGCCCGGAAAGTACTCATTCACCTCCTCTTGTGCAATCGTTTCTGTTGTCCGCTTGAATATCCGACGACTGCTTTCTACATTCCCCTAGCCGCAGCATGGCGGGACGCTGCCGGTTTCTCAACTCGCACTGAAAGTGCCTGCCCTTCAATTCTCATCCACCCCACACAAGCCGTGTGACCTCAATGGACTTCCATCCGATTGATCTCGCTATCATTGCAGTGTACATGCTCATCACCGTTGCGCTCGGCTTCATGGTGCGAAGCAGGGCGACGAGGAAACTGGAGTCCTACTTCCTCGCAGACCGCAGCGTTCGCTGGTGGATGCTCGGATTGTCGGGCTGCTCGAGTTACATCGACATCGGCGGCACCATGGTGATCATCGGAATGATGTATTATGTAGGACTAAAATCCGTCTGGATCACTCACATTTTCTGGGGATTTTTCATGATGGGTTTCTACATGGCGTTTCAGGCGAAGTACATCCGGCGCTCGGGCGTGATGACGCTGGCAGAGTGGAATGAGACCCGTTTCGGACAAACACGCGACGCAGAATATGTCCGCATCGCCACCGCCATCTTCCTCCTCGTGCTGATGATGTTCAATTTGATGTACCTCTCGGTTGGCACAGGAAAATTCGCCGAAGAATTCCTTCCCTTTTCGCGCGCTGAATCGACATTCATGGTGTTTGCCATCGTAGGCGTGTATGTCACTGTGGGCGGGTTTTTCGGAGTCGTGCTCACAGACATTTTTCAGACACTCCTCATTGCGATTGGCGCCGTGATACTGACGGTGATGGTATTCCAAATCCCGGAGACGGCGACGTTCCTCGCCATCAAAGACCCACAATGGAGCTCACTCACGCCGACGTGGACTCTTTGGTCTTCCTACCTCCAGGAGACTCCAGAAAGTCACCAGCACTACTACTGGTTTGGACCCATACTCCTCGCGGGGACTTCGTGGCTCGTCTTCAAAATACTCGCCGGACCAATCGTCTGGGACTTTACCTTCTTTCTGACGGCGAGGAATCCCCGGGAAGCCTCGCTCGCCGCGGGAATGTGGACGGTCGGGCACACGCTGCGTTGGTTCCTCGCCGGTTCATTTCTGTTTCTCGGCATCTACTATCTCGGATCGGCGGCCAACTTCGACGCAGAGAAGATTATGCCTCTGGTACTGAAGAGACTTCCCGTAGGGTTGGCAGGACTTTTCATGGCGGTGCTGCTCGCCGCGCTCATGTCGACGATCAGCGCGATGATCAACGTGACAAGCTCCGTCATCCTAAACGACTTCCTCAAGCGATACTTCGCCAAAAACATGAGTGAGAAGCAGTTGATCCGACTCGGTATGGCGGCTTCGGTCGTGTCGGTAACGGTCGCATTTTCGTTCAGCTTCCTGTACGACAAAATCATCGCAATCTGGGAGCTAATGATTTTTGTGATTCTGACCATGATTCTGCTCCCCGGCACGTTACGCTGGCATTGGTGGCGTTTCAGCGCACGGGCGTTCGTGTGGAGCCTGCTTGCGACAGGATGTGTTGCCCTCGTTCAGAAGCTCTTCTTCGCTTCCTGGCCAGTCTCAACGTCGTTGCCTGCAAGCATTGCGACATCGTTCGTCCTCACCATCATCATCACCTACATGACCAAACCTACTGACACGGAAGTTCTGGTGAAGTTCTATGCAAGAATCCGGCCAATCGGATTCTGGAAACCGATCCGTCTTGAAGCCGAGAGGCGCGCGCTTGTTCCGGTCGGCGATCGTATGCGACACATCGATCTCCTGAACGGGTTCCTGGCTTCCTTCTTCCAGTTAACACTTGGGATCATTCCCTTTTACCTGTTCCTGAGGAACTGGACTCAGGCTCTTCTCTGGTCGGGGATATGTCTTGTAATGATTGTTGTTCTGTACTTCACGTGGTATAAAAATCTGCCGTCGCCTGACGAAGCCTAGCTGAGATGTCCGACTTCTCACACGAACACAGGAGCGGAAGTCGGATCTCTTCCATGAACCCCCACATACATCAACGCGGAGCACCAATGCCAAACCGACTAAATCGAGCTCGAATTCTCTTCCTCTTCGTTGCCCTCTGCTCGGGGGAAATCGATCTGCAGGCACAACGATTGCCGCTCAGGGGATTCGATGCCTACGTTCAGAAGACACTGCAGGATTGGGGTTGCCCCGGCCTTGCGATTGCGATCGTGAAGAACGACAGCGTGGCGTTTGCCAAGGGGTATGGTGTTCGCCAAATGGGAAATTCCGCTCAGGTCGATGAGAAGACTATCTTCGGCATTGCGTCGTGCTCCAAAGCGTTCACAGCAGCATCAGTTGCGATGCTCGTAGACGAAAAGAAGATCAGTTGGGACGATCCGGCCGCAAAGTACCTCGATGGATTTCAGTTGTACGATCCGTACGTGACACGCGAGATCACGGTCCGAGATCTCCTGTCTCATCGCAGCGGCCTGCCTGCCTTCGGTGGCGATCTTATCTGGTGGGGGTCAACCTACAGCCGGGACGAAACACTCAGGCGAATACGCTTCGTGAAACCCGCGTCAAGCTTTCGAAGCCGATATGCATATCAGAACATCATGTTTATCGCGGCGGGACAAGTCGCTGCGGCTGTGACAGGTAAGACGTGGGAAGACTTTGTGAAGGAACGCATTTTCCTCCCGCTCGGGATGCAGTCGACCAGCACGAGTATACGTGCACTTCAAGGTGTCGAGGACATCGCCACCCCTCACATGCGAGTCGACGGTAAGACCCGTGCGATCGCCTGGCGGAACTTGGACAATGGCTCGCCGGCAGCAGGCATCAACTCGAACGCTGCCGATATGGCACGCTGGATTCGCCTTCAACTCGGACGGGGAGCTTTTCAAGGAAAGCGCATCTTCAGTACTGCCGTCGCAGAGAATATGTGGTCACCACAAACACTTGTATCCAACTCCGCTCCTGAGCCTCCGCTTCCGGCCTTCCTGAAGGGTCACGTTGCCGCGTACGCTCTGGGATGGAGCATCGCAGAGTACCGGGGAAAATATCTTGTGCGCCACTACGGCGAAACTGATGGAATGTCTTCTGTTGTCGGACTTCTGCCGGAGGAAGCACTCGGTGTCGTCATCCTCACCAACCTGCACGTCACATCACTTCACACCGCCCTGCTGTACCGGATCTTCGATGCGTTCCTGGGGGCAAAACCAGAGGACTGGAGCTCACTCTATCTCAAGGTGAGAACAAACGAGGAGGCGAAGTCATCAGCCGAAGAGGCCGCAGCGGAAAAATCCCGGGCAAAGTCATCTCACCCGTCTCTTGCATTGAGCCGCTACGCCGGAACATACACGAACACAACCTACGGCGAAGCGACAATCGCCGAAGAAAGCGGAAGGCTGGTTGTCCGGCTGAGCGCCTCTCCGACATACATCGGCGACCTCGGTCACTGGCAATACAATACGTTTGTCTCAACATGGCGGGACCCTGTGGCGGAGAAAACGTTCATCTCATTCACTTTGAACGCCTCCGGCGAAGTTGATGAAATGAAACTCAAGGTAGCAGACTACATCGACTTCGGAGAGTACCCCTTCAAACGGAACAAGTAGAATTGTTTGAAATATTCTTGTATCATGAAGAAGATGCTCCGACGCGGGGGTAACACCCCGCGTTCGAGGACATATCTGCAACTCTGCCACGAACGATCAAACGAAAGCGGAACGATCATGACTCATTACAAAGAATTAGGTCTCGTCAATTCCAAAGAACTGTTTCAGAAAGCGGTCAAGGGCGGCTACGCAATCCCGGCCTTCAATTTCAACAATCTCGAGCAATTGCAGGCAATCATTGGTGCGTGCGTCGAGACGAAGTCACCCGTTCTCCTCCAGGTCTCGAGCGGGGCTCGCAAATACGCGAACCAGACACTGTTGAAGTACCTGGCGAAAGGTGCTGTTGACTATGCCAAAGAACTTGGCTACGCGATTCCGATCGTGCTGCATCTCGATCACGGCGACACGCTTGAGCTCTGCAAATCGTGCGTCGAATCCGGCTTCTCTTCCGTCATGATCGACGGTTCACATCATCCGTACGACAAGAACGTCGAGGTGACCTGTCAGGTTGTCGAGTACGCTCACAAGCACGATGTAAGTGTGGAGGGCGAATTGGGGGTGCTGGCAGGCATTGAGGACGAAGTCTCAAGTGCCGTGACGCATTATACCAAGCCCGAAGAAGTGGAGGACTTTGTGAAGAAGACGGGGGTCGATTCGCTGGCAATCTCCATCGGGACATCCCATGGCGCCAACAAATTCAAACCGGAACAATGCACCAGAACCGCAGAGGGTATACTCGTCCCGCCTCCGCTCCGTTTCGACATACTGGAAGAAGTAGAAAAGCGAATCCCGGGCTTCCCCATTGTGCTCCACGGTGCATCATCTGTCCCGCCCGAGCTTGTTCGGATCATCAACACGAACGGCGGCAAACTCAAAGATGCAGTTGGAATTCCAGAAGAGCAGCTCCGACGGGCAGCTGCCTCTGCAGTGTGCAAAATCAATATCGACTCCGACGGTCGCCTGGCTATGACTGCAGCAATCCGGAAAGCGTTCATGGACAATCCGGCAGAATTTGACCCGCGCAAGTACCTGGGCCCCGCACGCGACCAGCTCAAGGAACTTTACAAACACAAGATTGTGAGCGTTCTGGGCAGCGCGAACCGGGCGTAAGCACAATTCTGTAACTCGCTTGAAGGTGACCTTCTTCATAGCACTCGTCAGGCTGAGGGTCACCTCCGCATGGCATCCTGCGCTTAGTATATTGTGTAGCTGAGCCCCAGCGCAAGGACTTCTTTACTCTGCAGCCTTGTCGACGCGTTCACGTCGTTGATGAGCTGTACGCTCAGGATAACGACAACGTACTTGCTCACATTTGCCGTGAGGGTATTGTCCATCCTCATCGACACTTCGCTGATTTTCCGAATCGGCGCAAACAACTCCAGCTTTGACCTGAAGAGAAGATTGTCGTCGAGCTTCAACTCGGCGTCCGTCACGGACTCAAGACCTCCGTCGACTCTCGTTTTCACCCTCTCGCTCGGCAGTGTCGTGGGATTGTTTGCATAGACTGTGTAGATCGAAGTAACGATTTCCCGGAGAGCAGCTCCGAGTCGGGTTTTGATCTCCTTTGAAGGCCTGTAACCAAATCCCGCGCTCTGTGTGAGGTACGCCGGGTCGAAGAACCTCGAAACCGGAGTCATTTTTCCAGCTGCGTCGATCGTGACACCTTCGGCAAATTGGGTCTTCAAGGATGCACCAAGATACGGATTGATCTCCGTCCCCAATTTGTAGGTGAAGACCGATTCAAACTCGAGCCTGTCTTCCGTCTTCCTCGTGAGGTCACTACCGATCTTCGCTTGTCCGTACGACATCTTGTACGTATTCCCCCAGACATGCGACGTGTCCTCAAGCTTCGAGAGCCCATCGAGTCGGATTGTCCACGCGAGAGCATCTTCGCCCCCCTGTGCCCAGTCCTTGAACGAGACCTGGGTCAGGGTCAGGCCGGAAAGCACCGAATGCTTCCACCCCCACTTGCTGGAATCGGGCTTTTGTGGTGCCGGTGCTTGCGACCAGGCGCGTCCGGCAAGAACAAGCAACAGCACTACGATAATCCTTTTCATTTGTCATTTCCTTCCAGTTCTTCTCCTATAAAACGCGACTGAGTCCATTGCTAGTGCCACTTCATAATGAGAGATCTTGTATTAGCGCTATGCATTTGGCCTAATCAGAAAGGCGCTAGTGCCTGCTTCCATCAGCAGGCCCGATGTCGAAACACAATATTACTTTTTGTCCGAGGGACTCCCGCCTGCCTCTGTAGATTCCCGTAATGGCGGGCAGGCCTTCGGAGGAAGCGGCACTACAGCTTCGTTGTGCAGTGGCCACATCGTTTCGCCTCAAGAGGGATGTCCATCATGCATTCAGGACATTTCTTCGTCGTCGGAGCGACCGCCGGGGCAGGCTTCTGCTGCATCCTGTTGACAGTTTTGACGATCAGAAAGACCGCGAACGCGACGATCGTGAAGTCGATGATATGGTTCAGGAATACGCCATACTTCAGGATGGCCGCAGGATTCTTATCAACCGCCTCCTTCAGCGTCCAACCGAACGAGCTGAAATCGACGCCGCCGATCAGGACTCCGATGGGGGGCATGAGCACATCGTTGACCATCGAGCTCACGACCTTGCCAAAGGCCGCACCGATGATGATACCGATGGCGAGGTCAAGCACGTTTCCGCGCATCGCGAACTCTTTGAATTCCTTGACCATTGACATTGGGAAACCCCCTTGGTTGTTCGTTGTACTATGGTTTGATTAAGATCGATGTCCGCGCACCGCTTTCCGCCAAACTGATGAAAGGATTGGTTTCATCGATTGGAGAGTGAGCCAACGGCTCCGGCACCTTGACAAGAATGTAATCACCCAGAATCAGAATGGCAAAGCGAAATTCCGATTTTGCGGGGCGTTTCCTCGTATGCTTTTCTTTTTGTGTTCCTTTTCCTACATTAATCAGGTTCAACCGTTTCGTTCCATGAACAACGACGAGATGTCATGACCGCCGATCAAAAACCCCTCAAAGCCCCGGTGCCCGAACATATCATCGTTGAGCACGGTCCGACTGGACTTGTATTGTCCTACAACTGGTTCTCGTGGACGTACATTGCTCTCGCCGTCTTTGCGCTTTTCTGGGATGGGTTCCTTGTTTTCTGGTACAGCGTCGCTTCCTCACAGGGCGCTCCGTGGATCATGTTCGTGTTTCCTCTCCTCCACGTCGGCGTTGGTGTCGGACTCACCTACTCTGCGCTCGCCGGCTTCTACAACAAGACGATCATCACCGTAGGAATGGGGCGACTCTCCATTCAACACAAACCCCTTCCCTGGCCCGGAAACCGAATACTGCAGGCGTCAGATCTCATTCAGCTCTATTCCGAGGAACGGGTCACTCGCTCGAACAACGGAACGCGGTTGACATATCAGCTCAGCGCGATCTCCAACCAGAACAAGAAAATCAAGCTGCTCAGCGGTCTCAACTCCCCGGACGAAGTTCGGTTCTTCGAACAGAAGATTGAAGAGCAATTGGGCATCCAGAACCGTCCCGTCGAAGGCGAGCTGCGCAGATAGACGGTTTCTATCATTCCGCCATTCCACATTCTTGAAAGACTCACACATGGCAACCGACAAATTGAAAATCGGATCGACTGCCCCCGGATTCGAAAACCTCCCGGGTGTCGACGGCAAGAAGTATTCTCTGAAGCATTTCGAAGATAGGAAGGGGATCGTTGTCGTCTTTTCGTGCAATCACTGCCCTACCGTTCAAGCCTACGAGGACAGGATGATTGCGTTCCAGAACGAATATGGACCAAAAGGATTTCAACTCATTGCCATCAACTCGAATGAAACGGATAACTATCCCGAGGATAATGAGGAAGAGATGGTAAAGCGCGCACGGAGGCTTGGATTCAACTTTCCCTATCTTCGTGATGACGATCAGTCTGTCGCGATGGCATTTGGCGCGACGCACACACCGGAGTTTTTTCTCTTCGACGGCCAACGAAAGCTGCGCTATCACGGAAAGATGGATGACAACAAGCTACACTCTGCCGCACGGATAAACTACGTGGGCGAGGCAGCTGATGCGATCCTGGCTGGAATCGAGGTGAGTGAATCTGAAACCTACTCCATCGGTTGCACAATCAAGTGGAAGTAAGGACGTCTCTGCGTTGAGAACCAGAAACGAATAAGACACCCTTGACCCTTTCTTGTTGCAGCACCTGGAGCACAAAATGAGAGATCAAGATCCATATCCAGAATACATAGCCCGCTTCTACGATGTCATCTACGCACATCTGCGGACGGTAGACCGCGACTTCTTCCTCAAGAAAATACTCGGGACAAAAGGGCCGGTCCTAGAAATCGGCGTCGGCACGGGTCGATTCTTTCTCGATGCGGTGAACAACGGGGCAGATATCTACGGCATCGACGTCAGCGCCACGATGCTTGAGCAGTTAAGGGCGAAACTGGATAAGAGCTTTCACCATCGCGTTTTCTGCCAGGATGCGAGGTCACTAAACCTGGAAAAGAAATTCGACCTCGTCGTGGCCCCGTTCCGTGTCTTCTCGCATCTCATCGATGTCGAAGATCAACTCCAGGTCCTCAACAATATTCACGATCATTTGAGCCCGGGCGGGAGCTTCATCTTCGATCTCTATGTGCCCGACTTGGGCATTCTCCAGCATGGCATCGATGAACAGATCGATTTCGAGGGTGAGTACGCTCCCGGAAAGAAGCTCAGGAGGGTCGTTTCTGCGAGGCCCGATTTCATCAATCAGATCAGCGACATCACGATGACTCTCACGTGGGACGAAGACGACGGGCCGATGACCGAACAATGGCACACGTCCATGAGGTTCTTTTTCCGCTACGAGCTCGAGCACCTCATCTCCCGCTCAAAGCTGACGCTGGAACATATTTACGGAGATTACGAAGAGCACGATTTGAGCAGAGAATCCAAAGATTTCATCATTGCTTGTAAGCGAGGAGGATGACTGCAGATGCGGCAATCCAAGAACGAAGAACCAGTGCCATTTCCAAAAATTCATATCGAGTTTTTCAACGCTGAGACGCAGAGAATCACAGAGGAAAAGGCAATTGACTCTGCGGTGCTCCCCGCCAGGCTCGAGGAATTCCTAGCGGCGGGCAGGCGCGATCTCCGCGTCTCCGCGTTGAGAACCTTAAAATCCAAAACACGATGTTCTTTTTTGGGAGTGGCTCTAGCAGAGATCAACCCGATGCGACAAAGAGTTCTTATCGCGCTCCTCCTCTGGATCATCTGCGTGCCTTCCCTCTTCGCGCAGAATCGCTACAATTTCTCCCAGTTCGGGAATGAGACTATCGAATTCATCAAGCAGCCGACGCGGTGGGAGGGAAATGATTGGCTACGAATCGGATTAGTCGGAGCGGGGACGTTCTTGGTTATGCAGGTCGATCAACCGATCCGGGATGCGGTGATGAAAGACAGGAGCGCTTACAACAGCACACCGGTCAAGTTCGGGAAGTTATGGGGAGAGACGTATTCGACGGCGATATTCGCCGGCGCATTTGGTCTGCATGGGTTATTGACAAACGACAACTCAACCAAGAAGGTCGGATTTGAGATTGTGCAGGCCGCTCTCTATTCCGGCGGCATCACAACGATCCTCAAAGCAGCTATCGGTCGGGCGAGACCCTACACGGACAAAGGAGCGGGGAATTATCAGCCGTTCACGATCCTCGATGATGGTCTTCATTCCCTTCCATCCGGACACGCAACGCTCGCGTTTGCCCTGTCAACCGTCCTTTCGAGAAATGCAGATTCAAAAACACTGAAGGTGTTGGCATTTGTGCCCGCAGCGCTCACCGCATTTTCGAGAATCTATCAAGACTACCACTGGACCTCTGATTGCGTTCTCGGGGCCGTCATAGGTTACGTTGTAGCGACCTGGGTTGTCGATCTTCATGACAGCAAAGAGACTCCCGTCCATCTTACCGGCATCTATCCGCTCACCATCCGGATCAATCTCAACTGACCACACCTCGACATTCGGAGTTCTCCACCGAATGCTGATGGGGTCGGATATTCATTATTCAATGTGCACCAACAATCCGTGAAAATCCGTCCCATCCGCGTCATCCGCGGTTAATTTCTTGAATCAATCTTTTCTCCCAAGGAGAACATAGTTCTTGTCTTCGAATACAATATCATAGTACCGCAGAAACAGCTCTCTCCGAGCCAACCAGTAGTCAACCACCTCCCTCGAATCCGGCAACCGCACTTTCCCTATCACGACATACCTGTCGCCAGATCGTATCGGTCCCTGGATGTCCAATCCACCGGGATACTGAATGAGGTGGAAATTCCGCAGCGGCAGCCCACTGGATACCATGATGCGCTCCCCGAGGCCGGAACCGGTAAAGAGCACAATATTCCCTCCTTTGTGGAGTAACCGCAGCTGTTCGCCGAAGCCTGCTGCGTACTTGCTCAATCCGCCAAAGATCTTTGAGGCATCTTCATACGTCGCCACGCTGACGGACGGCACAGTAAACTGGACGATCGGCATGGCAAGAAGAGACGCTACGACAACGCCACGCACTGCACGCGACCTCACCTTCTTGAAGAATTCAGACAAACCTATTCCTCCGACGACAGACAGGAAGAGACCGAACGTCAGGACGAACCTCCAGTTCCACCACCATTGATCGATCAAGACGTAGTCAAACAAGATACCGGTGAAAATGAAGAACGCGGGAATCCCAAGGAATACGGGCAGCAAGAGGTGCCGCCGTTCAGGAGCCACACGGCGGAGACGGAGGATGCCTGTTGCACATGCAAGAAGTACCACCGGACCGAAGATGTTCAACACGGCGCGCAGGAGCGTGAGTGACACCGCTTCCTGACGATAGCGCATCGGGTTGTTTATATCTGAAGGGGGCGGGCGGAAATTCCAGGGAGCGAACCGAAGCGCATCGCCGAACTCGTAATTGTTCCAGCAAAACCAGAAGATGATACCCGCCAGACTGAGCAGAGCAATCGAGAACATCCTGATCGCTCTCTTCTGCTCAGATCGCTTCCAGGCGGAGAGACCTTTTGTCGCGGCAACGAGGGAAACAAACGGGGCAAGGAGCCATGCTTCGTAGCGACAAAGCGTTGCCATCATCACTGCAGCGGCACACACCAGAAGCCATCGCTTGCTCCCTTCATACACCCAACGGAGGAGCGCATACCCACCGAGAGCTACGAAGAAGAAAAGACAGGCCTCGTTCATCGGAGTGAGGGAAATGTAAACGACATTCGGATTCAGGCCGAAGAGGCAGGCACTGAGAAATGCCACCGGTAGCGATCCTGTGAGTCTGCGGACAATGAGGAAGAGCAGCATTCCAGTCCCCACCAGACAGGGAATACCTAGAGCCGGCCCGGCTATACCTGAAAAAAAGAGACTGTCAATGGCGGTGAACGGAAGAAGCAGAAGATGCGGAAGAGGTAACCAGACAGTGCCGATAATATCAAGCCACGGTTGCTGAGAGTCGACGAACTGTCGTGCCTTCACAATGTGCGATGCGGCGTCGCCGTAATAGAGAAATGCGTATTTGTCCGTATCGTGCAATACCACCGCGGTGATGCACGCGACGATAAGTAGAAGCAGGCCAAGCACATACTCTTCCCTGCCTCTGATGAGGCGTCGTACATCCGGGATTGGCAGGGCGCTATTCGTCTTGACGTCTTTTGGCATTGTCTAAGTCTGATAATTCATGAAGTGCAACCAGTTCGCAGGGATTTTGCTTTCAATTGCTGATCGGGGCATCTGAATCTGCCGTTGATCTCACGATCCGATGAGCCTCATCACCTCCATGACTCTCTTGTGAGTTTCCCTGGATTCTCCATAATCGAGAACAGCGGCGATAGCTTCACTGATCGAGGCTTCTGACAAAAGTTTCTGAAATGAATCGCGAAGATATGATCTGACGTCTTCCTCTGCCTTCTGAATTTCTTCATTCGCGGCCGCTCGGTGATTCAGGACGAAAACTATGTCCTCAAAATCTTCGCTTGTTCTCAAGTCTGCCATTCCTCTGTTTTTCAACGCCGCCAGCTTCGTTGCGAAGAAATAGGGAGCAGACAAGATCCGGATACTCAGGTCACCTTCAAGGGCCTGATCGATCGCATTTCGTATGCCATCGTCGTACCATTCATTCGTGAAACCAAGCACGGTCGGGTCCGTTGACATCAGATCGAGCTTGATATCATCATATATCCATCTGCACAGTGGAGCACCATCACTCTGGTCGTTTCGGAATCCCCTAGCACGTATTGCTTCCTCAAGTTTGTTATATTGTGCGCGCGATGCAATGGCGACTATGCAATCTACATCGAGTGTTGGGCGTGGCTCAGGTGCACCTGATCTCGTAGCATAGAACTGAACCGTGGCTCCGCCAACAAACACGACTTGATCGCGTATTTCGCCAAGAGCGCCTGCAACTACCTTCAGCATTTCAAGGTTTGTTCGTTTCATTTCTACTGGATCCTCTTCGTCAGACCATCAACGGCTAGTCTATACTCCCTCGTTTTTCCAACCCTGATCGCATCCACCAGAGCGACGAGTTCGTAGAATGACTTGTCAATTCTGGCCGCCT
>QYQB01000063.1 GCA_007280275.1 bacterium | reverse complement strand
TATGACGAGCGTTTTGCGAAGGAGAATGATATTCCGCACGTGTGCAAACGGCTCGAAGACATGATCGAACACGTCGACGCTGTCATGGTGCACGGGGTGAACTGGGACAAACATGTCGATCGGGCATATCCATTCATCGAAGCCGGGAAGCCGGTGTTGATCGACAAACCGATGGTGGGAAAAGTCCGGGATATCTACACCCTCCTGGAGCTCCATGTCGCCCACGGTACGGCGGTCTATGGGGGCTCCGCTCTGCGCTATGCACAGGAGATCGGCATGCTTCGATCTCAAGCCGATCGGATTGGTGAAGTGTTGACGGCAATTGCCACCGGTCCGGGTGACTTTTTCAGCTACGGCATTCACACGACAGAACTGGCACAAGGGATGGTTGGCACCGGGGCAAACTGCGTTGAATACGTTGCTGAAAACAAATCATCCTTCATCGCTGTAACCTACCATAACGGATTCGTTCTGATTCTGCAGCTGCAGCAACCATTCCATGAATGGTCGATGTGTTTGTATTCCACGACAGGCATGCATACCATGCGAGTGGATCCAACCCGCATCTACGAACCGTTCCTGCAAAACTTTATTAATATCGTGAACAAACAGGATGTTTCCTTCTCTCTCGAAGCACCTCTCGAGGCAGTGAAGATTCTCATCGCCGCAAAACTCTCCCGCCAGCACGGCGGCAAGATCTATCTGTCGGAGGTCCCTGCGGAAGAGGGCTTCGATGGAGCGGCATATGCGGCTGAATACGCTGCCGCGAAACGTCGGGGGCTGTAACCCTTGAAAACAGGCGATAAAAGAGCAGTGATTCTTGCCGGCGGAATCTCATCAAGGATGAAACAATCGTCGGTCGAGTCTGGTCTGGAACCGGAGCTTGTTCGGCAAGCCGAGGAACGGACCAAAGGGATGATCGGCGTCGGTGACGGGGGACGGCCCTTCCTCGACTACTTGCTGTACAACATGAAAAAGGCAGGACTTCAGGATGTCGTGATCGTCATTGCAGAACGCGACGCTGAATTGCGCCAGTACTACGGTCCAAAGGATCGTGACAATGAATTCCACGGCATTCGCATCTCGTATGCGATCCAGCGTATTCCACCGGGAAGAAAAAAGCCAATCGGCACATCCGACGCGCTGACACAAGCGCTCGTGAGTCGGCCCGATTGGGAAGCCGGGGATTTCATCGTCTGCAACAGCGATAACCTGTACACCATCCGCTCCTTTACAATGCTGCTTGAGTCCGACGCACCCAACGCGCTCATTGACTATGACAGGTCGGGACTGGAGTTCGATCAAACGAGGATCTCCCACTTCGGTATCACACGAAAAGACAAGGACGGATTTTTGGTGGAAATTGTCGAGAAGCCGAAAATGGAGGAGCTGGAAGGCCTGCGATCAAGCGATGGAACACTCCGTGTCAGCATGAATATTTTCCGATTGAACTATTCCATGATTTTCGGACCCTTGAGAGACTGCCCTGAGAATCCTGTCCGCCAGGAAAAAGAACTTGTCGCGGCGGTGACAAACATGGTTAAGGCAAACCCGCAATCATTGAAAGCGTTGCCTTTGAAAGAACACGTGCCCGATCTGACATACAAGGAAGATATTCTCATAACGCAGGAATATCTCCGAAAGCATTTTGCTACCATGGAATGGTAGCCGCCCCCACATTTCATTACAATCAACGCTAACGACTCCAGTGCACTCTCTGCAACACGGCCCCCTGGAAGTACTGCAAGGAATTTACAACTGTTCTTCGGGGGAGCTTTCATCTCACCTGGCACGCTACGAACGTCTCTACAAACTCTTTAGTGCCCGTTTCCCGGGATATGGACCGCAATTCATTGTTCGAGCGCCGGGCCGCGTCAACCTCATTGGTGAACACACAGACTATAACGGCTATCCCGTCCTCCCGATGGCGATTGACCGCGATTTCGTTTTCATCATTGCGGCCCGATCAGATTCCTCGGTTGAACTGCAAAACGAGAATCCTCTGTTCGGACAAAGGACGTTTGCGGCTGGATTTCCAGTGGCCCCCTCTCATCAGGGAGATTGGGCAAATTATGTGAAAGCCGCGGTTCACGGGGTTCTCGAAGCCGGCCTGGTGGATCCGAAGAACGCGGTCGGCTTTCAAGCGCTTGTGGGAGGCACAATTCCCGAGTCTGCAGGTCTATCTTCATCCTCAGCCCTGGTTGTCGCTTCAGCCCTTGCTTTTCTCGAGGCAAACAAGGCAAAGGTGGATCGCGAAATTTTGGCGGACTTGCTTGCCCGGGCAGAGCGCTACGTCGGCAGTGAGGGGGGCGGAATGGATCAGGCCGTGTCTCTGCTGGCGGAACGGGGCAAAGCACTCAGGATTGATTTTTTCCCGCTGCGGACAGAAGCCATCCGTCTCCCTGAAGAAATTACATTCGTGGTGTGCAATAGTCTGATTCGGGCACCAAAGAGTGATACTGTTCGTTATGCCTACAATCGGCGGGTGATCGAGTGCCGGCTCGCAAGAGCACTTCTTTCGAACGTCGTTGCACAGAAAACGGGCAAGATCAACGCGGCAATTCGCCTGTCTGACCTCTCAGCAAAGCGTCTTGGGATGGATCCGGGACTTCTGAATGAAATGGCGTTGGAAGGAATTGGTGAGCTTCCCCTCTCACTGCAGGATATTGCGCATCGTCTTGGGGAGACCGTTGAAACGGTGGAGAGGGATAACTGCGCATTGCGGGATGGAACTCTCTTGAAAGAACCTTCTGAAGGCTTTCGCGTTTGGAATCGATATCGCCATGTTGTTACAGAAGCGGATCGAGTAAACCTGGCTGCCAAAGCTCTGCAGGATGGAACTATTGCTGAAATCGGGTCGCTGATGAATCACTCCCACGCGAGTTGCAGAGACGACTACGAAATTAGCTGCCCGGAATTGGATGCTCTGGTATCCATCGCGCGCGATCATGGAGCTCTCGGTGCACGCCTGACCGGAGCCGGATTTGGCGGTTGCACGGTGAACGCAGTCCCTTCTGAAAAGGTTGAACAATTCGTAAAAGGCGTGACAGCTGATTACTATCAGGGGTACGTAAAACAAGAGAAGGGAAGAGAGTTCACGGGCTATCACGACCTTCGTGATGTGATCTTTCCCTGTCGAGCCACAACGGGAGCCGGAGCCTGGCCGGCCGAACAACTTATCGGATAGTCCTCTATGCCTGTTTTCAATACCGTTAATCTCCTCGACTATATAATAATCACCCTGCATTTTGTCGTGATCATTTGGGTCGGAATTTACGCGGCACGACAAAACAAAAACACCGAAGAATACTTCAAAGGAGGAGGACAGATTCCGTGGGTCATCGCCGGGCTGTCAAATTGGGTTGCGGGTTACTCGGCGTTCATGTTTGTCGCAGCAGCAGGCTTCGCGTATTTAAATGGGATTGGTGCTGCGCTCATTTTTACATCTGCCCTCTGGGCGTACATCCTCGGCTATTTTGTCTTTGGCAGGCTCTGGCGGCGTGCACGGCTCGCTTCTCCGCTTCGTTTTCTTACGCGCCGCTATTCAACTTCGACGACGTACTTCTATTCCGTAACCGCCATCATTCCGAATATCGTCGGGATCGGTCAGGGACTCTACATTCTGTGTATCTTCATTTCAACGGCACTCGGGTTCAATGAGCGGATATTCGATCTCGGCATCGTCACGCTGAGCGGTTTTCAGCTATCGATTGTCCTTGTTGGAACTGTGATGGTGGTATACTCTGTCATCGGTGGACTCTGGGCTGCAGTTATCTCCGACTCCGTACAGGCGATCATCGTCACGATCATGACCTTTATCATCTTTCCAGTTGCGTTCATATACCTGGGAGACGGGCATGGATTGATGGCCGGCTTCAAACGGTTGCTCGATGAAGCTCCGGACGGCTTTCTGCGATTGAGCGGAGACACGGCAAAGCCGTTGTTCCTTCTCGCATATTTCATCAACGTGATGTTGGGATACAATGTGGGGTGGGCGTTGGTTCAACGATACAGTAGTGTTGCCGACGAGCGGGACACCAAAAAGATGGCAATTCTCTGTGCCGTACTTTCGGTTGTTGGTCCTCTCCTGTGGATTCTCCCTGTGATGGCGGCGAGGATAATCTTTCCGGATATGGGGAGACTCTGGCCATCGCTCGCAGTTCCTGCGGAGGCCTCATTCGTGAGTCTTGTGCTGATGCTCTTGCCGCACGGACTCATCGGGTTTGTGGTGTCTGCCATTCTTTCTGCCACCCTGGGACAGTCGGGCGATACATTCAACTGGCTCTCGGCTACTGTCACGAGGGATATGTATGTTCCGCTGAGCAAACGTTGGCTTAACAAGTCGCCTTCGGAGAAGAATCAGCTGCGGGTTGCTCGCGCATCCATGTTCGTCGTTGGTGTGCTTGGAATCTGGGTGGCATTCTATATTCCAAAGTTCGGCGGGGCATTTCAATTTGCACTGCAATTCTATTCTCTCACAGCGGCATTTATGATGCCGGTGTTCCTCGGGATTTTGTACAGACGCACTCCCTGGTGGTCTGGCATGGCATCGTGCAGTGCCGCGATCATCGTTGCTTTGACACTCATGGCCCTGGGACTGTGGACCGATCAGGCATTCGCGCGAAACATGCTGAGCGAATCGATCGCAGCAACAGTCGTCTTCTTCGGCTCGGCGTTCTGGTTCAAGCCGGATGATCCTCGTCACGTTGAACTGATTGCCCTGGAGAAGGACTTGCACACACCGGCGCATCGGGAGTCAGCCCAGCTAAAACCAGTCGGCCTGGGGGCATATATCCTGATTGGAAAAATCTGCGTGCTCATGGGTATCATCATGATCGCGTGTGTGTTCGCCCCATCGACGCCGATTGCATCAACCTCCCTTAATGTCGTTGCGGGAGTGCTGAGCCTGGTGCTGGGCATTGCCATTCTTTACCTAACAAGGGATCGGTCACGACCTCAGGAGGGTTCTGGTCAATGAGACAGCTCGTTCGCATCAGCGCCGCTCAACTTCCGACTGTCATAGAAGGCAAGTCGTTTGAAGAGAAACAGCGGAAGAACCTCGAGGAAATCCTTGAAATGCTGGAGCTCGCAGGGAAGCGAAAGTCTGATATCGTTCTCTGTGGTGAGTACGCCAATCTGCACCACAGGACGTGGTCTGAGGACAAGAAGGAATATGTGCCCGACCCCATTCCAGGGCCCTTCACAAAAGCCATCGCCACATCTGCCCGGAAGCTCAAGATGAACGTGGCCCTGCCGATGTTGGGCACTTACAAAGGCGTACTTTCGAGTTACGTGGTTCTCTTCAACAGGATCGGCAAGATCCTTGGATGTTACCAGAAGACTCACCCCACCATCCCGGAGCAGGCGATCGGGATAAAGGCGGGTGACGATTTGACAGTCTACAAATTTGACTGTGCCTCCGTTGGGATCATGACCTGCATGGATATCGAGTATCCGGAGGTTGCTCAGGTGCTCATGCTGCGAGGCGCGGATTTGTTGCTCTTCCCCCACGTGCAGGGAAGTTGGGGGGAAGTTGACTGGGAAATCCGCTACCGTGCGCGGGCGGTCGATACCGGACTTCCGGTTGTGTCAGCGTGTTATGGGTATCCCGAAGGAGAGTGGATGCCCGGAAAGATGATCGGCCGGAGCAGTGTGATAGGCCGGGATGGACTTGTGCTTGCCGACATGGGGCGGAGTATTGGTCTGTTGACGTACGACCTGGACCTGAGGGCCAAGCGGATTACGCCTTTCTATTTCAATGAGAAATATGATCGCACGCTCGCAGTGACGGCCTCCCGGCGACCGGAATTATATGGCGATCTGGTGAAAAAGAAGGCGAAGAAAAGGGCCTTGAAGGAAATTGCTGGAAAGAAAAAGGGGAAGGGGCGCAATGGAGCGAGCTCCTGACACTTAGCCAATCTCGCCTTCAAGCTCGCCTATACAGAGAACGAGCGCCCCGCTAGAATACATCGTGGTAAACAAGGCGGTTCACCCCGCCACGCGGGGCTTGCCGACTTCTACACGCACCGCCGTCCCATGCAACCGGTCGCAAGGCATCATGGTTCAGTCTGTCCACCCAGACTACACTCGTCTTCACGCAGGGCTGCATCGACGATTTGCCGCAGCATACCGCCGAACACCAACTGATGCAGCGGATATAGCGCGTACCAATAGGCAAGGCCAAACAACCCCACTGGATCGAAAATCGCCGTCTGGCGAATCGTTGCTGAAGAGTCGTCGCCAATGACATCGAACTCCAACCATGCCCGTCCAGGCAGTTTCATCTCAGCGGCGAAACGTAGGAGACGGTTCGGCTCAAACGCCTCGACCCGCCAGAAGTCAACTGTATCTCCAACGCGCAGGGTTTCGGAGATGGGGCGCCCGCGTCGCATACCGACACCCCCCACAAGCAAGTCAAGAAACCCGCGTAACCGCCACAGCCAATTCCACGCGTACCAACCCGTGTCGCCCCCGATTCGCTCGATTGGCCTGAAGGCGACCGCAGGCGGCTTGGCTATCTTCGCCGTTCGCGAGTCAACAAGCCGTGTTCCGAACCGCATGCCACCCCACGACGGCACATCGCCCGATGAGGACAATGCAACCGACCAGCGCGTGGCGGCATACTGCTTCTCTTCATTGGCAAGTGCGTGACGAAGGGCATCTTCAATTCCCATCGGACGAATGTCGAACATCTTGAGTGCAGCATCGTCCCGAACTACTGTGGAGTGAACGATGCTCTGAATCAGTTTTCGCCCGATACGGGCGTACAACGGTGTCACCAGCCCCAGCCATAAGCTGGAAATGAAGGGTGTCAGAACAGGCACTGATATCATCCGGATGTGCATTCCGCGGCACCGGGCATACGCGCGCATGATGTCTGCATATGAGACGATATCTGCACCGCCGATTTCGTACACGCGGTACTGGGAAATGGGCAGATGAAGAGCAGCAGTGAGATATGCGATCAAATCTTCTATGGCTATCGGCTGTGCGGGCATTGATACCCACTTCGGCGTGGTCATGATCGGCAGCCGCTCCACCAGGGAGCGAATCATTTCAAAGGACAAACTACCTGACCCGATTACAATCGACGCGCGAAACTCAAGGACAGACACACCCGACTGGCACAAGATCTGTCCTACCTCCTGCCGACTGCGCAAGTGTGGCGAGAGGGCTTTCGTGTCATCGCCCAATCCGCCAAGGTAAATAATGCGCTCTATGCCTGCTGCCTTCGCCGCCTCAGCGAAGTTGAGTGCGGCTCGACGGTCATTGTCCTCAAAAGACCCTGCAGCACCCATCGAATGAATCAAGTAGTAAGCGACACGTACCCCCCGCAGAGCCGGATCAAGGCTGATACGGTCAAGCACATCTCCCCGAACGACTTCCGTCGATGGTGCAACCTTCGGTTTGAGAAACTCAGGACGTCGAGCCAGGCAGCGAAGGTGATAGCCCCGGTTCTCCAATGAATGCAGCAGGCGCCCACCCACATATCCAGTCGCACCTGTGAGAAGTATGAGTGAAGAGTCGGATGGGTCTGCGTCTGCGTGATTGGATCTACTGTCCATATGCTCCCCGGCTGACCTGATTTTCTGATGGATTAACATGTATTGACGGGGTGTTGCACGTCAGCATGCGCTCAACGCACGTGCCTCGGTGTGTACCCGGTTTATCCCACGGCTTGGTCCTTCGACATTCTTTATCCGTCATTCGAATTTGGCTATTCATGTGAAGAAAATCTCCGCAAATATTCATGTACTCTCAGAAAGTCATTGCAGCTTGGTGAACATCTGCGCCGGAGTCGCATCCTCGCCAGCCTCACAGTTCAATGAGGCGGGCTGGCGCTTTTGGCTGAGAACACCGAACAAGGAATGTAGATGATGAAGCTTGTTTCACACGTTGAACCGTACAAACATCACGTCTCCATCTTCCATAACATACTCCCTCCCTTGAACATGAAGTAAACCGGCTTCCTTGAGCGCATGTTCGGAGCCGAGGCGATCAAGGTCGGAATACTTCAGGATCTCTGCTCGTATGAATCCCTTCTCGAAATCCGTGTGAATGACGCCTGCAGCGGAGACAGCGGTCGCTCCCTTTCGAATTGTCCAGGCGTGGAGCTCTTTGGAATTTACGGTGAAGAAGGTAATGAGTTGAAGGAGGTCATATCCTTCGCGGATAAGCTGGCTTAATCCGGATTCCTTCAGTCCAAGCTCCTGCAAGAACGGACCACGTTCTAATTCCGGCAGCTGGGCAATCTCAGCTTCGATCTCAGCGCTGATGAGGACGACCTTTGCCGATTCTTTCGCTGCAATCTCGCGGACCTGCGTCACATACTCCATCTCTGTTGAAAAGTGTTTCTCATGGACATTGCAGATATACATGACCGGCTTGTTGGTGAGGAGGTGGAGATCGCGGAGCCAGAGGTTTTCATCATCGTGCGTCGTGGAAAAGTATCGTGCAAGACGGCTCGCGGCCAGATGGTCGCGCACGCGCAGATAGAAAGCCGCTTCGTCTCGTGCCTTCTTGTCGCCCGACTTAGCGTGTTTCTCTGCTTCGGAGTGCTTGCGCTCGATTGTTTCGATGTCTTTCAGGATGAGCTCTGTCTCGACGATCTCGATATCCCGCCCGGGATTGACCGAGCCGTCGACATGGATGATATTGGGATCGTCGAAACAACGGACAATGTGTGCAACAGCATCAACAGTGTGGATGTGAGCGAGGAACTGATTGCCCAGTCCTTCCCCGTTGCTGGCGCCACGGACAAGGCCGGCGATGTCGAGAAATTCAAGCGTGGTCGCTAGAGTCTTGGCAGGCTTGTAGATTTCTGTCAGGCGAGCCAGTCTTGGATCGGGAACAGCGACGATGCCAACGTTTGGATCGATTGTGCAGAAAGGATAGTTAGCGACCGCCGCGCCTGCGGACGTGATTGCGTTGAACAATGTCGACTTTCCGACGTTCGGAAGCCCGACTATACCACATGTGAAGCCCATGATTGATTACACCTCTATCTGTGCTCAAAGTACGGATGTTGTTCTGCTCATTCATCCGAACTAATATTATTCCAGCCGACATCAAAAAAGCAATGGATAGAACAAAATACTTGCATATTTATTCATAGTGATGTATATTTATCCATCACAAGAGAACGGGAGAAGGTGACAACCACGATTTCAGCTTCAATTATTGGGGCTTCAGGATACTCCGGCGCAGAGTTGACTAAGATCCTGCTGCGCCACAAGCAGGTGAAAATTGATAAGCTCTTTGCGAACAGCTCTGTCGGTAAACGGGTTACGGATCTCTACCCGTGGTTCGGCGGCAGAGTAGATACGGCCTACGAACAATACTCCGTCGATGCAACATCCACGAGCGACATTGTGTTTCTTGCGCTGCCGTCAGGTGAAGCCATGAACATGGTCCCGGAATTACTCGAGCGCGGCAAGAGAGTGATAGATCTTGGCGGCGACTTCAGGTTCAAGGATGCTTCCCTGTACGAGAAGTTCTACAAGCATGAACATAAGGCAAAAAACATTCTCCATCAAGCGGTATTCGGATTGCCGGAATGGAACCGTCAACAGATCACATCGGCATCTCTGGTCGCCAATCCAGGATGCTATGCGACAAGCGCGATCCTGCCGCTGGCGCCGGTTCTGAAGGAAGGAATCGTTCAATCCCACGGGATTACCATCAGCTCATTGTCGGGAGTTTCCGGAGCCGGGCGCAGCGCAAGTGTCGATCTTTCGTTTACGGAAGTCAATGAATCGGTGAAAGCATACAAAGTGGGAGTTCACCAGCACACTCCTGAAATCAAGACTGCACTCGAGGCAATCAGCGGCACCACGGTGTCTCTCACGTTCGTACCGCATCTGCTCCCCATCACTCGCGGCATCTACACCAGCATCTATGCTCCGCTTGCAAAGGAAGTCACGCCCGGTGAAGTTCTTGCTGCGTTCCGAAAGTACTATGGGAGCGAGCCGTTCATACGGATCTCCGACACGGCGATACCGGAAATCAAGAACGTCAACTACACGAACTTCATGGATATCGGGTTTCGTGTCTATGCCGACAACAATCAACTTATTATACTATCAGTAATCGACAATCTTATCAAGGGAGCCGCCGGGCAGGCGGTTCAGAACATGAATCTGATGTTTGGGTTCAATGAGACGGAGGGACTTCTCTCGTGATAACAATTTCAATGGATGATTGCCAAGGGGGTGTAACCGCTCCCAAGGGATTTCGTGCGGCCGGGATGTATTGTGGCATACGGAAGGTTAAGAAGGACATCGCGATGATCGTGTCCGAAGTGCCTGCGACATCGGCCGGAGTGTTTACACTGAACAAAACACAGGCGGCCTGTGTGCTGGTGGACAAAATCCAGCTCAAGCGCTCGCCGGTATGTTCGGCGGTTGTCGTCAACAGCGGCAATGCGAACGCCTGCACGGGGGAACGTGGTCTGAATGACACGTGGGAGATGGTCAAGACCACGGCCCAGGCGTTGAACCTACCGGAAGAGCAGATCATGGTTTCCTCGACCGGTGTCATCGGCCAGTATATGCCGATGGACAAGGTCGTGCCGGCTATCGCTCAACTGGCAGCCAAGTTGAGCACGAGCGGTAACGGCGATGCTGCCGAGGCCATTATGACGACAGACACCTTTCCGAAGGAAGCCGCCGTCCACTTCACGCTTGGAAAAAAGATCGTAACAATCGGAGGCGTGGCAAAAGGATCTGGCATGATTGCCCCGAACATGGCCACCATGCTCGCATTCATCACGACCGATGTCGCGATTTCGGGGGATTTGTTGGCCAAAGCGCTGGGGGCCGCGAACAATCGCTCCTTCAATCGCATTACGGTGGATGGGGATATGAGCACGAACGATATGGTGCTCGTCATGGCAAACGGTCTGGCCGGGAACGCGCCGCTGACTGAACATTCAGAGGAATTCCAGCTTTTCGGGGCTGCGCTTGAATATGTCCTGATCAAGCTGGCAAAGATGATCGCGAAGGATGGTGAAGGCGCAACGAAACTGATCGAGATTATGGTGAAGGGTTCAAAATCGGAAGAAGAGGCTGCTCAGGCAGCCCGCGCCGTCGCGAATTCAAATCTTGTCAAGACAGCAATCCACGGCGCTGACGCAAACTGGGGACGAATCCTGGCTGCAGTCGGATATTCGGGCATCGACTTCAACCCGGACAACGTCGAGATCTCATTTGGCGATCTCCCTATTCTAAAGAAGAACTACGAAATCGTGCTGGACGAGGAGAAGGCCAAACAGCTGCTGCTGAAAAATTCGGTTGTCATTGTCGTTGACCTGAACCAGGGGAGCCAGTTTGCCAGGTTCTGGACGTGCGATTTGACCAAGGACTATGTCCACATCAATGCGAGCTACCGATCATGATCGACCCGACAAAAAAAGAGGAAGTCCTGATTGAAGCGCTGCCGTGGATCCAAACGTACGAGGGAAAGACGTTTGTGATCAAGTACGGCGGTGCAGTGATGACGGACGAGAAGCTGAAGCAGACATTTGCTAAGGATGTCACGATCCTCCGCAAGATCGGGGTCAATATCATCATCGTGCACGGCGGGGGAAAGGAAATTACCGAAACGGCGAGTGCGCTTGGTGTCGATACCACATTCATCGACGGACAGAGGTTCACGGACGAGAAGATGATCGAGGTCGTGCTGATGGTGCTCGCCGGCCTGGTCAACAAGGAGATTGTGAATCTCATCAATACGAACGGCGGCAACGCGGTTGGTCTGTGCGGTGTGGACAACATGCTGTTGAAGGCGCGTAAACTCATCACCAATGGAACCGACCTGGGACTGGTGGGAGAGATTACATCCGTCAACGTTCCTTTCCTCAGCCTGCTGCTTCAGAACGGCATGATGCCGGTGATAGCGCCGATCGGTGTTGGTGAGAACGGACAGCTCTACAACATCAATGCCGATCTTGCAGCCGGTGCCGTTGCGAGCGCCCTGAAAGCGGAGAAACTGGTCTATCTGAGCGATACGGAGGGGGTCCTTGTAGGCGAGAAATTGGTCTCCACATTGACGAAATCGGAAGCGAACAAGTTTATCGACGAAGGGGCGATCTTCGGTGGTATGATCCCGAAGGTCACATCGGCATTCGACACGCTGGCTGCCGGTGTGAACAAGGTGCATATCATCGATGGTCGCATCAAGCACTCATTGCTCCTGGAAATTTTCACCGACGAGGGGATCGGTACGCAAATGGTGCACGAGGAGCAGGGCAATACCGGTAGTTCCTCATAACAAAACTCAGTGATGTCAGACATCGATTGCGAGGACATATGAACAAACAACACAGACATTTTGCAATCAAGCAGATCATTACGCAACAAGTTATTTCGAACCAGGAGGAGCTGTGTCAGGCTTTGGAGAAAACCGGATGCACGGTGGCACAAGCAACCTTGTCGCGTGACATGAAAGAGCTTGGCATCGCGCGGGTTCACAGCGCGAACCGCGTCCGCTACGTGCTCGATATCGAGAGCGAAGAACGGAGGCTCGTACCTCTGATCGGGTACGAGATCGAGCGTATTGATTCAAACGAAACCATGATTGTCATCAAGACCCTCCCGGGGCGGGCCCAGGGCGTTGCAGAGATCATCGACAGCATTCATCACCCGGCCGTCCTGGGAACGCTTGCCGGAGATAATACCATCTTCGTGACCCCGGCATCAGTTGCGAAGATCGGCGATACGCTCAAGCTGATCAACAATCTCATGACAGATAAGAAGATGGAAGTTGCATAGAACGCAGAACGAAAACCGCGAATAGGCCACAAAGACCCAAAGGCACAAAGAAAATGCTGATTGTTTGAGAAACGGGTCGTGTTCTTTCGTTGAGGTTCCCCGAGGAATTTCCGTGGGGACGAAATCTTTGTAGTTTCAAAAAAGAAAGCACTCAAGCTCCGTCAGAAGCGGTACTCATG
>QYQB01000226.1 GCA_007280275.1 bacterium | reverse complement strand
CGAGGAGAAGCTGAAGAATCTCGGGCATGGGAATTATCTTGTGACGAAGCACAGGGGAGAACGTTACAACACGCCGTCCTCGTCTGAGGAGGCCGTCATGAATTGTATCATCATCCGCCGAATACGTCGAGCCGACATGATGCAAAGTCCCATCCTGTTCTGCATCGGCAAGACCGTGCATCTTGAGCAGGGTGTCATGAGTATCGTGCAGTTCAAGAGGCGGGCTGTCCATATCAAGTGCGACGAACTCAGTTTGACTTGATCGAAGGGTGGCCTCAGTCGAAGCAAATTGCATGACGTGCTTCGGGTATTTCGGACAGAACCGGACTGTATTGCCTCCGTCGACCACGTATTTTCCCAATCCGAGCGCTATCGAGACCACACCGTCGGACGCTTTTTGCGGCAGGATCGGATAGAAATTGTGCGACCGCGCCACGCCGGCGATATCAGGGTAAAATCGTTCACCGTGACGTGCACCGACCATTTTCTGAACGACGACGGCCATCTTCTCTTCTTCCAGCACGTACGAAGTCACCTTGATATACTCTTTCGCGCTCTGATAGAAGGTCGATGCATATACTCGTTTGACGGTGTTGACAAGCTGCTCCAGCCTGACCATCGGTTCAGGATGGTTGTTGGGAATCATATACGTCTGATAGACCCCTGCAAAAGGATGGTATTGCGAGTCCTCGAGCAATGTGGAGGAACGCACCGCCAGTGGCTCTCGCAGCAAATCGAGAAAATCAGACAACTTCGCCAGGATTTCTTCGGGGAATCGGCTGGCTTCGAGGAAACGCTCTGTAATTTCTTCGTCGCTCGTCGAACGGAGAGCGAATTGCCGCAGATTGTTGTCGTCGAGGAATTGATCGAAAACATCCGTCCCCAAAACTATTGCCGGCGGAACCGAGATTTCAATCCCCTCGAAGCGATTGATGATATCAAGGTTGTGAATGAGGGTGTTTACAAATCCCAACCCGCGCGCCTTCCCTCCAAGAGATCCGCCACCTATTCTTGCGAAACTGCTGGTCGGATCAAACGAGGATCGGTCGAATTCCGTGATTTGTCCGAGCTGCTTCGTCCGCCTGTACCCCTGGAGAGACGATATCAGATACGCCCGCAATCCTTCCACGGACGGATAGTCGGAGACTTTGCTCGGACGCAGCCTGTGAGCCAACCAGAACTCCGTTCGGGCCTTGAGCCAGTTCGAAAAGTGATTTCGTTCTGCGTGATACTCGACACTTTCGGCGGGCACCAGGTGCAGTTGCTCTTCAAGCGACTTCAGATCCGATGCTCTTCCCACCTCGAGGCCATCAGGAGTGCGGAAAATGAAATCCCCAAAGCTGAAATACTGTCCCATGAATTGCCGCAGGTCGTGCAGAAACTGCGGAGAATCCTTCAGGAGAAATGAACTGCCCAGGGCGTGAGCTTTTCCTTCGTTTTCGGGATCAGTGGACTGAAGCAGGACCGCAATGTCGGCGTAGCGCTCCTTCACAGCCCGCACAAACTCCAGCCCGGCCGTCGGATCGTGCACACCTCCGCGGGGGAAATCAATATCTGAGATAACTCCCAGGATCGTCGCCCCATACTTCTCAAGATATCCCCAGGCTTCTTCAAATGTGGAGCAGAGGAGAATCTTGGGACGAGCTCTCATCCGGAGATAGCGATCGGAGATGTTGATGCCCTCAGCAATCAATCGCTGCGATTGATGATGGATCTCTGTGTAGACGATTGGTAGAAACGATGAATAGAAACGGACATCATCTTCAATGACGATGATCGACTGCACGCCGATGGCACGGGTGTCGTGGTCCACATTCATACGATCTTCGATGTACTTGATCGCCGCGATGAGAATCCGGAAATCCCCCTGCCAGAGGAAGACTCTCTCGAACAGCGTGCTTTCGTGACGAAGCACCAGCTCGGATTGTTCACGGTTGTCGTACGCCAGAAGCACAATCGGGATATTCTCTCCCGCTTCCTTGAGCTTCTTGGCAAACCGTGTCGCTGGCATATCTTCTATATGCAGCGTCGTTATGATCACGTCAAAACTGTGGCCGGAAGAAAGCAGCTCCAGGGCCTCTCCGCCGCTTGAAACGTGCGTAATCGACGGTGTGTGGCTGAGGCTGAGACCCTCGTATTCCTTGCGCAGCATCTCGTACAACCTTCCATCCTCCTCAAGAATGAAAGAGTCGTACAGACTCGAGACAAGCAAAATGTCGCTGACGTGAAACAGCATCAGGTTCTGGAATCCCTGGAACCTTGTCGCATACCCTCTCACCCCCCAGCGCCCTTCAGGATCCCGGAACATGCTTCTAAAATTGTTCGCCATACACTCGCATCAATGGTTGTGGTTAAAAAAAATCGGAGTGGCGCTGGCCACTCCGATTCAAAGATTGTTGGACCAGTTTACACGAGGCCCTGATCCATCATCGCGTTCGCAACTTTGAGGAAGCCGGCGATGTTCGCGCCGACGACGTAGTTGCCGGGAACACCAAACCGATCCGCCGTCTCAACACATGTGTGATGGATATTCGTCATGATCTGATGAAGGCGCTGGTCAACTTCTTCCCTCGACCACGGCAGCCGCATACTGTTCTGCGTCATTTCGAGACCCGAGGTAGCAACCCCGCCTGCGTTCGACGCCTTCCCGGGCGAATAGAGCAGACCTGCATCATGGAATACCTTCACACCATCGAGCGTCGTCGGCATGTTTGCGCCCTCGCAAACACACTGACATCCGTTGCTGATGAGCGCTTTTGCATCGTTCGCATCGAGTTCATTCTGAGTCGCGCACGGCAGAGCAACATCCACTTTCGCCCCCCACGGTCGTTTGCCAGGATGGAACTCGACCTTGAATTTGTCCGCGTAATCCTTTATCCGGTCGTTCGCGCTGGCACGCAATTCAAGCATGTAGTCAATCTTCTCCCCCTTCACGCCATCCTTATCGTAGATGAATCCATCCGGACCGGAAAGCGTCACCACTTTGCCTCCCATGTCGTTCACCTTCATGACGGCACCCCATGCGACGTTTCCGAAGCCAGAAACCGCCACCGTCTTGCCTGCAAACGATTGTCCCTTCGTCTTCAACATCTCTTCCGCGAAATAGACCACGCCGTAGCCGGTTGCTTCGGGCCGAATCAGAGAACCGCCCCAGTTGAGTCCCTTTCCAGTAAGGACGCCCGTGAATTCCTTCGTCAGACGCTTCCACTGACCGAAAAGGAACCCAATTTCCCTGCCGCCCACGCCGATGTCGCCTGCAGGGACGTCCACATCGGCTCCGATGTGGCGGTAGAGCTCTGTCATAAAACTCTGGCAAAACCGCATCACCTCGTGATCGCTCTTTCCTTTCGGGTCGAAGTCAGATCCTCCTTTTCCTCCGCCCATCGGGAGTGAGGTAAGACTATTCTTGAACACCTGCTCGAAACCGAGGAACTTAAGAATGCCGAGATTCACGGAGGGGTGGAAACGGAGTCCCCCCTTGTACGGCCCGATGGCGCTGTTCATCTGGACCCTGAAGCCGCGGTTGACGTGGATTTCACCCTGATCGTCCATCCACGGCACACGGAACATGATGACACGCTCGGGTTCGACGAGGCGCTCGAGGATTTTCGCAGACCTGTACTCAGGATGTTTCTGAAGCACGATTTCAAGTGATTCGAGAACCTCTTCAACTGCTTGATGGAATTCAGGCTCGGCCGGGTTCTTGGCCTTGACTTGAGCCAACACTCTGTTCGTATATTCGGACATTTCTCCCTCGCGATTTCTACTTAGTAATGGAACACTCTGCCCCAGAATGGCTCGTGATGGCTCTTTCAGAGGTGCGCACGGTGTCACACCGACGAAGCAGAACGCCTCACTTCAGCCAAAACCAAGGCACTGGATGCTTTCGAATATAATCGGTTTTCCCTGACCGAGCAATAACAAAGGGCCATCGACGAGCTTCAAATGGCCTGAAAAACATTCAGGAAAATGAATATTTCTGCATTGCCCAATTTGTGAACGGGAAGACTGTCCCGATCATTCCAGAATCGGCATTCACAAGAATTTCAAGTTGCTTCTAGAAATAGAAAAGGGCCTAGACGCAAGAAGGGATGGAAAGTGTGTTACTTAAGGTAGACTGCTCTTTTGACGGCCCGAAATCTGCGAGGAGAATTGAAAGACTCAGCAGCCATTTCAACGAAGTAGACTCCGCTCGGAATGTCATTCGCGATCCAGGGGATCCGGTATAAGCCCGGCCCGTGATCGCCCGAGAAGATCTGCGCTACAACATGACCGAGCAGGTTATAGACCAGGATCCGAACCGCAGCGCGTTCGGGTAATCCACAGTGAACCACCGATGAGGAATTGAACGGATTCGGATACACATCAGCCAGAAAGAAGGTTGACGGAACAGATCCCGACTTCTCTACGACATGACTCAACTCGCCCGACACGACGGCGAATCCCTCCACGAGTTCGGCTCTTCCTCCACCCGGCATAGGATTGAAAACACGCACGCTTCTCGCACCAGGTCCGGCCGCCACCCCGATCGTGATTCTCGCTTCAATCACCGAGCGGCTTTTCACCGCGAGCGACTCGACACTGATCCCTTCCCCGAAATCAACACTGGTGGCCCGATCGACAAATCGGCTGCCTGAGATCACGACAAGCGTCATCCTCCCTCTCTCTCCCCGGTTCGGTCTGACGCTCTCAAGAGTTGGTACCGGATTGAGCACGGCAAGGCCGCCATTCGCGACCGCGATCCCGCCACCGGGTGGAGGGTTTGTGACACAAACGTCGTGCATTACAGTTTCGGCGTCAATGCGAGGCGTGACGACAGCGAGAAGGCGCGACCGGCTTTCTATCCTCACTGAATCTACTTGGATGTCAGCTCCCATGTCGAGGGACGTGATGCCAGCATAGAAATTGTCCCCGTCGATCGTAAGAGCAGTGCTCTCACCTCTGAGGGCAAACGAAGGTGACACGCTGCCAACTGAGGGGGTTCCATTTTCGACGTTTAATACGTGCGGCAACCTCGCGCTTCCTCCGCCGGGAGCAGGATTCGAAACGAGGATGGTCCTGGCTCCGATGACGGCATCCGGAGCTACCGTAATCTTCGCGACAAGAACGGAAGAGCTTTTGACTCCAAGAGAATCGACTCTGATGCCAGGCAGTAGAGAAACAAAGCTTGCCCCCCTGACGAAATTGGCACCTGACAATGCGATCTCAAGCGATTGTCCGCGATACGCACATACAGGGGAAACGGAGTTGAGAGCGGGAGCCGGGAACACCACACTGAACGCATCGGGTAACGTTGCTGCCCCTCCTCCGGGTCCGTTGTTCCTCACTGTGACCGTTCTGAGACCGCATCCCGCTTCAGGCACGACCGAGATAACCGTTTTCAGCTCGCATCCGGAGGAGTCGCACCATGTCGAGTCAACATTGACGCCGGTACCGAAATCCACCTTGCTCTCCCCTGCGATGAATCCCGAGCCGTTGAACGTAACTTCGAGCTTCTGGAAGAGCGCCCCCACCGTTGGACTGAAACCAGAGCAATCCGGCCGCGGGTTTTCAACGACAAACCCTCCTGGCAGAATGAATGACTCGCCATATTGACCCCGATTCGCGAGAATGAGGTCTCGGGGTCCAGTTGCTGCGTTTCGCGCAACCCGGACCCGGGCGAACAACTGCGATGAATCCTTGACAAGGAGCGAGTCAACGACGAGACCTTCTCCCAAGTACAGAATCATCAGTCCGGGTACGAATCCACGGCCCGCAAGCGTTATCGTCCCAGAGCAACCGCGTACACCGTTCGCGGGAAAAACGCTTGTGATACTTGGAGGCCGGTCCGTCACAAACAACGCACCAGACAAAACCGCTCTGCCACCGCCCGGAACCGCATTCATGACCGCGATATCAAGCGAACCAAGAGGCGCTGAAAAAAGAATGCGGGCTCTTACCCGGATTTTCGTATTGCTCAACACAAGCGATGAGTCCACTTCGATGCCAGATCCGAAACTCACGGACGTCAATCCTTCGATGAAGTTGGCACCTGAAAGAACGAGATCGACGCAACTCCCCCGGGCAGCCTTGGCCGGGGAAAGCCCGGTCACTGTTGGCACCGGATTGACCACAGAAAACGCACCCAGCAGTATCGATGATCCGCCTCCGGGTTCAGGATTTGTCACCCGGATGTCACGTAGCCCGGGGCATGCGCTTTCTGCGATTGTAATTCGCGCCGTCAGAACGTCCGTGTCAAGCACAACCGCCTCGACTCCGATGCCTGAGCCAAACGAAACGTTCGTTAATCCGGGCACGAAGCCGCTTCCATGAAGCGTCACAAGAACAGATTGCAGCCTTGCGCCCGATGGAGGTGCGAGGCTGAAGAGCATCGGCAGCGGGTTCCGTTTCTTCACTACCTCAAAGAGACCAGAAAACACCAAGGATCCTCCCAAAGCCGCGACGTGGAGGTCTCGAAAACCCAATGGGGCATCCTCACCGACAATCACGTTTGCCATCATGCTTGCGCTCCCGAGAACCGCCGTCGAAATGATACTTACTCCACTGCCACTAAACGATAACGTTGGAGATTCACCGAGGAAGCCGGAGCCTGAGATTTTCAGCGATAATGTACTCCCTTGTTCCGCAGATGAAGGCTCGATTCCTGTAATTGTCGGCACCGGAAAGGGCTCGGCAAGCAGCAATCGCGAATAGGAACAGTCTCCGGCGAATACTACAACATTCGAAAGCGTATCGACTACACCACCCAACCTCCTCCACTCAGATCCGCCATCGTTAGATCCGAAGAGTTCAAGTCGCGATTCAATTGCGCCGTCGATATCTGAAGGTGCGTAGTGAAACCATACGCGAGCGTTTCGCAACGGAGCGCATGGCTCTAACACGAAGTATCTGGGAATCGGGAATGCAGCATTTAACCCAGAGGCCCGGCCGGTCACCCTGGTCACGCTGACTTCACTCTCGGGAATGCCCTCAGCCTGGATCTCGATTCCCAGGTTACCGAAAGACTCCCGAAGGCCAGGCTTCAGGACCCGCGGAGCGGCAACTTCCCCGATGACGAAACCGGATCCCGATTCAATCATCGAAGCGTCCGTGCCGATAAGAAGGCGGTGCGGTGCCGTCCTCAGGATGCCATTTGTGACCTCGAGCCGTCTGCGAACCGTTGTCGCGCCACTCAACGACAGCTCAGAAGAATTGTCTATGACGAGATTTGCGTACATCAGCGGCGTTACTGTCTGTTTCGATGTGCCAGCATAGACGATTGTACTCCCGGTATCCAACTCCACAATCCCTCGTACCGTGAGTGGGTTGCCCTCTCCGCGAAAAACGTGCCGACCGGCGATTCTTGTGGAGCTCGTGGAATCGATAGTGATGCCGCTCCACACTCCAGCCCCGGTCAGGTATTTTGTTCCCATCCCTCCCGCAAAAACGACGGGCACAGTCGCCGCACCGTTGTTTGCTATCAGCGTGTCGTCGCCGGAAAAGACCAGCCGCGATGCTGAATCGGCAGCCGCCATGGAACCCGAGAGCAGCAGACCGCGACGGGCCACGAGACTCTTGCCTGGGCCGATTTCGACTATCGAGCCCGAAGTGATCTCAACATCGCATTCTGCATTCGCTCCATTCGTGAGAGTGATTTTCGCCCCTCCGGCAATTCTCTGGAGCATCTCACCCCTGAGTTCCAGAGTGCGTCCGGCTGGCGCAAGAAACGGAGCGTGGCAGAGAATGTCTCCTTTGTACACGAGGTTTCCCTGCGGCTGCCCTGTCGTAGCGAGGGTATATTTTCCGCCAGGTCCAATCGTGAATCCCCCGCCAAACGTATGGACGCCCTGACTCCCACTGCCGCTTCCACTCCACTCGCCCTGTATAAACGTATCCCCGCCTACCGAGATGTTGCCTGAGAATCCTCCGGTGCTCCATCTGACGCCAGCCCCGATAACGAGGCTTCCATTGATGGTAAGCGAACCAGTCCCTGAAGCGGATATTGCTAGGACTCCTCCGGTACTTTCCAGGTGAAGGTTCCCGTACGTTCGGCCGGAGAATGACGATGCAGGGACAAGTGCCGAATTTCCGCGGTAGACGAACGTGCTCCCCCTAGAAAGGATCGCCTTCGAGACCGGCGTGGAGATACTTCCGGTGGTGTTGTGAACATAAACCCCGCCGTCATTGACGATCCACCGGCCGCTTCCAACAATGCTCCAGGTCCCTCCTTGATTGAGCCACGTTCCATTGATCGTCAGGTCGTTCCCCGGCCCATCGACGAGCGTGTGGCTGATGCCAGGTGCAACGATCACCTGAGCACCACTTTCGAGTATGACTTGGTCATAGACAATCGACGAATTAATCGTCACGACGTGCCCGCTTCTAATCGTGATGACGCCCGCTCCTGAATCCGGCGGCGTTGCAGGAGTGATCCAGGCTCCTCCGGCGAATCTCGCCCAGACTGAGTCTTTGTACCAATTGCCGGAAGCGACCGTTCGATAGTCGCCATCTGCGCTCAGTGTCGATTCGTTGAGCCGGGTTTGATTCAGAGTTTGGGCCGGAAGGCCTTGGTTGAGGAAGAGGATGCAGGTGAGTTGCACACTGAATAGCTGTCGGCGGGTCATGGCGTTCTCCTCGGTGGGAAATCGTGAAGCAGATTTGGTACGGGACAGCGGGGTACTGAGGAAAGAGATTCCGGGGAAGTTAATGCAAGTAAACGGACAAGTCAAAACAAAACGATTGGCGCGATAAGCGCGATCGTGCCGCGCACGTCACAGGTACCGCAAGGGAGGTGCGCGGCACGTATCGGGGAATCCAGCGAGGACGAACTACTTCACAAGCACAACCTTTCGCGAAGCGATGAACCGCTTGCCAGACTCAAGAGACTCCGCATGGAAACGGATCAGGTACACACCACTTGGCAGATTTTCTGCATGCCAGAGCAACTCATAGAGACCTTTCGACCTCTCGCCGCTGATAAGCTCTGCAACGACGTTGCCGAGCATATTGTGCACGATGAGTTCAACGCGGCTGTTTTCCGGTATGCCGTATCGTATTCTCGTCGACGGGTTAAACGGATTGGGATATGCTTCTTGAAGCACGTACTGATCCGGAATAACCCCAAGCTCCCCTTCGATACCGGTCGCCGGGCTCGTCGTCACATTGAAACCGCCTGCAAGTGTTGCCGTTCCACCTCCCGGTGACGCGTTCGTGACGCTCACTGCTCTCGCACCAGTCGCAGCCGTCGCTCCTATCGAAAGGCTTATCTGCAACTCGGACGCGCTCTTCACAATCGGGTTCGTTATGGTGATGTCAGGACCGAAACTTACCGTCGTCACGCCATTGATGAACTGAGTACCGGTAATCGCAACATTGACCAGACTTCCCCGGCCGGCATTCGTCGGCGAAATCGAAACGATTGTTGGGGCAGGATTTGAAACCGTGAATCCGCCTGAAAGAGTTGCCGTCCCTCCGCCTGGACCGCTGTTTGTCACCGACACATCGCGCACTTCGGCATTGGCAGTGCTCGCCGCGCTGATGTTCGCCTGGAGTTCTGTAGAGCTCCGCACGGAGAACGACGTCTGGGTGAGATCAGGTCCGAGTCCCAGGCTCGTGACACCGTCAATAAACTGAGTGCCCGTCACCGTCACGCTCACGGTGCCGCCACGGACTACTGAGTTCGGCGCTATCCCCACGATGGTCGGAGAGGGATTTGTAACAGTGAATCCTCCCGTCAATCCCACGGTTCCGCCTCCCGGCGCCGGGTTTGTCACCTGGACACTTCTTGCCCCTGTCGCCGCCCCAGCGGTGACCGTAATGTTTGCGGTGAGTTGTGTCGGACTCACAACGCTGATGGAAGTGACGTCGATGTTCGGTCCAAAACTAACAGCCGTAGCGCCGCTGAAGAATCCCGTCCCGGTGACATTCACCGTCAGGCTTTGTCCCCTCGATCCAGAAGCCGGGGCAACGGCCGATACCGTTGGAGCAGGATTGCCAACCATGAAACCATTTGTCAACGTCGCGGTGCCGCCTCCAGGAGGCGGGTTTGTCACACCGATGTTCCGTGCTCCGAGAGCAGCCCCCGTCGCGATCGTCAGGTTGGCGGTGAGTTGTGTCGGACTGACCACAGCTACCGAACCTACCGTGATTCCCGAGCCAAAAGCAACCGTTGTCGATCCTGAGGAAAAGCTCGTCCCGGTGAGGGTCACCGTCACGGTTTCTCCGCGCGAACCGGTCGCAGGCGAGACACTGGCAATAGTTGGCGCAAGGTTTTCGACATTGAAGACAGAGGCAAGTGTTGCTTTGCCGCCACCTGGGGACGCATTGGTAACACTAACACTGCGGGCAGCAGTGATCGTATTTGCATCGATTGAGATGTTCGCAGTCAGGCTTGTTGGGCTGTTCACCGTAACAGAGCCGACGGTGATACCCAGCCCGAACTCGACAGTCGTCACGCCTGCAATAAAATTGGTGCCGACGATCGAAACGTTCAGCGTTTGGCCCTTGCCGCCTGACGCCGGACTCACGCTCGTCAGGGTCGGGGCGGGATTGGCAACAACAAATGCGTTCGCCAACGTAGCGCTTCCTCCGCCCGGCGCACTGTTCGTGAGTGTAATTGTACGGTTCCCTACCGCTGCGGTCGAGGAGATCGTGAGGTTGGCGGTGAGCCGCGTTCCGGCGGTGTCGAGCGTCGTTGAGTTCACGGTAATGCCGGCCCCGAAGTCAGCGGTTGTGACTCCGCTGTAGAAATCAGACCCGGTCACAACAACGGAGAGCGACTGCCCGAGTATGCCGGACTGAGGGGAGACACTGCTTGCCGTGGGAGCCGGATTCTGGACAGTGAATGCTCCGGCGAGTGTTCCGGTACCACCTCCCGGTGCACCGTTGGTGACCGTGAGATCCTTCGCACCGAGCGAAGCCGACCGGCTGATCGAGAAGGACACCGTCAATTGTGTCGAAGAAACCACTGTCACAGATCCGGCCGTGATTCCCGTCCCGGCGCTCACACTCGTCGCACCGGTAACGAAGTCTGTCCCCGTGATTGTCATCGTTGTCGACTTCCCACGAGGTGCAACCACAGGTGAAACCGCGGTGATTTTGGGCACTGGATTGTTCGCAGTGAAGCCACCGGTCAGGGTCGCCGACCCACCACCCGGCGATGCATTCGTAACAGAAACATCTCGTGCTCCGCCTGAGGCTTGATACGAGATCGCAAGACGAGCTTGCAGTTGTGTGTTGCTGAGAACCACGACTGAATCTACTGTGATCCCGTTGCCGAGACTAATCGAAGTGACGCCAGAGTAAAAGTCCGTTCCGGCGACAACCACATTCAGCGTCTTTCCTCTCGTGCCCGACGTCGGGGAAATGCTCGTGATCGTGGGGACAGGATTCACCACCGAAAAGGCTCCAGTCAACGTTGACTCCCCGCCGCCGGGTGACGGGGTCAAGACCGTAACGTCGCGCGGTCCAAGGGCTGCAGACTGGGAGATCACAATTTGTGCGGTCAGTGATGTGCTGCTTCCATCGACTGACGCGACCGTGATACCATCACCAAATGTGGCTCTCGTTACGCCATTGACAAAACCGGTTCCGTTCAAGAAGACCGAGAGTGATTGTCCACGCCCGCCAGT
>QYQB01000292.1 GCA_007280275.1 bacterium | reverse complement strand
TGGTTTGCTGGTTGAAAGTACTGGTTTTCTGTTCTTCCTCAAAGAGAATTCTCACCGACGGAGTGTACTTGTCATCGTACTGCCCGGAACGGACGGCCCAGATAAACGCGACAAGAAATCCTGTCGCGACAGCGACACTGAACCCGACGAGAATCCAGATGACAGACATCAGAACACACCTTTCTGTTTCGCGAGGAAGCGGGTCGTGGTTGTTGAAAAAATCACCACCGAGACCGAGCTGAGCGGCATCAGGATCGCCGCGAGGAGAGGTGAGAGCATCCCTTGGACGGCAAACCACAAGCCGATGATATTGTAAAGGACCGAAAGGGCAAGACTCCAATAGACGACGTACGTGGTGGACGTGGCGAAGGCAAGAAGACGGTCAAGCCGATTGAACGAGGACCCGTCCAGAATGGCATCGCACGCGGGCGAAAAAGAGCTGACGTTCTCTGACACAGCAATCGCTACGTCACTCTGCCAGAGTGCCCCGGCATCATTGAGACCATCGCCGATCATCAGGATTTTCCGACCTGAGTTCTGAAGCTCCCGGATGAAAGCCAGCTTGTCGGAAGGCTTCTGGTCGAACCGCATCTCGGAGAAACCGGAATAGATTGTTCGAAGTCGCTCCTGCTCGCCGTCCCCATCACCCGAGAGAACGACGAGCGATCGTTTTGAACCGAGGTGAGAGAGCACATCACCGATGCCTTGCCGGTATTGGTTTTCGAACCTGAACCACCCGGGCGAGCGACCCCCTATGGAGACGTACACTCTTGTCTGTTTGGTGTCGCGATCATCAGACGGTTTCTGTGATTCCACGAAGTCCGCCCCACCCAATCGTACGTGTCGGCCTTCTACACGTCCCCGAATCCCCGCTCCTTCGATCTCTTCGAAGTCGATCACGTGATACACCTCGGTCGGGCCGATATGTTCGACGATCGCCCGGCTGAGAGGATGGGTGGAACAACGAGCCAGAGATGCGACCAGGCTGCTTTCTTCGCCATTCAACATAGTGCCAACAAAACGAATTGACGAAGGAGTCGTTTGTGTCAGCGTGCCGGTTTTGTCGAACACGATGGTATCGACTTTTGACAGCGATTCCACGATGCCGGCGTTCTTCAGGTAGAATCCGCGTTTTCCGAAAATGCGCATCGTTGTGTCGAATGCAAAGGGCGCCGCCAGGGCGAGCGCGCATGGACAGGCAATGATGAGAACCGCAGTCACTGCGTCGGGAATTCTGGAGGCATCCATGATCCACCAGGCACATGCCGTCGTCGCAGCGACGAAAAGAATCGCAAGAGTGAAATGCCTGCCAATGGTTGTTGATAACGTCAACAATCTCGATTTCGCTTTCTCAGATGTGCCGAAATCATTCCAGAGGTGAACGAGTTTGCTCTCCGAGACTTCCTTGACAACTTCCAATTCCACGGTCGATCCTGCCTGTTTCCCACCGGCGTACGTCAGTTCACCGACTTCCTTCACGACGGGATGCGATTCTCCTGTGACGAAACTATAATCGATGCGGGCAACTCCTTTCATTACGACTGCGTCCGCCGGAATGATCTCGTTGTTGCGAGTGATAATCCGATCTCCTGGTCGAAGCGAAGTGATCGGCACCGTCGTTTCGGCCCCATTCTTCGTTACCGTTGCGGCAAGGGGGAAGTACGAATGGTACTGCCGTTCGAAGTTGAGTCCTTCATAGGTTTTGGACTGGAAAAGACGGCCGATCAAAAGAAAGAAAACAAGACCGGTGAGGGAATCAAAGTACCCCGGCCCTGTGCCGAGAAGAATTTCCACGACACTTCGGATGAAGAGGACGGCAATTCCCAGCGCAATTGGTACGTCGATTGTGACGGTTTTGTTCCACAGACCCTGGAAGGCTGAGAGATAGAAGAGAGAGCTGCTGTACAAAGCAACCGGCAGCGAGAGTAGAAGGTTGATGTACCCGAACAGACTTCGCGAAGAGAAGTCTGCCCTCGAGCCGGCAAAGTACTCCGGGAGGCTGAAGAGCATAATGTTGCCGAAACAGAATGCCGCGACGCCGAGCTTGAGATAGAGACTGCGGTTAGTTGCCCGCGTTGGTTTCTTCTGTACGCTTCCGAGGCTCAACTCCGGCTCGTAGCCGAGGGAGGACAGCAGCGCCACGATCTTGCGAAGAGTCGTTTTCTCCTTCACAAAGCGGATGAGGAGGGATTTCTGCAAGAAGTCGACGCGGGAAAATGTGACACCCTCATCAAGCTTGTGGAGATTTTCGAGGAGCCAGATGCATGAGCTGCAGTGGATCTGTGGAATTTGAAGCGTAAGGACCGCCGCGGATTCGTCCGAGAAATCAATGAGCTGGTGCGACACGAGTGGATCGTCGAGAAATTCAAACCGGGGGGCCGGTCGAAGGGTCGGAGTGAGACCGGGGGACTGTTCAAAATCATAGTAGGTGCAGAGCTGGCTATCGGACAGGATCCGGTATACCGCCTTGCAGCCGGCGCAGCAGAAGGATTTCCCGTCATGTTCCATTCCGGAGGCGGCGACCGGCGTCCCGCAATGGAAACACAGTATGTCGACCTGTTGGTCCACCGTGGCAGCCATCAAGCGTGCAATGTGCTGTGGAGAAATTCAACCTGGCGAGTTTCTCTGCATAGTATACCATTCCGCGGCAGGAAGTTCAACATGAAGGCAGGGGATTCATCGGCGAACGTCTTGAAGCCGGCGACGGGTCTCCCTCGTCGTGCGCTGTCTGCCGGCATGCTGCAGTTTGACGGGCCTGAGCAGCACACAGGAACACGGTTCGTGGACTAAAAATATTTGCATCGGAACGGAACTTTTCTTAGTATCGTGTGTGTTTTTCTGCGGTGCAAGGGCTTTTCCGGGCATTGGACTGGACTTTTCCACTGAACGGCGGCCTTTCTGGTTTTCCTCCCGGCCCATGAATGAGCGTCCTGCGAGTTGATGCATGAAAAAATCACTGCTTGACTACACGCTGCGGATTCGACTTCCTATCGTCGTGTTTGTTGCGGCAGTATCCTTCGTCGCCACTTATTTTCTTTCTCGTGCTGAACGAGATGGGGTGGGCTACACTCCTGTTCAGCCCGTGGCGTTCTCACACAAGCTTCATGCCGGAACCATGCAGATAGACTGCAAGTACTGTCATACGAGTGTGACCTCCTCGCCGAGCGCAAGCGTCCCTGCTGTTTCGATCTGCATGAACTGCCATGCTGTAGCCCGCAAGAACCGGCCCGAGATTATCAAGCTCACGAAATACTATGAAGAAGGCGCTGCGTTGCCGTGGAAGCGGGTGCACAAGGTCCCGGACTATGCATATTTCAATCACAGCGCTCACGTGAACAGGAGCATCGATTGCGTGAATTGTCATGGTCAGATCCAGGGGATGGATGTCGTGTCGCAAGTTTCGGAATTCACGATGGCGGCCTGTCTCAAATGCCATCGGAATGCACCTGAGATTTTGAGCAACATCCCCGGCATCAAAAAAGGTGCTGATTATTGCACCACTTGCCATCGTTAAGACGGACCGAATGGACAACCTTATGAGCCAGAAATCGAACGAGAAGAGTGTCCCGCGTCCTCCCCGCCGAGCGTTCTTCGGCAAACTCCTCGCTGCAGTCGGTGGAGGACTTGTTGGAGGAACTCTTCTGGAAAGACTATTCGCCTCCCGGACCCAGGCTTCCAAACAGGAGCATCCGATCAACATCAGTATCAATCCGCTGGCGGTCCCGAGAACAAAGGAAGGCTCCAAGTCGCATGTCTAACGAATCAAATTTCTGGAAGAGTCTGCGGGAGTTGCACGACAAGGATACGGTGAGCGATGTCAAGGCCCATGAATTCATGGCCGGTGTCACGGACGACTTCCAGATTTCCGAGCTCTCCGCGATGTCCCGGAAACAGTTCCTCGCGCTTCTGACAGCGTCTGCTGCGTTTGCTGCCGCGGGTTGCAGCAACTATCGTGACCGTGGAGAAATCGTCCCGTACAGCAAGAAGCCCGAAGAAGTCACGCCCGGAGTCGCGAACTATTACGCGTCAACATGCAATGGATGCGCCCAGGCATGCGGAATTCTCATCAAGACGCGCGAAGGGCGACCCATTAAGATCGACGGGAATCCTGACCATCCTGTCAACCGCGGAAAGATCTGTTCAACTGGGCAGGCGAGTATCCTCAATCTGTACGATCCATACCGGCTGCGGGCTCCGGAGTTCGGAGCTGCGTCCGGGAAGTCGGGCACGCTCACATGGAAACAAGCCGACGTCGAGATTATTGGCCATCTGGACAATTGCACACAGAAATCAAAAGAGATTGCTCTCGTCCTCCATTCCGTCCTCTCGCCAACAGCGGCGAAAGTCCTCGGAGATTTCCGCGCGAAATACCCGACCACTCGTGTCTACACGTACGATGTGTTCAATGATGCAAACCGTCGTCGTGCATGGGAACTTTGCTATGGCGCGAGCGAGCTTCCTTCTATCGATTGGCAAAAAGCGAAGATTGTTGTCGCGCTTGAGTCCGATTTCCTTGGAAAAGAGGGAATGACGATAGAACAAATCCGCCGTTTCACCGATGGCCGCGATATCATGAAGACGAAGGCCTTCAACCGCTTGTACTCGGTGGAAGGATCGATGAGCCTTACAGGGGCCAATGCCGACTATCGATTGCGGCTGCGGCCTGATGAGCAGCTTTCGTTTGTTCTGGCCCTCGTCAATGAAATTGCTCTTGTCCGTAAGAAGGGGGCATCGAAAGGATCGATCCCGTCTCAGGCGAACGGAATCACCCTCCGGGAGTTCGCAGCCCAACATTCGCTCTCTGTCGAAGTTCTCAAACATCTGGCGGATGACCTCGTCGATAACGCCGGCCGATCCATCGTGATCGCGGGTGATGTGCTCCCTGTCGAAGCGCACGTGGCAGTGAACTATCTGAATAAAATTCTCGGCACCAATGCACTGTATGAAACAGGGAGGTCGGTGACGTACACGCCACGGTCGTCGTCATCAGATTTTGAGTCACTGGTCGACGGGATGAAATCGGGGCGGGTTGGTGTCGTGGTCCACGTCGGAGCGAATCCGGTCTTCCAGCTTCCAGGAGAATGTGGTTACGAAGATGCATTGAAGCGCGTTCCGGTCAGTATCAGCCTCGCCGAGGCTGGCGACGAGACATCGAGGTATTGTTCCTACGTACTTCCTGCAAATCACGCTTTCGAATCTTGGGGCGACTACAACATACGGACCGGCGTCTATTCGTTTCAGCAGCCTGTGATCGCCCCGCTCTACGATACACGGCAGAAAGAGGCTGTACTGCTTACCTGGATTCA
>QYQB01000302.1 GCA_007280275.1 bacterium | reverse complement strand
TCAAACGTCGCACCGGTACTTGGGAAGCAGAGATACGCGAAACCAGGCGACTATATAAGCACTAATTCCATCACTCCAATATTCCATAATTTCATTTTTCCATGTTTTCTACATTTCAGCCATGCCCATTTCTGTAGTCACCGGCGGTGCCGGGTTTCTCGGCTCGCATCTCTGTGATCGCCTCGTCGCGGAAGGGCACTCTGTCGTCTGCATCGACAACCTGATCACCGGGAGCACAGCAAACGTCGCCCATCTGGCTGGAAACCCGCAGTTCAAGTTCATTCAGTATGACGTCACGAACTATCTCTTCGTCGATGGAAGTGTCGACTACATCTTCCATTTCGCTTCACCCGCAAGTCCGATTGACTATCTGAAATTCCCCATCCAAACGCTGAAGGTCGGCTCCCTCGGCACGCACAAAGCGCTGGGCTTGGCGAAGGCAAAGAACGCCCGGTTCCTGCTGGCTTCGACATCAGAAGTGTACGGTGATCCGCTGCTGCATCCGCAGCCCGAGAGCTACTGGGGGAATGTCAACCCCGTCGGTCCGCGGGGAGTGTACGATGAGGCAAAGCGCTTCGCAGAAGCGATGACGGTGGCATATCACCGTTATCACAAGCTCGAGACTCGCATCGTCCGGATCTTCAATACCTACGGCGAGCGAATGCGGATTGAAGACGGGCGCGCGATTCCGGCGTTCATGTCGCAGGCCCTCCGTGGCGAAAAGATTACGGTGTTCGGTGACGGAAAGCAGACCCGAAGTGTGTGCTATGTCTCGGATCTCATCGAGGGAATCTACCGCCTGATGATGTCAGACTACGCTCTGCCGATGAATATCGGGAATCCGGAGGAGATCACGATGAAGGGGCTGGCGGAAGAAATCGTTCAGTTGACGGGAAGCAAGAGCACGATTGTCTACAAGCCTTTGCCGGAAGACGATCCGAAGGTGCGTCAACCCGACATCTCCATTGCTCGGCAGGTTCTTCATTGGGAGCCGCGCGTGAAAAGGGAAGAGGGGTTGCGAAAGACCATGGAGTACTTTCAAAAGGAGCTCGCTCTGTGATGCGCCCGCTCAGCTGTTCGTGTGCACTGGTCACTAACGTTCCTGCTATACCCGTTTCACAAGTCAACAAAAATCGAGTAATCGTCATCCTGGACGTGCACTTTTTTTGAAGTGCCGAGATGTTATGAAGCAAGACCTCCAACCACGCGGCAGATGAGCGGCAGGAGGATTCCAGAAGGGACCTTTCATGAAAGGCATTATCCTTGCCGGTGGCGCGGGGACCAGGTTGTATCCTGCGACGCTCGCTCTGTGCAAGCAGTTGCTGCCTATCTACGACAAGCCGATGATTTATCATCCCTTGTCGACATTGATGCTCGCGGGGATTCGCGATATTCTCATCATCTCTACTCCCACCGATCTCGATCGTTTTCGTTCGCTCTTGAGCGACGGGTCCCAGTGGGGGGTCTCATTTCAGTATGCGGAGCAGCCCAAACCGGAGGGTATCGCACAGGCGTTTCTGATCGGAGAGAAATTCATCGCTGGTGAGCGCGTCGCCCTCGTGCTCGGCGACAATATCTTTTACGGACACGGCCTCGTAGAATCGCTGCGGCGTGCAGCACAGCAAACGACTGGTGCTTCAGTATTTGGGTATTTTGTGAAGGATCCCGAGCGGTATGGAGTGGTCGAGTTTGATGCTGAAGGCAAGGCCATCTCGATTGAAGAGAAGCCGGAGCGTCCAAAGTCGCACTATGCGGTGACGGGACTGTATTTTTATGATGACACCGTCTGCAAGATTGTGAAATCTCAGAAGCCATCGGCCAGAGGAGAGCTCGAGATCACGGATGTCAACAAAGAATACATGAGGAGAGGCCAGCTCCGTGTCGAAATCATGGGGCGTGGAATGGCGTGGCTTGACACCGGAACGCACGAGTCGCTTCTCCAGGCGTCCAACTTCGTTCAAACGATTGAAGACAGGCAAGGACTCAAGATTGCCTGCCCGGAGGAAATTGCCTACAACGCCGGATGGGTCAGCGCCGATGATCTTCTGAAGCATGTGGAACCGATGAGAAAAAATTCCTACGGCCAATACATTTTAGCCCTCCTTAGCAAGTAACCCCTCATGAAGATCATAGAAACCGAATTATCCGGAGTCCTTGCCATCGAATTGGACAGGTACAGCGACTCGCGGGGGAGCTTCGTTGAATCGTGGCACAAAGAGAAGTATGCGAGCCTCGGGCTCAGCGTCGATTTTGTTCAGGACAACCTATCGTATTCCAAAAAGGGGGTATTGCGAGGGCTGCACTATCAGAATCCGAGTCCCCAGGGAAAACTTGTCTTCGTTCTGGAGGGCGAGATATTTGATGTTGCAGTTGATATTCGCCTCGGATCGCCCACCTTCGGAAAATGGTTCGGCATGATGCTTTCCTACGAGAATAACAAGCAGCTCTACATCCCCGAGGGCTTTGCACATGGTTTTGTGGTGACGAGTGAGGTGGCGACGTTTGCTTACAAATGCACAGGATACTACAGGAAAGAGTGCGAAAAGACGATTCGATGGGATGATCCGGATATTGGTATTGTCTGGCCGATTGAAAACCCAATTCTATCGGAGAAAGACCGGGTCGGCTCCTCTCTGAAAGAGATGCCCCGGGAGGGTCTCTTCACCTTTGATCGAAAGCCGTTAGAATGACAATTGCTGTTGTCGGAGCAGACGGCCAGCTTGGGACAGAGATCGTCAAGGTGTTCGCTGATGAGATTGTCATTTCATTAATGCAAAGCGACATCGAGATCAGTGAGATTGGCTCGGTCGAAAAGGCATTTGCGAAGAATCGGCCGGATATCGTTATCAACACGGCTTCTTTTGTGAATGTTGAACTGTGTGAAAATGAGCGCGAGAAGGCGTTTCTGGTCAATGAGACCGGAGCACTGAATCTCGCCAGGGTATTGGAAGAGCAGAAAATCCCTCTTCTTCACATCAGCACAGATTATGTATTTGACGGCTTGAAGAGATCGCCGTACGAAGAAAACGATACCCCGAATCCACTCAACGTCTATGGCGCTTCAAAACTTGCCGGCGAGCGCGCAATCCAGGCAAACTGTTCCCGGCACTACATCGTGCGCACATCCGGACTCTACGGCCACGCTCAATGCCTGGGGAAAGGCGCAAACTTCATCGAGAAGATACTTGCCCGCTCGAAAGAGAAGGATGAGCTTCAAGTCGTTGATGATGAAGTGCTGACGCCGACGTACACTCTTGACCTCGCACGGCAGATTCGTGTACTCGCCAAAACAGGCAACTATGGAATGTACCATGCAACCAACAACGGCGAATGTTCCTGGTTCGAGTTTGCGAAGGAAGCGCTGAGGATCGCCGGTTTATCTACCAGGGTTGTTCCTGTCTCATCAAAGAACTATCCGTCTGAGGTTCAGCGTCCTGCGTACTCAGTCTTGGCAAATTCGCGTCTCATCTCTCAGGGCCTGGATCGGATGCCTGTGTGGCAAGAGAGCCTGGCGGCGTATTTTGAAGAGCCGAAACAAACTTCATGATTCATAATTCGGCGTTCGATATTCGATATTACACTGACCTACCACTACGAGAAGTCCCCTGAATATCGAACATCGAACAATCGAACTCTGAATATAAAAGTTGGTAATGAAGGTGCTTGGCACCTCAAAAGTCTATTGCGCTCGTTGGGAGCTCCGCTCCCGACGATTCCGGTAACAAGATAAACAAGCTCATGAATCTCCGTTTCAATAGTGTGCTTTTCTCGCTCTTCATCGGATTGGTCGTTCTGTCCGTGGAAGTTGCCCTCTCCCAGTCGATCTACCTCACGAGTACCCACGAGGTCTACCCATTCCTCAAACGCATGGAGGCCCGCGGACTGCTCCCGGAGTACCGGGATGCCGCCAAGCCGCTCTCACGGCGCGTGCTCGCAACACATCTGAGAACGCTCGAAGGTGCGCTCGAACGGATGACGGAACTTGAGCGGGATGAGTACGAATTCCTGAAAGAGGAATTCAACTACGAGCTCTCGAGCCTTGCAGGGGACCTCGAACCCAGCGAGATCCGGTGGCACGTCATCTCGGAAACGTTCCCCGGGGGTATCATCAATCTCGAACCGAATCTCCACCTCTCGTGGGCCAAAGTCGGCGAGGATGACCTCCGGCTCAGAGGGCAGGGGGTAAAGTTCTACGGCTATGCGTTCAACGATTTCGCCTACTACTTCAATTTTGTGGACTACCGTGAAGTCGGCAAAGCAATCAACATCGGCAGAGTACACACGCCCGCTCCAGGTGTCGTTCTGACCAAACAGACGACCGAATCCATTGAGTATAACACCACCGAAGTTCAACTCACCGCCAGCTTCGGGGCATTTGATATTTCGCTGGAGAAGATGCAAAATGTCTGGGGTCCGGCCCGGCACGGGAGTCTGATCTTCTCCGAAAAAGCGCCCTCGTACCCGCAGATCAAGCTGCGAGTTCCTGTAACCGGGTGGATGGATTTTATCTATCTCCACGCGGATCTGAATTCCAATGTCCTCGACTCGTCGCGTTCCTACCCGGCGAACAGCTCCTCGATGATGAATTTCTTTCGCCCCGTCGATCGACTGAAATACATGGCAGCTCATATGGTCGAGATCACTCCTGTCCGGGGCGTGAATATTTCGCTGGGTGAATCGGTCGTTTACAGTGACCGGGGCCCCTTGCTGATCTATCTTATCCCGATCATGTTCTTCAAATCGGCAGAGCACTACAACAATGACAAAGACAACGTCCAATGGTTTGCGAATTTCGATGTCAACCTCCTTCGCAACCTCAATTTCTACGGATCGATCTTCATCGATGAGTTGAACATCGATGACCTGTTCGACCCGGAAAAGCAGCGTAACCAGCTCGGTTACGCGTTTGGTTTTCAAACCTATGACGTGCTCCTGAATAACCTCGAGTTGAACGTGGAGTACACGCGGACCAATCCGTGGACATACACGCACAAGTTCCCCGCAGTCCAGTTCACAAACAACGGCTACGTGATGGGCAACTGGATGGGGCAGAATGCGGACAACCTTTTCGCGGACCTCAGCTACCGGCCAATCCGTTCGTTGGTCATTGGAGGCACCTTCGAGATCTATCGCAAAGGGGGTCAGAAGGACATCGGCTTCCAGTACGTCATACCGTCGCAGCGTTTCCTCTACGGTCCGCTTCACGAAGAGCGCTCGTATGGCGCCTATGCCCGCTATCAGTTTGTCCGCGATGGCTTTCTCGATGCGCGTGTGACTTCACGGTCGACGAGTGACGAGGTTCTTCGCCTTCGCGGAGACAAAAAGATGGAGTTCTCTGTCAGCGCGCGGTACGGGCTCTGGTAAGAGACTGCAGAAGTCCGACTTCTTCCTTCGGTTTTCGGAGCGGAAGTCGGATTTCTACCTGGTGAATGACAAAATGGGTGACTGTCACCTCACACCGAACCAACTTCGGGGTGCCAGTCACCTTCCTTCGCGTCCTGACTTGTTAAGTGACCGGCACCCCTCGATGTCCTGGGAAGGTGACGGTCACTACTGAGGTCGTGTTCTTCCCCCGACTTCGCCGGGATCAGGATGACGTTTGCTCTTCTTCTTTCAATAAACAAGTAAACCACGAAACGCATGAAAATCTGCCTCATAGCTGAATCCTATCCACCAGCGGTTGGTGGCGTCGAGTTTGCTCTTCAGGAACTCGTGGATGGCTTCGTCGCCAGGGGGCACCAGGTGCGGGTCGTCGCATCCAGTTGGCAGCGCCATGCTCCGAGCATAGAGAGCAGTGGAAACCTGACCATCATCCGGATTCGCACACTTCCATATTTGAAAAGGTTTTGGTTCCTGATTTTTTCTCTCCCCAGCGTCATCCGTGGTGCCCGGTGGGCTGATATCGTTCAGGGAAGCACGTTTGCCGGCGGTCCTCCCGCATTCCTTGGAGGCTGGTTGGCAGGAAAGAAGAAAGCGCTGCTTGTGCACGAGGTTCTCGGGGGCCGGTGGTTCCAGTTCGAGCCGAATCCCGTTCGGTCGCTGTTCTACGTTTTGACTGAACGGATCATCGTCGGGCTTCCATTCGACCACTTCATCGCTCCCTCGCAGTACACAAGAGACTCTCTGCGTTCCGTCGGTGTGCCGGATGGGAAAATCAGCGTCATCTATCATGGCGACTCGAGACATGAGAATCCGGGGATTGCACCGACCGAAGTGCGCGGCCAGCTCGGTTTTCAGCAGGATGATTTCGTCTTCATGACATATGGTCGCACCGGAGTCACCAAAGGCTTCGAGGTTTTTGCGGATGCAATCCCGGAGATCGCTAATCAGATTCCCGGCGCCCGGTTCGTTCTGGTGCTGGCTCAGTATGACAGTAGAATCTCAGAGCGCATCAAGAGGGCCATCTCAGTTCTTTCCCCGAACGTCTGCAAACTTCTGCCGCCGATGTCGCGGGCGATGCTTGCAGGCTATGTCTCTGCAGCCGACTGCATCGTCATCCCGTCTCTCTCTGAAGGGTTCGGATTCTCGGCGCTGGAAGCCTGCAATGCCGACAAGGTTATCGTCTCAACCGATGCGGGTTCGTTGCCTGAAGTCGTTTCCGGCAAACACGTTTTCGTGAAACCTGGTTCTGCTCAGGCCATCGCGGAAGGGTGTGTGAAAGCAAACAGGGGAGAGGTGAGCGTCACGCCGGCGAAGTTATTCAGCTGGGAGAAAGCGGTGGGGGAATATCTGAAGCTCTATGAGGAACTTGGTCGCCGGGGTGAGGTCAAACAGTAACAGTGCAGAAGTCCGACTTCTTCCCTGTTTCTCGGAGTGGAAGTCGGATTTCTACCTGGTGCCTTGTTTGGGTGACTGTCACTTTACACCGGACCAAAAAGGGGGTGCCAGTCACCTTCCTTGGCGTCCTGACTCGTTAAGTGACCGGCACCCCGGCGTCAATCACTGAAGGTGACGGTCACTTCCTGATTTGCTTGTACACTCTCTCTATCTCAATCGCCGTCAGTTCGTTTCTAAAAGAACTCTCGACGGTCTTCCTTCCCTCAACTCCCAATGACCTACGAAGGCGCGCGTTCCCTGCAAGTTCCAACATGGCCTCCGCCAGTCCCCGCGTGTTCTGAGCCGGGACGAGCAGGCCATTGACACGGTCTTTGATGATATCGAGCGGTCCTCCTTCGGCAAAAGCAATTACCGCCTTTCTGCATGCCATCGCTTCAAGAAGAACAATCCCCAAACCCTCGGGTTGCTTCGAACACAGAACGAGCACATCCAGCGCCTTCATCACCTCTGGCATTTGTTCATGCGGGACGAGCCCTCGGAATTCAATCTTCTCCGTCAGACCATGAAGC
>QYQB01000305.1 GCA_007280275.1 bacterium | reverse complement strand
TGCCAGAGGTCGCAATCTTGTAGACTGCGTTGACGGCCAAACTGACGTTCTGGGTTGCAGTGGCCTGCGCCATTGCGTTCTGAACGACTGCGAAGCTAAGGACTACGAGGGCGATAACTACGATTGACTTTTTCATTGTTGGCTCCAAGTTAGTATTTTTATTTGTTAGTTTCATTATGTCTTAGATCATACAAGTGGCGTGCCAAGATCTACGCTGCACAATCAGCTTGATTTCACGATGTATCTCCGCGCCTCATGTATCACTGTGATACCAGTGCTCCAGAATGAGATGGAAGCTGATACAGGCTCGGTAGCGAAAATTTATCGATTTGGCTGGTTTTCTTGTTTGCATGGCATTCGCCGGGCGGCAAATGTCTCGACGAGATCGATAGGCGACTTTCGTAACTAACGCGCGTCGAAGGCGTAAACGCGATTCATGTGACTAGAGCGCATCTCAAAAACCTCAGTCACTCCCGACTTGCACCGAATTCTCTTTTCGGGGATGCCCCTATCGGGAGTCCAGAACGCGCTGTCTGGATTCCCGCTTAAGACTTGCGGGAATGACAATTATTTTCTGGGATGTGTTTCTGAGATGGGTTCTAGCCAGCTCAATCCATTCATTGCTCCCAACCATCCCCATGATCCCCACTTTCCTCACTTTCAAGGAGATACACGTTATGGTTCGTTCCCTGGTAATGATCCTCCTCCTCTGCGTGATCACTCCCGCCCTTATGGCGCAGGTTGACGCGAGAATGCTGCAGTATCCCGATGTATCCCAGACTCAAATTGTGTTTTCGTATGCCGGTGACTTGTGGGTTGTGGCGAAGGAGGGGGGGACAGCCATGAAGCTCAGTTCTCCGCGCGGTCAGGAGCTCTATCCTCATTTCTCGCCCGACGGATCACAGATCGCCTTCAGTGCGAATTATGACGGCAACCTGGAGGTGTATGCTGTTCCGACAATGGGAGGGATGCCGGTGCGCGTCACCTATCACGGCATGAGCGACCGCCTTGTCGATTGGTATCCAGACGGAAGCAAGCTGCTTTTCGTCTCGTCCATGAACAGCGGCCGCCAGCGGTACGATCAATTCTATAGTGTGTCACCTGCAGGCGGGCTGCCCGAGCAGCTTCCTGTTCCTTATGGCGAAATGGCGTCTCTGTCCCCCGACGGCAAGAAGATCGCCTACACGTCGCTGACTCAGGCGTTCCGAACCTGGAAGCGTTACCGCGGGGGGTGGTCGGCTGACATCATCGTATTCAATCTCGAGAAGAAATCCTCGGAGGTGGTCGCTGCGGATCCGGCCAATGATGAGTTCCCGATGTGGCATGGCCGGACGATCTACTTTCTCTCCGACCGCGGAGCGGCCGCTCGCGCGAATATCTGGTCATACAATCTGGACACGAAGCAGGTGAAGCAGATTACAAAATTCTCCGATTACGATATCCACTTCCCCTCCATCGGACCTTCGGACATCGTCTTCGAAAAGGGGGGCAAGCTGCACTTGCTGAACCTCGCCAACGAATCGGTTCGCGAGGTCAACGTCAAAGTGCTGACAGACGAAATTACACTCCTGCCGCATGCGCAAAATGTGAGCAAGTCAATTCAGAATGTCTCGATTGCTCCCGACGGCAAACGGGCACTCTTCGAAGCCCGTGGTGAAGTCTTCTCTGTGCCTGCGGAACATGGCCCTGTCATCAATCTGACACGCAGTCCCGGTTCCGCCGAGCGCTATCCGGCGTGGTCACCCGACGGACGATACGCGGCCTACTGGACCGACAAATCCGGCGAATACGAACTGGCACTGTTCGACCTGACAAATCCCGGCATCGAGAAGAAGGTCACGTCGTACGGTCCCGGATACCGCTACAATCTGTACTGGTCACCGAACAGCAAGATGATTGCGTTCATCGATAAAGCGATGAAAATCCAGGTGTACGATGTCGAGAAGAACAAGACAATGCAGATCGATCAACAGCTCTTCTCGTACCAGGGCGAGCTGAGTTCATTCGGTGTGAGCTGGTCGCCGGATAGCCGCTGGATTGCGTACGGGCGCGACCTCGAAAACCGAAGCTCGGGCATCTTCCTCTTTGATACGAAGGAAGAGAAATCCACGCAGCTCACATCGGGATACTATCAGGACACGCAGCCTTCATTCGACCCTGACGGGAAGTTTCTCTATTTCCTCACGAACCGAACGTTTAATCCGGTTTACTCGGATTTGGACAACACATGGATCTACCCTAATACTTCGAGCCTGGCGGCTGCGACGCTCGCAGATGACACGCCTTCTCCGCTTGCGCCGCGTAACGACTCGACGCTTGTGAAGAAGGATGAGCCGAAGAAAGAGGAACCAAAGGACAAAGACAAGGACAAAGTGAAGAAGGAGGAGAAACCCAAGGAAACAAAGATCACACTTGCGGGATTCGAGCGGCGTGTTGTGCTGCTGGCGCCGGCAGCCGGGAATTTCGGAAAGATCCGCGGGATTTCAGGAAAAGTGCTTTTCCATCGCGCGCCGAACGCAGGCTCCGCAGACAAGAAACGACCTTTGATGTACTACGACCTTGACAAGCGTGAAGAGAAAACCGTTGTGGACGATGTCGACATGTACGACGTCAGTGCGGATGGCAAGAAGGTTCTGGTCGGGAAATCGGGGAGCTATTCGATCATCGACGTGGGAGAGAACCAGAAGCTCGACAAGAAGATGCCGACGTCGCAGCTTGACATGACCGTCGATCCCAAAGCGGAATGGAAGCAGATCTTCACTGATGTGTGGCGCTTTGATCGGGATTTCTTCTATGATCCGAACATGCATGGAGTCGATTGGAGTGATTTGAGAATCCGCTACGGCAAGTTGCTCGAGAATGCAGTGACGCGCTGGGATGTCAATTTTGTGATCGGTGAGCTGATGTCGGAGCTCAACGCGTCCCACACATACCGCGGGGGCGGCGATCTGGAAGAAGGAGATGTGCGTAGTTTCGGATACCTCGGCGTCGATTGGGAACTCGCCAACGGTGCGTATCGCATCAGGAACATCGTCGCCGATGCCCCCTGGGATACCGAAGTCCGATCCCCGCTGGCTCAGCCGGGCGTCAATGTTCATGCAGGCGACTACGTGCTTGCGGTGAACGGTCAGCCGATCGATGTGACAAAGGCGCCCTGGGCCGCATTCGCGGGGCTGGACAACAAAACAGTGGAGTTGGCTGTCAACTCGATGCCGACAATGGACAAAGCCCGCGGGGTTCTTGTCCAAACGATCTCTGACGAAACGCGTCTGCGCCATCTCGCCTGGATCGAGATGAACAGGAAGCGTGTCGATGAGGCGACGAACGGCCGAATCGGATACATCTATGTCCCCAGCACAGGTACCGACGGCCAGACGGAACTGGTCCGACAATTCGCTGCGCAGTTCAACAAAGAGGGCCTGATCATCGACGAGCGGTTCAACAGCGGCGGGCAGATACCCGACCGCTTCATCGAATTGCTGAACCGGAAGCCCCTGGCTTTCTGGGCTGTCCGCGATGGCAGGAACTGGCAGTGGCCTGTCTATGCGAACTTTGGGCCGAAGGTCATGCTCATCAACGGGTGGAGCGGCTCGGGGGGCGATGCGTTCCCGGATTACTTCCGGAAGGCTGGCCTCGGTCCTTTGATTGGGATGCGCACGTGGGGCGGACTCATCGGTATCACCGGAGCCCCGGCGTTGGTCGATGGAGGGAACATCTCTGTGCCAACGTTCCGTATGTATAACCCGGATGGGACATGGTTCAGGGAAGGACATGGAGTCGATCCCGATGTTGAAGTTGTGGACGATCCGGCTCAGCTGGCGAAAGGGATAGATCCGCAGCTCGAACGCGGCATTCAGGAAATTATGAAGTTGGTGAATGCAAATCCGTTCGTTGCACCGAAACAGCCGGCGTATGAAAAGCGATAGGGTTCAGTAGAAAAAAGACCGAGCGCTATTCTGAGAGGCTGTCCAAATTGTAGGTCGAAATTTCATTTCGATCTGGTTGAGATTCACAAATCTTGTGAATACGACATCTCTCTAAGATCTCTCTGTTCGTCGAGAGTACTTATTGGACAGCCTCAAAGAATCTCAAATCGTCACCGAGGTCATCCCCGCCAAGAAGAATGAAGAAAGCTGTCACCATGCCCGCTGATATCTTTCAAAACGACAAGAGTCATCCGAGTGACGTAGATCTGAGGAAGAAATTGGGCCGATCGTACAAGCTATTCGAGGAAACGATCATGGGGCTTCAGTTTGAACAGGAGGGGATTCTCTTCGAGTGGAAGTTCTCCAAGACATCCGGATGGTATCTCATCTGCTTGAAGAAGAAGAGGCGTCTGTTCTATCTGCTCCCGAGGCATCGGGACTTTTCGTTCAGGATGGTCTTTGGTGACAAAGCAATTGAGCAGATCAAGAATGGGCGATTCCCAAAACTCGTGATCGGGATGATCCGGGCCGCCAAAAAGTACCCCGAGGGGACGCTGTGCGAGTTCGACAAGAGCAATTATGAGGTTGGCTTGGCGTTGGAACTCTTGAGGATAAAGATTGAAAATTGAGTCTCCGGAACGTCAGGCTCGGTTCAGTCAGACCATTCTGGCTCTTCCCCGCGCACTATCGTGGTCCTGCATTGTGGGCTCTGCTCAGAATACTAGCCAACCTCTTTTGCTGAGAAGCTCGAGTTCTATCACGACCTCAAGACCTCCCGGAAAACGGCCACCCGCTGGCTCATTGAAGAAAGTCCCTGGTCAGGCATCGGATCCGACTTGTCCACCTTCTGAGAGCAACCTACTGATCCGAGCTTCCTCATCTGTGCGTAATTGTTCTTCATCGTTCTGACGTTTTCGCTGTTGTTTGGGTAAGGCGGAAGGTGACCGCAAACGAGACCACATTTGACCATTACAGTTGCTTGACACTCGCTGGGAATCGCCGTAACATTGACCCATAACGAAGCCGGGGGAGGCTTCAAGAAGCGAGGGATTGTGATGAACCTCCGGAGTCGCGATGCGATGAAGGAGGTTTTTTGTTCTACTAACGCTATCATGAATTGCCCGATCGTATTTCACTATCTCGATGAAAAGCGGCGCAAGATTCTTGAGAAGCTCTGCGGTGGGGACATGAGAGCCGTGTGTCGTGCCGAGGATCTCAGGCTCAAGCGCACCGTCAGGTTCAAATTCCTTCCTCTCGATCTCACCCGCAGCGAAGAAGCGAAGCGTCGGTTCATTCATGAACCGCAAGCCGCGTCTGGTCTTCAGCGTACCAATATCTGCATAATCCAGGACATCGATGGAGTAGCTGACAACCAGCGCTTTCTTATGACCCGCGAAAACTAGTCCATACTAGAGCTTTCCGAAAGGGATGACGATGCAAAACAAGTTATTGCTTCTTCTTACTGTTCTGTTGTCATCATCAGGGTTTTCACAGCAGAGCGGATGGATTTCCCAAAACGAGGTCTTCATTACATCAAAAAACATTAGCGGTGTCCATCAATTTGATGTCAACGCGGCTATCGTTGTCGGAGCCGATGGCTTGGTTATGAAGACAGCCAACGGTGGAGCGAGTTTCGTCACGATTCAGGCTGGGACCACATCTTCTCTACTTGATGTTTTTTTTGTTACACCTCAAACTGGCTGGGCTGTAGGAGACAACGGAACAGTTCTCAAATCGACGAACAGTGGTGACACCTGGAATGCACAATCCTCGGGAAGCACATCGTCACTCTTGACGGTGCATTTTATCGATGCCAACACCGGATGGATTGGCGGGGCCGATGGAAAGATTCGAAAAACGACAGACGGAGGCGCTTCCTGGAATTTGCAGACCACGGGAGCTAGCGTGATCAGAGATATTCGATTTCAAAGTGCCACCTTTGGACTCGCAGCCGGCTATATCGGTAACGCTGCATATATGTTTCGTACAACCGATGGCGGTACGACATGGACGAGCACGTGGCTCAATAGCGGGTGGGGGTATGGTGTGCATATCGTCAATGAAAATATCGCGTGGGGAGTTGGTGAAACAGCACGGATCACTACCGTTTCTGATCCATTCGGGGGAGGCGGAACCACAATAACCGATCGAAAATCTGTCCGTTGGAAGACAACCAATGGAGGACAGAGTTGGGCAGAAGTGGCTTCTACGACCTCAAGATTCTATAGCAAGATATTTTTCCTTGACCAGAATAATGGTTGGGCTGCAGGGACAAATGGGGCTGTGGTGCGAACTACCGACGCCGGGGCCACATGGTATCAATACTCCGTTGGCTCGACCTCGTCTCTCTCTGGCGTTTTCTTCACGAACAATCAGGCGGGATATGCCGTCGGAGCGAATGGCCTGATCTCAAAGACAACAGACGCGGGCGGTACCTGGGCGCGGGTGTCGGGAAAACCGACAAATTCAGACTTGTCTGCGGCATGCTTTCTGAACGTGACCACAGGATGGATCGGAGGATCGTCGTATGAAGTCCTGAAGACAACCGATGGTGGTGCTTCCTGGCAAATGCTTCCGACCGCCTTTACATCAAAAGTAAACGCGCTCTCTTTTTCTGATGCATCGACCGGCTGTGCAGCAGTTTCCTCTACTATCTATAGAACAACGGATGGTGGACAGACCTGGCCAAAGTCGACGTACATCTATTCTGAAATCAAGTCTCTCTGGTTCATCGATCCCTCCATCGGCTATGCAGTTGGTGCATCAGGCAAGATTGTCAAAACGACCAATGGAGGAGTGGATTGGCAAACTCAGACAAGCGGAATTTCTGACGGCTTGACGTCTGTCCATTTCGTTGATGCTTCAACCGGATGGGCGGCAGGTTCGAACGGTAGGATTCTGAAGACGACAAATGGGGGAACGCAATGGACTGCTCAGATGAGCGGCGTTACTGATACTTTGTGGTCAGTCAGGTTCACCGACGTTTCAAAAGGATTCGCCGTTGGGAGAAATGGTATCATACTCTCAACCACTGATGGAGGAGCTCAATGGTCTCGTATGTCCCTCGAGGTCACGCAATCGTTGTACTCCATCAACTTTTCCAACGCGACAACTGGATGGATCGCTGGTTCAAGCGGAGTGGTGCTGAAAACCACCGATGGCGGTCTCTCCTGGGGACGACAGACGAGCGGTACATCACAGAAGATCAGCACGATCGTATTTGCTGACAATTCTACGGGTTGGATTGTTGGCTCAGATGGCTTGATCATGAAAACCGCTGATGGAGGCGGCTCAGCATCCTTCCCTCCATCGCTTCTCTCTCCAGCGAATCGTGTCACAGGCCTTTCGAAAAACTTGCAGTTAAGGTGGAATACCATTTCTGGGGCGCAGTCGTACCGTGTACAAGTTTCGCAATCATCCTCCTTTTCCTCAACAGTCACCGATCAATCCGGCGTTACTGCCCTATCTCTGAACGTATCCAATTTGCTGGAGAACACTATTTACTATTGGCGTGTCAAAGCTGAGTACGGGCAAACCTCGAGTGATTGGTCGGCAGTCTGGTGTTTCGCGACTGGTTCCACGGCGGGATGGAACATTCAGATCGCGGGTACGAAAAACAGCTTGACCGGGGTCTATTTCGTGAACGAGCGCGTTGGCTGGGCGGTGGGTGAGTATGGCACAATTATCAAAACAACTGACGGTGGCGTAAATTGGAATGCCCAATCGAGCACTTTGACTTATACATTCAGCTCAGTCCAATTCCGCGACACGCTTAAGGGGTGGTTGCTTGCGGAACGATCGAATATCATCCTCAAAACCACGAATGGAGGGACTAGCTGGGAGCGCTCAGACGCGCCATATTCCGAGCTTTACACTCTTTATTTTGTGGACGACCAGAATGGATGGGCGGCAGGCCTGAATGGGACAATTGTGAAGACTGCAAATGGAGGAACGTCGTGGACACAGCAGTCCACCGGCCAGGCGAAACAACTGAACGCGATACATTTTGTTGACGCGCTCTACGGTTGGGCGGCCGGTTCCAACTATGAGTACAAGGCTTTGCTTTTGAGAACGACGGACGGCGGCGTGACGTGGATGTCGGTTCCCATGGAGAGTTCATCATCAATCAGTGATATTTGGTTCGTAGACAGGAATACTGGATTTGCTATTGGAGGGTCCGGAGGGCAGATCTTGAAAACAACCGACGGTGGCATTTCCTGGAGCAAGTATACCGTGAATATCAACTACTCTTCACTTAGCAGGATAAGATTCCTTAATCAGAACGTCGGCTGGACCGTTGGAGGGGCTGGATATGTCTTCAAGACAACAGATGGGGGGCAGACGTGGGGCCCTCAAACGAGCAGCACTACCTCGTATGTCAATGATATTCACTTTGTCGATGCCACAAGAGGCTGGATGGTGGGGGGCGGGTATTCAGAAGGCGGGATAGTTCTTCAAACGGCGAACAGTGGTGGTACGGTGATGGTTCCTCCACGACCGGTCGTTCCGCCTGACCGATCGATCGGGTTGACAACTAGTCAGCAGGTAGTCTGGACAAGAGCGCTGGATGCCCTATCGTACAAACTAACTTGTTCTGGTCTATCATATAATGTCACTCAGTCTGGATTGGTTGATACTTCATTCGTACTCACAAATCTTTCTCCAAATACTATCTATCGTTGGTCAGTTGTAGCCCAATATCAAAATGGGGTTAGTGCTTATAGTCCTTCATATTGGTTTGCAACGACTGGTACAGCCTGGAGTGCGCAAATCTGCGGCACCACCAATTCACTTAACAGCGTGTTCTTCATCGATGCGTCAACCGGATGGGCTGTTGGAGGATCGTACTCAGCAGGGGAAATCTACAAAACCTCAGATGGAGGCGCGACCTGGAGCGCTCAACAAAATCCCTCTCAAAAGGAACTCAACAAAATTCAATTCATCGACAAGTACAAAGGATGGGCGGTTGGTGGTGATTACAGTACTGGAATTGTGCTTGCCACTACCGATGGTGGAGCAACATGGAGCACGCAGTCAGTGAACCCCGGCAAGGAGATAACGGATTTGTACTTCATCGATGCCCAGACTGGTTGGTTTGTGGGGTGGGGTGGATTAATCTACAAGACGATTGATGGGGGTGCCAACTGGACTCCGCAGGCAAGTGGAACCACGGGTATCCTCTACGGAGTTCACTTTGTCAATTCGCTAACCGGCTGGGTGGTTGGATATGCATTACTAAAGACGATGGATGGAGGAGCGACATGGACAACGCAAACGACGACTCTTGGCACCCTGTTTGATATCTATGCCTTCGACGCTGAAAATGCTCTTGTCGCGAGTTATGGAGGGTCAATTGCAAAAACAACAGATGGTGGGATAACATGGTTGACTCAATTCAGTAATTCAAGCGTGAATCTGACCTCAGTATCATTTGCTGACTCGAAAATCGGATGGGTCTCAGGTACAACGGGTACAATTCTTAAAACAACAGATGGGGGGGTAACCTGGGGATTCCAACGACCTGAAATCAACCAGTATTTCAAATCCGTGTTCTGCATCAATGGATCAACGGCTTGGGTCGCGAGTCTGGATGGTACGATACTGAAGACCGCCAATGGAGGTGGCGCTGTTTCATATCTGCCGTCTATCCCTAGCCTTGTTTCACCGGTCGACGCTCAGCTAAAGGTGCCGAGTACTCCGACAATACAATGGAACGCATCCAAAGAAGCGCTTTCGTATGATGTTGAAGTCTCAATAAATGCATCCTTTTCACCTCTTGCCTTCAGTAAGCAGGGGATCTCGGATACATCATGCTCTCCTACGGGGCTTCTCGGTGGTACCACCTATCGTTGGAGAGTGAAGGCGAATAATCCGGCTGGATCAAGCGATTGGTCTTCTGTCTGGTCTTTTACCACGATTATGCAGGCGCCAGCTGTACCGACTCTGAGCTCACCTCCTCACGGTGCAACGGGACTCGAAAGCACCCCAACGATCATCTGGTCTCCAAGCGCCGGAGCCTCAAAGTACCGTCTGCAGATTGCCAAAGACTCGGTATTCTCCTCAATCATTGTCGATGATTCCACGATCACCAGCACATTCGCCGCCGTTGGACCATTGGAGGGAGGTGTCACGTTCTACTGCAGAGTGTGCGCAAGCAATGCCGATGGAGTCAGCGATTGGTCCGTCATGAGGAGCTTCAGTACAATCAAAATCGTTGGTCCGCCGGTACCGACGCTCTTTTCTCCCTTTAACACTGCTGCGTACCTCTCCTCGAATCTTGTTGTCCAGTGGAAGAGATCCCGCGGGGCAAGTTCCTATCGGCTGCAGATATCGGGTCTCGCTGACTTCTCCATCCTAGCTCTTGATAAGAGTCTTACCGACACACTCTACTCGGTAACGGGCCTCAGTTCCGGTACAACATACTACTGGCGCGTAAATGCGACTGACACCAGCAGCACAAGCGTCTGGTCGAGCATTTGGAAATTCACCGTTGGAACTCCAGTGGTCAGCATGCCAGCGACTCCATCGCTTCTCTCGCCAGGAAATAGCGCAATGGCTGTATCAGCGAATCCCGAGATCAAGTGGGTCGCTTCCACTGGGGCAGTGTCGTACCGTCTACAGGTATCGACGACTACGACCTTCCAGGCTCTTGTCTTTGATGACTCAACGCTGACAGTGACTGAGAGGCAAATCGGACCCCTCGCGAGGAATACTGCGTACTATTGGCGTGTCAGGGCAAAGAATTCTGTTGGGAGCAGTATTTGGTCGACCGTCTGGTCGTTCACCACGATCCTTGCAGGGCCAGCTGGTCCAGTCCTTTCCTCGCCTTTACAGAGCACTATGGGGGCTGGAAACAGCATCACGCTACGCTGGAGGAGTTCAGAGGGAGCAGTCTCGTACAAAGTGCAACTCTCCATCAATTCTACATTCTCAGCAAACTTGATCGACCTTGCGCTCAGTGACACCTCTTATACTGTGAATTCGCTTTCTCCTCAAACAACGTACTACTGGCGTGTACAGGCGATCGATATCAATGGAGCAGCGAATTGGTCTGAAGTCTGGTCCTTTGCCACAGCCGGAGCGGGGTGGAAAACGACGAACGTGTCAGGTCTCTACAGGTCGATCAGCTTCGCCGGAAGCCGAAATGGATGGATGGCAGGTTCAAGCGGAATCCTTGCAACAACAGACGGAGGAGCGAATTGGAAATCACAATCAAGTGGAACCGGTTCATTGGAGTCGATCTGTTTCGTCGATTCTCTCTTCGGTTGGGCTGTTGGTTCAGCCAGCAAAATCGTCAAAACGACGAATGGAGGTACTCAATGGATATCTCAAAGCAGCGGGGTCTCCGTCGATTTCAGAGGTGTGAGCATGAGCGATGCCAATAATGGCTGGGCGGTTGCTGAAAAGACGATTCTCCATACAACAAATGGTGGGTTAACGTGGGAGTCACAGACGGCCCCGACGATGGAGTATATCTATGGCGTTAGAGCGTTAAGCAGTACGAAGGGAATCGTCTACGGTGGCAATCTGATTCTGCGAACAACCAACGGTGGTGCCACCTGGACTTCGTCGACGCTTCCGGCGTATGGATTTTTCCAGGGAGCGAATTTTTTGAACGAGAACACCGGATGGGCAGTTGGCGCGGATGGTGTGATGTTCAAGACCACCAACGGAGGCATTCAATGGTCTGTCGTTCCGAGTGGAACGAGCGATTGGATAACATCAATTCATTTCATCAATGAACAACAGGGATGGGCCGTGGGATGGGACGGACTGATTCTCAAAACAACGGATGCTGGTTCTACCTGGGGGCGTCAGCTCTCGGGTACTAAGTCTTCTTTCTACGGTGTTCACTTCATCGATGCGTTCAACGGGTGGGCGGTAGGAGGGCAAAACATGAAAACGAGCGACGGTGGAGGAGTCTCATTCTTCGCTCCAGTGCTCCTCAGCCCGTCGGCAGGTGCGACCAACACATTGACTCAACCCACGTTCCAATGGAACGCTATCGCAGGTGTAGTCTCTTATCAACTCCAGGTCGCAACGGGCTCGTATATCTATTCCGGTAACATTGTCGTCAATGACTCGGCGTTGACCTCGACCACGAGGCAAACGAGAGTCCTGAATTCCAATCAGACATACTATTGGCGAGTGCTCGGTTACCTTATAGACGGGAGTGTCCTGTATTCGCCTGTCTGGAGTTTCAGAACAGGCAGTTCATCAACTTCGGTGGAGGACATTGCCGGATTGCCGGGTACGTACTACCTCTACCAGAATTATCCCAATCCATTCAATCCATCAACGATTATACGTTTCAGCCTTCCCAAGTCGGCTCATGTGAACTTGAAGATCATCAGCATCCTCGGTCAGGAGATGGCTACTCTCAT
>QYQB01000285.1 GCA_007280275.1 bacterium | reverse complement strand
GGATCGAGGTGACCCTCATCGAATTGCTGAGGAGAAAAATCGAGCACGGCGCCAAGAAAGGCGGCCTGATTGATCCTAGTGAGATGGAATCCTTCATGGAAAAATTCCACAGCATGACGGTATCACAAAGACTGCGCTGGGCTCTGGCCTTTGAAGTTGTTGATTATGACCTTTACAAGAGACTCAATGGGTTTATCAAAGAGCGCAATCATGTCATACACAACAAGGATGTTCTCAAAGAGATGTCTGCGAACAAATTGAAGAGCCTCTCAGAAGATGGAACGAAGTGTTTTCGAAGGGTTTTTTCGTTATTGAAATGATACCCACCTCCCTGCGGTTAGCGGCACCGCACCGATTCACTCTGATCTTGACACCTCATCCCGGGTCTGCTACGATCCAACCGTTGTTTTCAACTCATTTGCCCCTGGCTGCTCGCTGTGATGTACCCTCACACCTGGCGATCGGTGTGGGGCTAATTGCCATTCGCCCTGACGAAAACATCACAACGGAAGGAAATCACCATGATGGTTGAAGCCCGGCAGCCAATCGTCGATTCCCTCCGCCGTCAGGACTTTTTCTGTCCTGACGGTACTGCGGGCACATCGAATCGCGTGGGTGTCGGGAGGAAACTCCCGACACCGGCAAGGGAGACATCCGCTCAATGCCGTGTGAGTGTCAGGAGGGAACTCCTGACACCGGCAAAGTATGAGTTTCCAGCCCGACCTTTGGCTCCGCCGTCAGGACTTTTTCCGTCCTGACGGAACCCAGTCCTGACGTGGCACCGCGTCCGGAAATCACATCATCATCCATCCCTTACAAACTGCAAATCAGTTCTTCTTAGAGCTGGGTCAGAAACTCTGTACCATTGGATATCGGGATCAAGACCAAGAAGGCCTGATACTGATGTCATTACGCGAAATCATCGTCACGATCGGATCTTGTGCGTCACCAACAAATCGGAGTAATGAAATGGGCCGAAGAGGACGCTCGATGTTCGCGAAAGAGGGCCACACGTTCTTCGTCACTACAACTGTGGTTGAGTTCGCTCGGGTCTTTTCATGCGGCACCCAGTACTACGACATTCTCATCGACTCGCTGAGGCACGTTCTACAGGAGCATCGCGCACCGCTGATAGCATATGTCCTTATGCCAAGTCATGTTCACTTCATACCAGCCATGCCTACAAGGGAGAGCATCTCCGATCTCATGCGGGACTTCAAGAAATTTACGTCGACCAAAATACGCGAACAACTTCAGCGAGAAGGACAAAGATTGTTTCTCGATACGCTACAAAGAAATGCAAGGTCTAAGAAACAACAGAAGTTCAAACTTTGGATGGACAGGTTTGATGACATCGTGATTCAGGACGATACCATCCTCGCCACAAAGGTTGATTACATTCACAACAATCCTGTCAAAGCGGGACTTGTGCTGGCTCCTGAGGATTGGACCTACTCGAGCGCAGCTGACTATCTGGGTATTCGCCGCGGCCCTCTGGAGGTTACTACCGACTGGCTGGACTCTGATTCTACGAGAGTCACTCCCTGACCTTTGTGGGCACAGGGCATCCCACCAGACTTGATCTTGATAGTGTCAGGAGCGAATGCCGCTTTACGGCATCCCGTACGGCGGGACTCCTGACACCGGGTGAAATCTCAAATTCCTCATCCTCTCCTGCTCGAATTTCTGCTTGGACATTCGCACAATAATTGCTATCGTTCGCAGAGTTTTGGTTCCGCATCCAACACATAGCTTCCTAAGCTGATCCTGATGCTGCTCAGTCCTTGGGCAGAAGAATTCACATTCGCTCCATAGATTTCGAATCAATCTTTTCCCACCATTTTAGCAAAACACGCAATGGCGATTCATATCTTTCGCAGAAAAACCCTCGACCTCATTGCTGAAGATGCAGAGCGTTCGACGGATACTCATCTGAAGCGCACCCTCGGCGCCCTCGATCTTGTCTCGCTCGGTATCGGTGCGATCATCGGCACCGGAATCTTCGCAGTCATCGGTACTGCCGCGGCCGGAGGTCCAAGTCACCTTGGGGCAGGTCCCGGAGTGATGCTCTCGTTCATCATCACCGCCATTGCGTGCGGGTTCTGCGCCCTTTGTTATGCCGAGTTTGCCGCCCTCGTGCCTATCTCGGGGAGCGCGTATACATACTCCTATGCGACACTCGGCGAAATTGTTGCCTGGATCATCGGGTGGGACCTGATCATCGAATATGCCGTCGGCAACGTTGCGGTGGCGATCGCATGGGCAGCATACTTCCATCAGCTCTTTGATGGACTGGGGGTTCACATCCCCGCCTGGCTCGCAGTCGATTACCGTTCCGCCCATCAAGCAGCGGCCGCGGTGGCCGCTGCCGGGGGTTCAGTCGCGCTCGATCTCACACTTCCGTTCGAGGCATGGCAGACTCACCCGACGATCGTGGGCATACCAGTGATTTTCAATTTCCTTGCGATTGGAATCGTCGCCGCAGTAACCTGGCTCCTGGTGAGAGGTATCAAAGAATCTTCCCGTGCAAACAACATCATGGTTGCGCTGAAACTCGTCATCCTCCTGTTCTTCATCGGTGTCGGAGCTTTTTACGTGAAGCCCGTAAACTGGACGCCCTTCATGCCAAACGGCTTCGCGGGAGTGTGGACGGGGGCAAGCCTCATCTTTTTCGCCTTTATCGGTTTCGATGCAATATCTACTGCTGCGGAGGAGTGCAAGAATCCCGGACGCGATATGCCGATTGGAATTATCGGCTCGCTGGTGGTCTGCACGATCATCTACATTGCAACAGCCGCGGTGCTAACCGGTATCGAGCCGTGGAACCAACTCGGGGTTGCGGATCCGCTCGCTGCGGTCTTTGCGCGTCTCGGCCTGAATTGGGCAGCAGGCATTGTCTCCCTCGGAGCCGTGATATCCATGACAGCCGTGTTGCTCGTCTTTCAACTTGGGCAACCGAGAATATTCTTCTCAATGTCGCGCGATGGCTTGCTGCCAAAGTACTTTTCGAGAGTGCATCCAAAATATCAGACACCGCATGTAACAACGATCTGGACGGGGGTCGCAGTTGCCGCGGTCGCGTCTGTCGCGAATATCAATGAAATCGTGGAGCTCACAAACATTGGAACGCTGTTCGCATTTATCCTCGTGTGTGCCGGCATCATCATCTTGCGTCGCACCGACCCGGACCGCCCGAGAGTGTTCAAAACACCTCTTGTGCCATGGGTGCCGTTGATGGGCATCGCTATGTGCCTCTATCTGATGATGGGTCTTCCGCTAATCACATGGATCCGGTTTGGTGTGTGGCTCGTCGCGGGAATGGTGCTCTACTTTACGTACGGATTCTGGAAGAGTCATATGCGGACTCGTGAGAAGGGAAGTTCAACATGAGCGCGCCTCCGACGGTTGAACCACAAGCATCCGGTGAGCCCCAGTTGTTGCGTGTTCTGGGGCTTCGCGAAGGTATTGCGATTCATATGGGGGTCATCATCGGATCTGGCATCTTTATCGTGCCGGCGACGATCGCGGGCTCTCTTCATGCAATGGGTCCAATTCTCCTGGTCTGGGTGGTAGCGGGCCTCCTGACTCTTTTTGGCGCGTTGACACTCGCGGAGCTTAGCTCCGTGCTCCCGCAGGCCGGTGGTCCGTATGTCTACCTCAAGCACAGCTTCGGCCGTGTCTGGGGCTTCCTCTTCAGCTGGAACGACTATTTCATAAACAAAGCCGGCTCGGCTGCGGCGATCGCGGTTGCGTTTGCCACCTATCTTGGCTACTTCATTCCCGCATTGGATCCAGCACATCCGATGATCAGCGGCGAATGGTCGTTCTTCGGTCATCCGATGGAGTTCTCGTTCGGCTGGATTCAGATTGTCGCGATAGCCACGATCGCTCTTGTGACATTCATCAATGTCCGGGGTGTGAAATTTGGCGGATGGGTGATGAACATTTTTACGACGGCGAAAGTTGTTGCACTCGTTGGACTGATCCTGGCTGTCATTTTTTCGGGAAAAGGGAGTACATCAAATTTCCTTCCGTGGTGGCCTGAACACTGGACAAGTGAGCTGCCCGCAGCGTTCGGCCTGGCGATGATTTCAGCCCTCTGGGCGTATGACGGATGGATCGACGTGACGCTCACAGCCGGGGAATTCAAGAATCCTGAGCGGAATGTACCATTGTCATTGGTGTTTGGGTCACTTGCCGTCATCGTGTTGTACATCGCTGCGAACCTGGCGTTTGCCTATGCCATACCGGTGCATGCAATGGCGGGCTCTCCGCGCATCGCAGCGGAAGTTGCGCAAACCGTCCTCGGGCCGATTGGAGCATCGCTGATAGTCGTTGGTATTCTGTGCTCGACATTTGGAACGACGAACGGCATGCTCCTGGGTGGGCCACGGTCGATCTATGCAGCCGGAGCGGATGGAACATTTTCGAAATCGTTCGGCAAAGTACACCCTCAGTATCATAGTCCATATATTGCCATCATCTCGCTCGGTGTCTGGGGTTCGCTCCTGACATTTAGCGGAACGTACGACCAAATCACGGCATACGTTGTCTTTGGATCATGGGCGTTCTACGCGATGACGGCGGTCAGCGTTATCGTCTTGCGACGGAAAATGCCGAACGCGAAGCGACCCTACAAAGCCTGGGGATATCCTTACGCGACATTGCTGTTTGTTGCAATCGCTTCGTGGTTCATCTACAACACGCTGGTCGAAGCTACCAGGAACGCAATGATCGGGATCGTCCTGCTTCTCGTCTCTCTTCCATTCTACTACTATTGGACACGTACGTCAAAAGAATGAAAATCCCAAAGCTATCACTGACACAATGGATCTTTGTCGGAATGGGAGTTGGCCTGCTCGTCGGTTGGCTCGCTCCCGAGTTTGCTGTCAATCTGCGCCCCTTCAGCACCGTTTTTCTACGGCTCATCAAATCGATAGTCGCTCCCCTCATTTTCGCTACACTGGTGGTCGGCATAGCCGGGCACGGCGACTTGAAACAGGTTGGGAGGATGGGAGTGAAGGCAATCGTCTATTTTGAAGTTGTGACAACGATTGCCCTTGTCATCGGCCTTGTCGTCGTTAATGTCATCAAGCCGGGGGTGGGGGCGACACTCCATGCCGCGGAAGGCATGGGTGATCTTGTTGCGAAGAAACAAACGTTTGGCGACGTTCTCACGCATGTGTTCCCGCAGAGCTTTTTCGAGGCGGCGGCGAATGGGGAAGTATTGCAGGTTGTGGTCTTCACGCTAATTTTCAGCATTGCTCTCGCCATGGTTGCGAAGGAGAAACGGGAGATCATCCTGCAGTTCTGTGATTCACTGGCTGAAACGATGTTCAAGTTCACGAACATCGTGATGAAGTATGCGCCGGTCGGAGTCGCAGCTGCGATTGCTGTGACGGTGGGGAACAAAGGACTATCGGTTCTCATCAACCTCGGCCTCCTGGTGGTGTCGCTGTACGTCGCATTGGCCATCTTTGTTGTCTTTGTATTCGGCGGTGTGGCCCTGATGGCGAGGATTCCCATCCGACGATTCCTCAACGCGGTGAAAGAACCGGCCCTCATCGCGTTCTCAACGTCGAGTTCCGAAGCAGCTCTTCCGAAAGCGATGCTGGCGATGGAAGCGTTTGGTGTTCCCCGGCGCATCGTTTCCTTCGTTATACCTACCGGGTACAGTTTCAACCTTGACGGATCGTCGCTCTATCTTTCGCTGGCGGCGATGTTCGTCGCTCAGGCAGCAGGCATCGATCTCTCCATTGGCCAACAATGTGTCATTGTCGTGACGCTGATGCTGACAAGCAAAGGTGTCGCCGGCGTTTCCCGGGCGGCGCTCGTCGTGCTCGCCGGCACACTGTCCAGCTTCGGATTGCCCCTGGAGGGAGTAGCGGTTCTCCTGGGCGTCGATCAGCTGATGGATATGGGACGCACGATGGTGAACGTCGTGGGCAACTGTCTGGCGACGGTTGTCGTAGCCCGATGGGAAGGGGAATTCAAACCGGCCGCCTAGAGGAAGCGGAACCGATATAAATATTCCTAATTTTGGGATTTCGACTTGCCAAAGTATTTTGTAAATTATTCCTGCCTACTTTACGATTAACCTCCCTAAGTACACAATTAGTTAGAAAGGATACAGAGGGATTTATGGAATTGTATCTCGTTCTTGGAATTAGTGTCCTCGGGCTTCTCTTTGCGCTATACCTGCTGCGCGACGTGATGCGGCGTGACGTTGGGACCGAGCGGATGAG
>QYQB01000071.1 GCA_007280275.1 bacterium | reverse complement strand
CCGATGCCCTCGACGTGAACCGATCCGAACGTACTGCGATGCTTCACCTGCTCCTGACTCAGTGCAGCCTCCAGGCTCAGAATCGCACCTGAGGGGACATCGTTCTTGTTCAGTACCTCGACCCAATAATCTGTTTCTTTCTGAGTGAGTCGTGCTTCGAGGAGTGGTGTAAGTTCTTTTCTGTTCTTCTTGCGAGCGTCGCGCTCCTGGAAACGCGGGTCGGTCTTCAATTCCGGCACGCCAAGAACGTCTGCCACTGACTCCCATTGCTCCTGCTTGTTGGCTGCGATGTTGAGGTAGCCGTCCTTCGTCCTGAATGTGCCCGACGGAGCTGCCGTGAAGTTGTCGTTACCCATCAGGACGGGTTGTTGACCGCCAATCATAAGGTTTGCCGCGACCCAGCCCATCAGGGGCATGATGGAGTCGAGCAGGGCTATATCAATAAACTGTCCTTCGCCGGTTTTCTCGCGATAGTACAGTGCGCCCATAATGGCGAAGGCTGCATTCAGTCCCCCGACCGTATCACAGACGGGGAAGCCGGCGCGCAGGGGATTCAAACGTTCGTCGCCGTTGATCGCCATTTCGCCGCTCAGCCCCTGAATAATCTGATCATACGCGGGCTTCAGCGCATCAGGTCCGGTTTGACCAAACCCTGATATGGCGCAGTAGACAAGACGCGGATTTTCCTTACTGAGCACTTCATAGGAGAGACCAAGCCTGGTCATCACATCGGGGCGAAAGTTCTCCACGATCACGTCGGCGGTCTTCGCCAGCCGCTTGAAGATCTCTTTCCCTTCAGGAGCCTTCAGGTTCAATGTGAGTGATTTCTTGTTCGCGTTTTGCGCAAGAAAGCTTGTCCCCATCAGCATCTGATTGAATTTCGGGACAGACCCCAGTTTCCGGGCAAGGTCACCGTCTATGGGGTTCTCGACTTTGATGACTTCCGCGCCGGCCAGCGAGAGGTGCAGGGTCGCGAACGGCCCCGAAAGAACATTTGTGAGATCAAGAACTCGAATCCCATCCAGTAGTTTCATGGCGCTTTCTGAAAGTCGGTTGGTATTGCATGGTTAGTTGTTACGGATCGTTGATTGAAGAGGGCCCGTTTTGTGCACCAGCCCTGGCATCTCGCGTCCAAAAAACGTCGAGACTTCTCTTGCCAGAGAGATTAGTCTATCCAGGTCAACGTCGCTCCGTTCCCCGGTACGTTGCAGGAAATGCACGAAGTCTTCGGTGCAAACGTTCCCCGCCGCGACCTTCGTGAAGGGGCATCCTCCAAGTCCTGCAAAGGACGACTCAAAGCACCTCACGCCGATTTCCATCGCAGCGTACGTGTTTGCCATTCCCATTCCGTACGTGTTGTGGAAATGACAGGTGCATTCCACAGTCGGATCCAGCGAGAAGATCTCTTCGAACAGTCGCTTTACCTGGAAGGGATGTGCATGCCCGGCCGTATCGGCGAGGCTGATGATCTTCAGCCCGGCGTCCAGGTACCGGCGGATGATCGTCAGAACTCGCTCGACCGGTATCGCACCTTCGAAGCCGCAACCGAAAGCGGATTGAACAGAGACCTGCACCCTCTTGTTCTGCCCTGAAGCCTCTTGCGCCATGGCGATGATGCGCGACGCGGCTTCTTCAGTGGACATGCCGGTGTTCTTTCTGCTATGGGTGTCACTCGCAGAGACCCCCATGCAAAACGTTTCAACTCCGCATGCGTAGCCTCGCTCGAGACCTTTCTCGTTGAGGACGAGGCCGGAGAGGATCACGTTTGCAGGTTTACGCCCCGGGCTCTTGAAATATTCGAACATCTTGTCCGTGTCGGCCATCTGCGGTACTTTGTCCGGGTGGACAAACGAACCGAGTTGGATGATGTCGACGCCGGAGGCCATCAGCGCTTCAGCCCATTTGATCTTTTGTTCGAGAGGGACAACCTGCTTCTCCATTTGCAGGCCATCTCGGAGTCCGACTTCATGGATCACGATATCGTTCAAGGTTCCACCTTCAGGCATTCTGCTTGGAGTTCATGGACGAGTCTCATCCTAGCTTTGAAGCTATGGCCTGGGCCATTTCGGTTGTCGTGTTCGATCCGTTCATGTCGTACGTACGTATCGTACCTTCTTGAATGACGGCGGCAACTGCTCGTTCGAGTGCGGAGCCTTTGTCGGATTCTCCAAGCCAATCCAGCATCATCTTGGCAGCTAGGATGGTGGCTATGGGATTGACTTTGTCCAGTCCTGCGTATTTCGGTGCCGAGCCATGTGTGGGCTCAAAGACTGCAAGCTTTGCACCAATATTGCCGGAGCAGCCGAAGCCGAGGCCACCGACCATCTGAGCGCAGAGGTCGGAGATGATGTCGCCATAGAGGTTCGGAGCCACGAGGACGTCGTAGTTGAAAGGATTCTTCAATAGCCACATCGTCATGGCGTCGATATTCGCGTCGTCCATCTGGATCTCGGGATACTGGCTGGCAACTTCCTTTGCAGCGTCGAGAAAGAGGCCATCGGTAGCGCGGACGACATTAGCCTTGTGTACAACTGTAACCTTTTTCCTCTTGAATTTCCGCGCAAAGTCGAATGCTGCTTTCACAATTCGCTCCGAGCCGGCCCGTGTATTGATCTTGCACGAGACCGCGTATTGGTCGGGGGCGAGCTCGCTGAATGGGGCAAAAGGCTTGGCAAGACGATTCAGTGTTTGCCCAAGTTCCGCAGGAACGGGTGAAAACTCGACGCCGGAATAAAGGTCTTCTGTGTTTCGCGGAATACGACGAGATCGATCGACTCTTTGAAGTTGAGCATGTTGCCCGGGTACGCTTTGCACGGCCTGAGGCAGATGTAAAGGTCGAAGAGCTGACGCATTCGCACGATTGGAGACCGATACGTCAGTCCTTTAGTTTGCAGATCCGGGATGAGTTCCTTCTGAGATTCCTTCACGGGCTTCGAGGTAATTGCGCCAAAAAGTGCCGCATCAACATTTTTGAGGAGATCAATCGTCCGTTGAGGAAATGCGTCTCCCTCCTGGCACCAGAATTCCCATCCTATGTCCCCGTGAATGTATTCAGCATCGAGTCCCACTTTGTCGAGAACGATCTTTGTCGCCTTGAGGACATCTACTCCTATGCCGTCGCCCGGTAACCATGCAATCTTGAATTTTGGCATTGCAGCTCCCTAATTTGAATTTCCTGTCGATTCCTGGATTTCTCGTTCATTTCGCACAATCAACTCTCAATGCTCGTGCCAGAGAATACGCGGGAGAGCACACCAGATTCTGAGCCTACCGCACGGGGATTTCCACTGATTGGTCGTTTTCCACACTTGAACGAGCCAGATTTTTCGCAATCCTGGCAAATCGGAAGAATCATTCCATCGCTTTCTATCTTTGTGGAACGATTTGTCATCATTGAGAATGATTATTCCCTTGACAAATCGATGTGGAAAGCTTAATCTAAGACAAAAGAGTCTGATATAAAACCCTATGAGTATAATCTTCAGTCGACAGTGTGAATACGCGTTGCAGGCTGTAACGTACCTTGCCAGGACCAAAGAAGGGGAGAAGACCTCGATCCGTGAACTTGCGCGGATACTGAGGATTCCGCATCACTTTCTGGCGAAGATCCTACAACGGTTGACGCGAAAAGGTTTTCTGATCTCGGCGAAGGGACCGACGGGAGGATTCGCTCTCAGCATGCCTGCGAAGGACATCACGCTTTTTCACATTGTCGACGCGATTGATGGGTTGGCGTTTGCGAACAGCTGTGTTCTTGGATTCCAAGAGTGCTCTGGCAAACACCCTTGTGCCGTGCATGATCAGTGGGGCGAGATACGTGACGCACTCTATGGAATGCTTGTCAGTCGAAACGTCGCGCAGATGGGCGCAGCCATGAAGAAACCTGAGTACGAAGCAGCAGGTAATTAGCTCTTTCTTCTTTTTGGACAGATTGCAGACTTTGTTATCCGATTACAACAACGTGGCACGAGCTTCTCACCGAGTGCTGGCTGCAGTTGATCGAACGCTCTTCAGTGAACTCACACACAATCGAAATGACTGGCCTCGCGATGTTGACAGGACATTGGCAGATCAGCACTGCCGCGTACGAACATTTTGGTGCGGAATCGAAACCCTATGAACCCAACAAATAAGCAGGCACAGAAACAACCGCGCACGGTTCCGGAGTTTTATGATCTCCTGGCGCCTCACTATGACTCGATGACGGGGTTTGAGAACCGTTTCCTGCAGGAGAAGCCCTTCTTTCGACTGCTGGTGGAGCGGTACGGCATCAAGAAAGCGCTCGATGCCGGTTGCGGCTCAGGATTCCATTCCCTGTTGCTTTCGCAGCTTGGAGTCAAGGTGACCGCAGTGGATCTCTCAGCTGAAATGCTTCGATTGACGCAAGAGCACGCTCGTCGCTATGACGTAAAACTCAAAGTGCTCAAAGGGTCATTCGGCGACCTCGGTACGCTGATTCAGGATCGTTTCGATGCGGTGTTTGTCATGGGGAATTCGCTGGCTCACCTGCTGAGCCATGCAGATTTGACAAAATCGCTCCGGGGCCTTTCGAGCCTGGTTGCCCCCGAAGGTATTTTCTTCGCGCAGAACCTGAACTATGAAAGAATTCTTGCAACGAAGGATCGCATCCAGAGTACGAAGGACGTGGGAGACACAAGCTTCGTTCGTTTTTATGAATATGACGAGGATGGCATCATCTTCAATATCCTCACGCGCCAGAAAGGGAGCGGGATGGCTGAAGAGAAGCTCGAAACAATCAGACTAAGGCCTGTCCTTCGGGATGAGCTTGTCGGGGTTTTGGAACATGCCGGCTTTGATGAAATCAAGGTCTTCGGCGGCATTTCCATGGAGCCCTTCGATTCAGGCACGTCCAAGGACCTTGTTGTCCTGGCAAGAAAACGGAACTGAAGATTCGGCGGAAAGTCCAGTTGCTCTTGGCCACGCTGTCAGGAGTTTGCTCCTGACAGCAAAAAGGTCCGCAATAGTGTCCGGACAAGAATCCTGACATCCCGATGTGGGTTTTCGTCTATGTCTCAAGAGGCGTGTGTCATTCCAGAGCATCCGTATGTGGAGGCTGACCTGGATCATGAAAGTACTATCGGGCTTCGAGTAGCACGAGGAGGTTCGTGGTATAGCGCCAGCATCGCCCTCCTCTATCTTCCTTATCGGGACACGTTTCAACCCGAGCACAGCAGCCAGGATCTTGGCTTTCGTCTTGTTGGCAGGCGCCTCCCGTGCTGTATTTTCACTTTCATCGTTCTCATGTAACCTCTCAATCCTCCCAATTATGGGAACCGCCGCGATCCCGAACCACAACGACAAGAGTTGTTG
>QYQB01000191.1 GCA_007280275.1 bacterium | reverse complement strand
GCCATCGCCAAGAAGAAGGCCAAGCTTCTTCGTGAACGCGTCAATGACCTTTTCTAGAGGTCCAGTCGAAAAGTGGCGCCACTAAGTCACAAAGGTTCTTGAAAGTGAAGAAAATTCAAAGATCTTCTTCGTGTCTTAGTGTTTTTGTGGCGAAGTTGATGAATTCGTCCGCACTTCTAGATTAAGCTAACACCAAAGGAGTACCAGTGAAAAGACTCACCTCGATTCTTGCAGTCGTTCTTGTTGCATCGCTCACACTGTTTGCCCAGCAATACCCTGTCAAGTTCGCGACCATTGCGCCCGAAGGAAGTACGTGGATGAATGTGATGAAGGAGTATGACGCGGCCATCCGGAAGGAGAGCGGCGGACGGATGGGATTCAAGATCTACGCGGGCGGCGTTCAGGGGGACGAGAAGACCGTTCTGCGGAAGATTCGCGTCGGACAACTTCACAGCGGAGGGTTTACAGGGGTCGGGATGGGAGAAATTGCTCCCAAAGTTCGCATCCTTGATTCCCCCTTCCTCGTGCGTAACGAAGATGAAATCGACATGCTCTACAAGGAGTTCGGGAAGGACTTCGAGCAGGCTTTCGAAGAGGGAGGATACGTCGTCTTGGGGTGGGCGGAAGTCGGATTCGTCCATGTCTTTGCCTCCTCCCCAATCCGGAAGAGCGAAGACCTGAAGGGGATCAAGATGTGGACATGGGAGGGGGACCCGATTGCGGAGACGGCATTCCGAACGCTCGGAATCAACCCCATTCCGTTGTCTGTTACCGATGTCATGACCTCGCTCCAGACAGGTCTGATTGATGCCTTCTACACGACGCCCTACGCGGCTATTGCCCTTCAATGGTATGCCAGGGTGAAATACATGGTGGATGTGCCGCTGGCAGACGCGGCGGGTTCTGTTCTGATTTCGAAGAAGTACTACGACCAGTTGCCGAAGGACCTGCAGGAAATTCTCATGCGGAACGGACGTCTCTATATCTCGAAACTTACGCAGATGAGCAGGAAAGATAACAGGGACGCAGTGGCCGAGCTCAAGAAGAGAGGCATTACGCTTCTGACTGTGAGTGACAAAGACGTGTTGGAATATGTGGAGGTGGGCAATCGCTCCCGCCGAATGCTTGCCGGCAAGCTTTATTCAGAGGACTTGCTGAACAAAGTAGAGAAAGCGATCACAGAGTATCGGAAAGCCCGCCGCGGATCGAAATGAACATTCTCAAGAGAATCGACAAAGTACTGACGCGGGCAGAAGAGATCATCCTGATCACTCTGCTGTCCGTCATGGTCGTTATGGCTTTTCTGCAGGTCGTCCTGCGGAATTTGTTTTCCTCCGGCATCCTGTGGGCGGACATTCTGCTGCGTCATCTGTTGTTATGGCTCGGGTTCCTCGGCGCGGCAATCGCCACAAGCGAAAACCGCCATATCAACATCGATGCATTGCGCAGGTTCTTCTCACCGCGTGTGCGGTCGGCGGTGGAAGTGCTGACCGATCTTTTTGCGGCGGGAATCTGTTTCTTGCTTGCAAAGGCATCGTGGACATTCGTGCAGGGAGAAATTGCTGATCATCGGACGGTGGTCGAGAACATACCATCCTGGTATGCTCAGATCATTATCCCCGTTGGCTTTGGACTACTCCTCATCCACTTCGTGATCAGGGCGCTTCTGCGATCGAAGGCTGTCCTGACCAAGGAGGAAGGTGCATGAGCATCTGGTTGTTCATTATCATCATTCTGCTTCTGGCCTTCCTGGGGGCTCCGCTTTTCACCATCATCAGCGCGATCGGATTGTACGCCTTCACCTCTGCGGATATCGACACATCCGCATTGATCATCGATCTGTACAAAATCGCCGACACTCCGACGCTTATCGCCGTACCTCTTTTTACATTCGCGGGCTATCTGCTTGCCGAGAGCAAGGCGCCGAAGCGGCTGGTCGATCTTTCCCAGGCGCTCTTTGGTTGGATGCCTGCAGGGCTTGCCATCGTTGCACTGGTGACGTGTGCCCTGTTCACGGCATTTACCGGGGCTTCCGGCGTAACGATTGTTGCGCTCGGAGGTCTTCTCTATCCGATCCTTCTGAAAGAGAACTATCCCGAGCAGTTCTCCCTCGGGCTTGTGACCGCATCTGGAAGCATCGGGCTCCTCTTCCCGCCCAGTCTCCCGATCATCCTGTACGGCTTCGTGGCAGGAGTCAGCATCGACAAACTTTTTGTTGCCGGACTGATCCCGGGCCTTCTTCTGATTGCCTTCCTGTCTGCGTACAGTCTGCGCGTGAGCATCAAAGCCAAGGTGCCGAAGATTCCGTTCCATTGGAAGAAAGTGGCGACGACACTGAGAGCCGCTGCCTGGGAACTCCCGTTGCCGTTCGTGGTCATCGGGGGGATTTATGGGGGGGCTTTTACGGCGACGGAAGCGGCGGCCATTACCGCGTTCTATGCGTTTATTGTTGAAGTGTTCATCTACAAGGATTTGCACCTGTTCAGAGATGTTCCACGCGTCATGAAAAAGAGCATGGTACTCGTCGGGGCCATTCTGATGATACTTGGATCGGCCCTCGGATTGATGAATTATTTAATCGATCAGCAGGTACCACAGCGGTTATTCGAGGTCGTGCAGCAGCACGTCTCAAGCCGCGTTATGTTCCTGTTGATTCTGAACGGCTTCCTCATTATCATCGGAATGGTGATGGAGATATTCTCGGCGATTGTCGCCGTTCCACTTATACTTCCGATCGCAGCGAAATTCAACATCGACCCGGTTCACCTCGGCATCATTTTCCTGACTAATCTGGAGCTCGGTTATCTCATGCCGCCGATGGGCTTGAATTTGTTCCTTTCCAGCCTTCGTTTTGAGAAGTCGATCTTCCATCTTTCCAAAGCAGTCATCGGTTTCATTCTCATGGAGGTTGTTGCGCTGCTCGTTATCACGTATGTGCCGGACCTGAGCCTCTGGCTTCCCAGGTACCTGGGAACCCAATAAGGCAAATCACGGTTCAAGACAGAAGAACGCTGAAACACATCGAACTATCATAAGGAGAACCATCATGCTATCAAAAAAACTTCAGGACGCACTGAATCAACAGATCAACCACGAGCTTTATTCGTCGTATCTCTACCTGGCGATGTCGGCTCATTTTGAATCCGTCAATCTTCCCGGATTCGCACGCTGGATGAAAGTCCAGAGTGAAGAGGAAAATGAACACGGGATGAAGTTCTTCCATTACGTGTACGAACGGGGCGGCAAAGTGGTCCTTGAGGCGATTGCGAAACCGCCGGTGGACTACAAGACCCCGATTGATGTAATGAAGAAAGTGCTCGAGCACGAGAAAAAAGTGACGGGGACGATCGAGGCGTTGTATGAATTGTCGTTGAAGGAAAAGGACTATGCGGCGCAGGTGATGCTCCATTGGTTCATCAAGGAGCAGGTAGAAGAGGAGAAAAACGCATCCGATATCATTGAGATGCTCAAGACTATCGGCGATGCACCGGCAGGTCTGGCGATGCTCGACTCAAGGGTTGGTGCGAGAGCGAAAGGCTGAGTAATCAGCAATCCGAGTACAAAGAAAAAGCCCGATCGTGATACGGTCGGGCTTTTTTGTTACCACGGAAAGTGACCAGCACCCAAGCGGAAACGTGGAGGGTGACAGTCAACCTTGAGAGGTGACGGTCACCTCATGAAGTACTTGAGCAGTTCCTTCGCGACGAGCTTGTTTCCCTCGTCGTTCAGATGGATGCCGTCCGTTGTGAGAATTCCTTCTCCCTTATTCTCCATGTTGTGCTCGGCGAGGTGCGCAACGAAAGCGGTGCGAAGATCACACAGTCGGATGCCCCGGTCTTTCGCCACCTTTCGGCTGATTGCGGAATACTCGTTCAGCATTGCATCTTGCGCGTTGCTGGAATCGCGCTTTTCTCCTATGACCGTCGGCGTACACAGAACGACTTCGGCTCCGGAGTATTGAATCCTCGCAATAATCTCACGCAATCCACTCTCAAACTCTTCCTTCGTGGTTCCCTTGATGTTGTTCAGATTCCAGTGCCATACGTCGTTGATGCCAATATAAATCACGACAGTGGTTGGTTTCCGTTCGATCACGTCACGACTGAGCCGTTTTTGAAGGTCAGGAACCTTGTTTCCGCTGACCCCCGCCCCGATGATCTCGATCCCGAGGTCCGGGTAACGCGTCTTGAGGTCTCCACCGACAATGGTCACATACCCATTGGGCTTCACACCTTGTTCGGTGATTGAATCTCCGAAGAAAATGATCCGTTCGCCTGTTCGCATTATCATTCTTTCACCGGCGCAGCTTGCCAGAGAGGCGGCAGTGGCGAGGAGCAACACAAAGCTCCGAAAGTATCTCATTGCGGCCTCCTGTTGAAAGTTTTCGTGAGCGCTGGGGGATTGGATGTGGTGGCACTCAAGAGAGGGGGAAGCGGATGGCAACCCAATGCAGGGTAGAGTTTTTTTGTGAGAATCTCAAACCGGGGTTGGACAGACTGTGCGCTTAACTGGTGATCGCCTGAGCATCGTCGCCAACTTTGAGAATTCCACGACCTTCGTGAATGAGGTTCTGGCCGAAATAGACTTTCGAGTCTCGTGTCCGATACGTGCTGAGCGTGCGAATCGGTTCTTTGCCCTGCTCGCCAGTGTCCTGGTTGACCGTGGGGACTGTGCATCGGGAACATGGCTTCGCAACACGGAAGGAAACTGAACCGATCTGAAGACCGCGCCATGTATCTTCCTCGAACGCTGATGACCCGTCGATCACAAGGTTCGGGCGAAAGCGGTTCATTGGCACCGGCTCTGTGAGGCGTGCATTGAGATCTTCGAGTGACTTTTCAGAAATGAGGAGGAGAGGAAACGCATCAGCGAAACTGACCGGGGTATTCTCTGGGGCGTATTTGCTATGAATAAATCGTTCATGGTTCTCGGGCATCTGGACAAGATTGCAGGGCAAACCGAGGATTTCAGAAAACCACGAAGCCGCATCCCGGCCAACGTCAATTGCGTCAAGTGAATCATCCCATACCTGAACATGGAGAATCTCAGTAGTGGATGTTCGAAAGGGGACAGTCAGTTCACTCAATCCCAGGCTAGTGACCGAGAGACAATCCTCCCTGAGCGTGACGTTAATGAGCGCCATTTTGGGGAGCGTGCGCTGGGTCAGGAAACGCCCAGCTTCATCTACAACCATCCATCGACGGTCAAGTTCAAGGCCACGGTCATCAAGTTGAGCGGACGGGAGAGAAATTCCCCGGGCAGACTTGATGGGATAGATGTTTATTTCAGTCAGGTGCATTGAGGACATGTGAGACGATGGTCACTGTAGCAAATCTGCGAGATCAAGGTGGCCTTTTTCCCGTGCGACGTCACTTGCGGTCTTGCCGGTCTTGTCGCGAACGGATCTGTCTGCACCCCGTTCAAGCAGCCGTCGCGCGATGGTTTCAAGTCCGTTTACGGCGGCATAGTGGAGTGGTGTGTATCCCTGCAGTTGCGCTGTGTTGATGTCTGCGCCGGCATCGATGAGTACCTGAGCAAGTGCCGTATTGTGAGGATTCGCCAACGCGGAATGGAGGGGTGTGACGCGTTCTTGAGTGTGGGACACCGCGTTGAGATCAGCCCCCTCTGATAGAAGGACGTGAGTGAGGTTCACCCGACCGAAGAACACTGCGAGATGCAGGGGAGTCCACCCGTCAGGGGAAAACGAATTCAGTTTCGCGGGGTCGTTGAGCAGAAGCTGTTCCAGCCGTTCCTGCGTGCCGGTGGCCGCCGCTTCGAAGATGTCGAGACGTGCTCCGCGATCGATCAGGGTCTTCGCTATTTCATTCATGCCTATGTAGGTTGCATACAGGACAGCGGATAGTCCGGATTTGTTCCTGGCATCGACGAGCGAAGGATCAGCTGAGAGCAGACCGCGCAGAGTGTCGGTCTGGCCGGCCTCGATTGCGGCGAAGAGTTGCTGATGTGTCGACATACAATTCCCCAAACTGATACTACAAAGGTGGTACTTGACCAAACGTGAGCTTGAGGTGAATAATTTCCGGTGTGTTGCCGAGACGCACGGGCGGACCCCAGGTGCCGACACCACTGGAAACGTAGAAATGCGTCTGGTCCATCTTCTTGTACCCCCAGCTGAGCTCATAGATCGCGTTGGTGATTGCATTGAACGGCCAGAGCTGGCCGTGATGGGTATGGCCGGAGAGCTGAAGGTCAACGCCCTGTTCCACTGCCTCGTGCAGGCCAAAAGGCTGGTGATCCATCAGGATGATCGGGTACCGTTTGTCGACACCGGTCATAAGCTCGGCCAGCGGCTTCCTCTTCTTTCCTGAGAACTGTGAGATGCTCCGGTCTTCTCTTCCAACGAGCACAATGCTTCCATTGACATTGATCGTCTCATCGCGCAAGACTCTGATTCCGTGATCCATCAGGTATTTGCATGCCTCTTCGACTCCCCCGATGTACTCGTGATTACCCGTTATCGCATAGACTCCGTACTTTGCTTTGATGGTCCGAAGTGTCTCCCCGAGGTTTTGGTTGACGACCGGTGCGAGGTCTTCGTCAACAATGTCGCCGGGGAACAGGACGAGGTCGGCATGCAGATTGTTGATCTTCTCTACGATGCTATTCAATCGCTCGCGACCAATGATGGTTCCAAGATGAATATCAGATGCGACGGCCACGTCGAGCGTCCTGACCGAGTCCACTTGTTTCGGGATGTGCACTTGCAGTATCTTCACCCGGGGAGAACGCGCATTGAAGTATCCGATCACGATGGCCAGAACCACGACGGAGAAAACACTGAGGGCGAGAACGGCCTTCGTCCGGGCAATGTTCTCCGTGACAAACGATGGGAAAAACGGCGCTACGTAGTTGGTCAGACGCATTATGTCTATGAGGAGTGCCGCCAGTGTGAAATAGGCGAATGCGGCGAACCAAAAGCTCCCGATCCACACAACAGCTGTGCTGAAGGGAGTAAAGGCGATCCGCTCAAGGAACCTTCCCGCGATGAAGGAAAGTGCAAGGATCCAGAAGACAGCCGCGTAGGGGACTCGAAGATGCGAATCGGTCGGTATCGCCTGCCACCCGCGGAGGAAGACGTAGAAATTGATCAGGCCGTAAAGAAGAAAAAAGATCGAGAAGAATATGATGAAGTTGAGGCGGTTCATTCGGTTTTTTTCTTTAGTGCGTTATGACTGAACTAGTATTTTGGCTTATGGCCAGTTGTCCAACAATTGCACTGTCCCGCTTTTCGGGATCCCGTACAGCGGGATCGAGTTCCTCAACAAACTTATCTGGCCTCCTGGAGTTCAACTCCAGCGTGGGCCTTCTTCGACAGTACAACTGTCGAAGAACAGCAGGCGTGCTGTCGAAGGACGACGATCGATGAGGAAGACTAAAGGTGATTCAGTTGAACTGCCACTAGCGATGCTGCAATCGTTTCAGAAGCTGGATTTGACCCGCGTGATAGACGTCGTGCGAAGCGATGCCGACGATGATTGCCAGGTTGCTCACTTTGCTTCCTGCTGGACTGCTAGAAAGCTCGCCGGGGCTCAACTGAGAAACGGCATCGAGCAACGATCGGTGGCACGATTCGATCAGCTTGATATCCTCTCTCCACGCCTGTTCGCTGAGATCGGCCGATCGCTGGAACCAATTGCTCCCTTTCAACGGAAACGATCCTCTCTTTTCCCCGAGGATTCGTCTGCGGACGACATACTTCCAGTAGGCACAGTGCACCATGATTTCCCAGATATTGTGTCTACTCGTGCCCGGACGCCATGCTGCCTCACGTGCCGAAAGGCCGCGAATCGAGCCGCGCAGGTTTGTTCCGTGCCAGGCCTTTTTGTTGTAGGATTGCTCGATCAGGAACAGAAGCTCATCGAGCTGCTGCGATCGAGCCTTCGGTTTGGACATCGTGCGTTTCATCTGACGTCTCTCGCAAGAAAGTTGGACATCATGACAGAACAAAGGAGGTCGTTACAGAGTTTCACACAAGGGTGAACGACTGGACCTCTGGTACGTAGCCGGCAGTGCAATGTACGAAATCTTCAGGAGAAGCCCGAAGAGGCTTCGGAAAGAGAACTGGGGCTTGGGGATTCTCCCCACAGATACCGGCTAGAGGCGTTTGAGGATAGCGATGGAAATATCGTCGTATGCCCGGGCTTCGCCGACGAATCTGTCGACTTCTTCCAGAAGCCGATCTCCGATTTGCTGGGCCGAGTACGTGGCGAGTTGAGGAAGCAAGTCGAGGATTCGTTGTTCGCCGAAAAAACTTCCTTCGAGATTGCGCGCTTCGGTGAATCCGTCTGAAAAGACGATCATCAGCTCGCCCCTGCCGAGTTCGACGTGTTGGTCCGTGAAGGTGGCCTGGTGGGAGAGACCAAGAGCCATTCCGCCTTTCTCCGTCTTCTCGATCCGGCCATTCCTGAGAACAACGGGAGGAAGATGCCCGGAGTTGACCATTCGGATCAGACCTGAATCGGGTTGTAGTTCGGCATAGACGACTGAAGCGAAGAGGTTTGGCAGACTGTCCCGGCAGAAAATGAAATTGAGCTTCGATGCGAGCAGGGAAAGTGATGTGACATCAGGGACAAGCGCTCTGATTGTTGCCTGAAGCTTGGCGGTCAGAAGCGCTGCGCGGAGACCTTTGCCTGCAACATCGCCCAGTGTCACGCCGATCCTCTCCGGAGTGATTTGGATGAAATCGACGAGGTCGCCGCCAACTTCATTGGCCGAGCGTGTAAAGAGCCAAAGGCCCCATCCCGGAACCTGTGGAGTGCTTTCGGGCTTGAGTGCATCCTGGACTGCGTGGCCCGCCTCGAGTTCCTCGTGTGCCAGAAGTTTATCCTTGAGTTCGAGCATGATGATGAAGAGCAGTATGAG
>QYQB01000032.1 GCA_007280275.1 bacterium | reverse complement strand
GATGACAGGGGCTCTCTCCTGTTTCCCGCCGGGAGCATCCAACCCGGCTCCTGTATGTCCTCGACAGAGAGGATCACTATGTCGGCATCGCGGCGCAGGTAACGATGTTGAAAACCATCATCGAGGATGACGATACCCACTCCAAATTTCTCGATAGCGTACCGTGCGCCCCGTACACGTTGTTCATCCACGATGACGACAGCACCCGTCAGTTTCGATGCCATCTGCGCAGGCTCATCGCCTGATTCGGAGGCTTCGGCACACTGCACCGATCCGTTGCTCACGACCACCGTCCCGCTGCTGCTGCGCTTGTATCCCCGGCTCACGACCGCAACCTTCCGCCCCTTGTGCATGAGCTTCTTCACGAGGAGCTCGACAAAAGGTGTCTTCCCCACGCCCCCCGATTCGATATTGCCGACTGATATGACCGGCACGGCAACCGGAAGACTCCGCAGTACTCCGGTATCAAAGAACCAGTTACGAAGCACCACACCAGCGCCGAACACATACGAGAGTGGCAGCAAGAGTGGCCGCATGGCGTTCACACTCAGACGATTTGGAGGATTCGTTGTGCAACCCGAGAGGATGCCCCGCTCTCGCCGAGTTTTCCTCTCACTGACGAAAGTTCTTTCTTCATGGTTGAAAGGGACTCCTCGTTGCGGAGGATTCCGAGAATCTCACGGGCGAGATTCGCTGCCGTCGCGCGATGTTGTATGAACTCCGGAACGATTTGTTTTCCGGCGACGATATTCACAAGGCCGATGTTCTTCAGGCGGATTAACAGACGTCCGATCAGATACGTCGGCCACGACGTCTTGTACACAACAACCATTGGTGTCCCGAACAATCCAGTTTCCAGCGTCGCTGTTCCCGATGTAACCAGGGCGAAGTCTGCATTCCGCATCACCTCGTATGACGCGTTCTTCACAATCCGGATACCCTCCAGGTTGTAGAACGTTCGGAAATGCTCTTCCTGAAGTGTCGGGGCCACAGCCAGAACAATTTCCATCCCTTCCTCACGCGCGATTGTTCGCGCCGCTTTCAGCATCTCAGGGAAGATCATTTCAATTTCCTGCATCCGGCTGCCGGGCAGGAGCGCGAGGACCTTCTTGTCCGCAACGAGGCCATAGCGTTTGCCAAACCCCTTCCGATCGAGGTCTGACTTCAGAACTTCCAGCAAAGGATGGCCGACGAACTCCGCATCAATCCCTTCTTTTTGATAGAGGTTAAGCTCGAAGGGAAAAATCACCAGCATCGTATCGACAATCCCGCGCATCTTCTTTACCCGTGACGGATGCCACGCCCACACCTGCGGACTGATGTAATAGACGACCTTCGAGCCACTTCGTTTCGCCGCTTTTGCGAATCGGAGGTTAAATCCCGGATAGTCGATCAGCAGCACGACATCAGGGTTCTTATGCCGGAGGACAGTTTCCAGCGTCTTCTTCATCGAGCGGATGACCGGCAGATGCTTGATCACCTCTACAAATCCCATGAATCCAAGCTCGTTCACATGATAGATCAGCCGCATCCCCTCCTGTTTCATCCGGTCCCCTCCGACACCGAATATGTCAATCGAGGGGTTGGCCCTTTTGAGTTCCCGGACCACGCCGGACCCGTGCAAATCCCCCGACGCTTCCCCTGCTATGATCATCACGCTCCTGACCAATCTCTACCTCCAGATCCAAATCAAGAGCACCAGGAGCATGGCAAGAACGATCGCCTGAAAGGTCCGCCGCTCAGAGCGGACTGCCTCTGCCCAATTCGGTTTTTGGTGTTCCTGGCGAGGATTCTGGTAAGGACGAAGGCGCGGAAAAAACCTCGGCACGTTGTTCTTGAACTCGCGATATCCTTCTCCGAACTCTTTCTCAAGAAACTCTTCCTCGAGGGACACGATCAGCGAATATTGAAAGATGAAATAGACAAAAGCAACCAACACCAGCCATGGCGTGAGGGCGTTTGCCATGAGACCGACCCCGGTGTACATGAGGATATTGCCGATATAGAGCGGGTTGCGAACGTACGAAAAGGGTCCGGAGATGACGACCTCCGGGGCTCCGACACCGCCGGTCACGCGCGTGAGACACCCTGCATATGCGACACCCCAAAACCTGAGGGACTCTCCGAGGAGGGTAAGTACAACGCCACTCAACAGTGTCGCGGGAGTCGGCCGCGCAAACAGCACCATAGCGAACAGAAACGGAAACGGTGTGTAGCTTCGATACTGGAACAATGATTGACGAATGTCTGCCAACCTGTCGTGCCTCCGGATTATTCAGTACGATCAACCTTGAGCGAACACATCCCGCCTTGCCATCTCTGCCTCCCGACGCTTCCTGATGCGCTTTTGCCTCAGGATCACTTCAAGCCGCCGGCGTACATCGTCAAAATCTCTGAACTCGTGGTACGTGACGTTCTGCGCCTGGCAATACCGGATCAACTGCCCTTTGGCGAAGACAATATCTGCATAGCGAACCGGGCATCGATCAGAGATACCGTCACCGACATACACAATGATGTCATCATCCGCCGAGAGAGTCAGGAGATGATTTCGCTTACAGTTGCCACAGAGTATGCATTCAGCATCATTATGGGGAAACGACGGCACCAGCTTCGACACAGGGCCCTGCTGGATCATTTCCAGGTGATTCGAGAAGAACGGAAGATCTCCAAAACCGTTCTTCTGCAGAAGCCGGCCGACATAGAAATCGAGACCATCACTCAGGACAACGACGGGAATACTCCGGTGCCGGCAGAATTCAACAAACGAACCAAACGTCGGATCGAGCGAAAACTGATTGACAAACTGCTCCAGTTCACCCACCGTTGCGTTTTCGACGGCCTGACATTCCTGTGTCAGACAGTCACGCGCCGTGATCGTTCCATCAAGGTACTTGGCCACAATCTCGACTGCTCTCGATCCAGCGAACTTCCGGAAAAGCTGGCTTCCGACGTCCTCGACTGCAATTGTTCCATCGAAATCACTAAACACTCTCAGCATCGGCTTTCCGATCCCCTACGCGGTCGTCACCGTCTCGTTGAATCGGACAGACACGAGCTTGGAGACTCCTTCTTCTTCCATCGTCACGCCATACAGGGCGTTGGCGGCTTCCATCGTGCGTTTGTTGTGGGTCACGACGATGAACTGAGTGTTGTCGGAGAATTTGCGGAGAATCCGCGTGAAGCGATCGATATTCGAATCGTCCAACGGAGCATCGACTTCGTCGAGGATGCAGAAGGGGCTTGGTTTAACCAGGTAGATCGCAAAGAGCAATGCGATAGCAGTCAGAGTCTTCTCACCTCCGGACAACAGATCAATTGAGGTCGGACGCTTGCCGCGCGGCTTTGCGATGATCTCGATGCGAGCTTCCAGGGGATCGACCTCGTCGTCTATCCGAAGATCACACTCATCCCCCTCATCGAACAGTCCTTTGAACGTCGTAATGAAATTCTCGCGGATCTTGCCGAATGTCCCAAGGAACTGGTGCTGCGCCGTTGTATTGATCTCTTCGATGGTCGCCATGAGCGTATGCTCGGAGTCGACCAGATCTTTTCGCTGAGCGTTCACAAAATCCAGCCGCTCTTTTTCGCTCTTGTACTCATCAAATGCCGCAAAATTCACGGGGCCCAGAGCGCGGATCTTTTCTTTGAGTGTACGAACCTCTTCCCTCGCTACGTGGAAATCAAATGTCTCGTTGTCTTCGAAGGTCTGCAGTTCAAGTTCCAAATCGAACTCTTCTTTCGCACGGGACTTGAGGTTCTCGGCCCTCATCGTCAGTTCCTGGATCTTCATTTCCAGATCGTACGCAGCCTTCAGCGACCCCTCGTGGCGGAGCCGTTCGTCCTTCAATTTCAGATCAATTTCGTGCACCTGTCCCCGCTTCGCGGCCACCTCTTTTTCCAACGCCTTCTTTTTCTCGTTCAGCGAGGTCAATTCCACTCGGGCGGAACTCAAACCGTCTTCGGTCTCCTTCATGTCGATCGCGAGGTGCTCAATCTCTTCGCGTGCTGCCACGATGTCCGCTGTGCGTTGGTCGAACGTCGCAACAACTGACTGAAGTGTCGATGCTGTATGATCAATATCCTGGTGGACGCTTCGCTCCTCGCCTTTCAGGGAGAGGACGTGTACGCTCGCTTCGTTGGTCACTCTGGAATACTCATTCCACAGCGCTTCCATCGTCTCAAGCTCACTCGCTGCAGCGCCGGATAGCCGTTCTGCCTCGGTCTTCTCCTGCTCCAATCGCTCAACGGCCGGACCAAGTGCGTTCAGTTCCTGCGCGAGCAACTCGATTTCCTGCTGGAGCTTCTGCGCTTCGGTCTGATTGCGCTCGATGATTTCACCGGCGCGTTTCTTCTCGAATTCCAGTTGGGCAATGCGAATTTCGACAGTCGTCATTTCCAGCTCGAGGGCCTTTGCCTCTTCGAGCAATTGCTTCACATCGATGCGGCTGAGTTCGTCGTTCCTGCTTTCAACTTCGTGCATCATCCGCTCCCGCTGACGCTCGAGACCCCGGATTTCCTCGGCCATCTCCTCCAGCTGCGAACGCCCTCCGATGTGTCCTCCTTCATCCTGCCGCACGCTTCCACCCCGCAACACACCCTTGTTCGTGACGATTTCGCCTTCGAGCGTAACGCAGCGGATCCCCTTGTCGCGTCCCACCAGCTGCCGGGCCACCTCGACGTCGGTGACGACGAGCGTGTCATCCAGCAGCACACGATACACATCCATGTACCGAACGTCCGCGTGGACAAGGCTTCCCGCCCAGCCAACAACGCCCGGATCGGTGAACATGGGCCGGTGATCCATCAACTTTGGGAGACGATCCAGGCAAATGAAGGTCGCCTTGCCCTTCTGTTCTTTTTTCAGATACTCAATCGCACCGTAGGCATGGTCGATGTTCGATACAATGACGTACCCGGACGTATCGCCCAGCGCCGATTCGATCGCAATCCTGTACCGCGGATCCACCTTCGCCGCTTCGCCGACAGTCGTTTCGACAATCGACTTCCAGTCACCGCTCGTAATGAGATACCGCGCACCCTCGGAGTACCCGTCGAAGTTTTCGACCAGTCCCTTCAGGAAATCCATCTTTGCCTGCTTGCGGTCAATCGTGGTTCGCATCTCGAAATCGCGATCGCGCAACGACTCCAGCTCCTTTTGAAGCTCGATCTTTCGTGCTTCCTTCTGATGGACGCGAACCTCGGCTTCAGCATGTTTCCGACGCAGCTCACGATCCTCCGCAGAGAGGTGAAGGACGAGCTCGGAGTTCTTCTCGATTTCTTCTTTGGACCGCTGGTTCTCATCTGCCGTATAATCAATCCGGCCACGGAGGTTTTCCGTCCTCGCCCTCGCATGCCCTTCACGGTTTCTCACTTCGGACACTTCGTGTAACAGGGCAATCACACGATCCTGGTGGGCCTTCATCTCGGCCTTTTTCTCGTTGAGCTGCTGCTCGAACTTGTCCAGTTCTTCTTTCTTGTGACGGTACGCCTCCTCTGCCGCAGCAGACTTCACACGCGCTTCTGCGAGCTTCACAGCGAGCTCATCCTGTCTGCGTCCCAGCTCCTCTTCCTGCTGCCGCAGCTGGACCTTTTCCTTTTCGAACCGCTCGATGTTCACCGCGAGGGAGCGTCGCCGTTCGTTCGAGGTCGCGATGGACCGTTCGGCCTGATGGACTTTCACCTGATGATCGGAGTATGCCGTCTGAAGTTCGGCCATCCGATCTTCCGATTCTTCCATCTCGGCACGAAGGACGTCGAGGAGGGCCTCTTCCTGGGAAAGCTCGACATGGATTTTCGATTTCTCGGTCACGGCCTGGTTCAGTTGTTCCTGCAGCGGGGAGATCTTCGTGACAACGCTGGCGTATTCCCTGGCGATAAGATTTGTTTCGAGGATGTGGACGTTCTTCGCGTACTCGTTGTAGCGTTCAGCTTTGTGCGCCTGCCGCTCGAGCGAGTTTACAGCCTTCTGAACTTCCCGTACGATATCGCTCACGCGCGTAAGGTCGTGCTGCACCGATTCGAGCTTCCGGTATGCTTCCTTCCGGCGATGCTTGTACTTTGTGACACCGGCCGCTTCCTCGAAAAGCCTTCGCCGCTCGTCTGCGCTGTCGCTCAGGATCGTTTCGACCATTTTCAGTTCGATCACGGAATACGCGTCCGATCCCATGCCTGTATCCATGAACAGATCGCGAATGTCCTTCAACCGACAGAGAGCCTTGTTGAGATAGTACTCGCTCTCGCCGGAGCGGTACACACGGCGGGTAACGACAACTTCCGAGTATTCCGAGGGAAGAATTCCCTTGGTGTTCTCGATGGTCAGCGACACCTCGGCAATGCTCAGCGGCTTTCGGTTCTTCGTACCGTTGAAGATGACGTCTTCCATCTTGTCGCTGCGCAGCATGGTTGGCCTCTGCTCCCCCAGAGCCCACCGGATGGCATCGACGACATTGGTCTTGCCACAACCATTTGGCCCGACGATCGCCGTGAGGCCGGCATCAAAAGACAGATTGATCTTCTGGGCGAATGACTTGAATCCGAAGACTTCAAGCTTGGATAGATACATTAACTGAGGCTCCGCCCACTGTGGAAGAAGAACTCGATATACGCAGAGAGAGCATAGGTCGACTCATAGTACAGAAACACTCCTCCGAGGAAGAACAGAACCAGAAGGATTCCCCCGGCATAGGCCTTGAGCGGACTGACATCGTAAATGACCGAGACTCCCTTGAGGGTTCTGAGCAACGACCAGATCAGGAAGGTAGCGACCAGGGCAAAGGCAAGAAGCACGTTGAGAGTACTCTCGAGAAGCTTGAAAAATGCCATCGCGACAGGACTCAGCAGGACGATGGGAAGCGAGCCCCATACCGCAACCGCAAAAGCGTGGTACCAGTAGACTCTTCGCTTCACGAGAAGGGCCAACAACCGGATCAACGTCGCCACAACGGGATACCACAGAAGCAAAACCAGGGAGAACAGTACAATACCTGGGAAAGGATGCCAGGTTGCTGATATGAGGTTCTCTTTCATGCCGTCCGACACCACGAACGTTGTTAGGAGGTAGTCTGCCAGCGTATCCGTCCTGAATCGGTACAGGATTCCGGAGAGGATGACTCCGAGCGTCACTGAGACTGCCGCGGCAAGCAGGAACGTCTGAGGAATTGACACGGTATGGACATCCCGGAGGTCCGCATAGAAGTTGTAAGAACGCAGCAAAGCCCGTTTGAACGTTTCGTTGAACCGACGATTGTAGTGATAGAGATATGCAACCACGAAGATCACCGCGAATCCCCAAATGATGTGTGCGACCGGGAACGACGCACGGTAGCG
>QYQB01000190.1 GCA_007280275.1 bacterium | reverse complement strand
GACTTCACGATCGTCAGCAGTTCCGCCGTGGTCATTGCGGAAACTCGCCAGAACACGATGACCGTCATGAGGGACGACATCGTATAGGAAATGCCAGAGGCGAAAGCAGCACCCGACATTCCATACCTTGGAATCAACAAAATATCAAAAATGACCGTGAATAGAAACGAAATAAACGCTATTGCGGCGTTGTATCCAGGTTTTCCAGCGGCAGTCAGGTACGTTGCGAGGACGTTTGTGAGGGAAAAAATCACCACACCCGGGAGAAGGAAAAGAAATGGGTTGATCGAGCCGGTGAACCGGGGAAGAAGCAGGTTGATTATTGTGGGCCCGACCAGGAACGCAGCGAGTCCGGCAGCCAAAGAAACCGCGAACGTCGCAAGGACTGCCTTTATCGCAATCACCTTTGAATTCACATGCTGTCCCGCGAGCGTGGGTAACAAAACAGCAGCCATCGAAGCTGACAGCAGCCACACGGACTCAGCAAATGTCTTTGAGTAACTGTAGAGTCCAACAGCAGCGAGCCCGAGAAAATAGCTGACGATGAACGCGTCAAGCCGGTAGTTGAAAAACTGTGCGAGGTTTCCGATGTGGATGGTAGCGGAGAATCCTATCAATTCGCGGTACTGGCTCCAATGAAGACGTGCCCGAAGAACTTCAGCCAAAGGGGGAAACGAAGTGTACATGATGATGCCGAGTGCGAGCAGAAAGCTGGCAGCATAGAGTCCAATAGCAATCGTCACCGTAAGGACGTTCAGCAGATAGAGAATCGCGAGCGTAATGGCAAGGGCTCCCTGACTGCTGAGGGAAATGTAGTTGTTCAGACTAATCCTGTTTTCGCCGACAATGATTCCCTGAGCGAACTGTGTATAGAGAACTATCGGAATGATTCCGAGTGACACAACAATTGCTGGCGTAAGTTTCTCGGTCGGGAAGAGGAAATCAAGGCGCAGTGCATACATCAGGTACAGGAGGGCGAAACTCAGAATACTGATCGGAATCGTGAGAATGATCGACGCTCGTGTAAGCTGTGCGGGACTGAATTTCTTTTGAGCTGTGAAGTACGTGTTCGTGCCCGGAACGCCGAAATTGAAAACCGTAGTGATCGTGGTGATGATCAGGACGAGGAGGAAGTACTCTCCCCGCCCTGCCGGCTGGAGAGCATTTCCGGTGACGACGGCAATGACCATGCCGACGACAAACTTCAGAACGAAGTTCGAAACCGCGGTGTGAAGAAAATTACGTCCGAGAATTCCCATGATCAAAGAACCTTGAAAATAATCTAACCACGAAGGCACAAAGTGCTTCGATTGAGAAAGAACATCTCCACTTTGTGTTCTTCGTGCCTTCGGCTCAGTGGTTCATTTCTTCAATACTCTGTTAGACGGGGCAGCGGTCATTTCGATCCGGCAGCAAGTACGGCATCGATCTGACGCACTCGTTGCGACCAACTATTGCGTTTAGCGATCTCTTTCCTTTTCCGAACAAGCTCGGCAGAATCTTTAGACAGAACATCAGTGATGGCGGCGAGGACTTCCTGCGGGGAAGTGCAGTTGATGACTACGTCGCGATCGTACTCTTTGGGTCCGACAGTGGAAACGACACACTTCCCGGCTGCCAGATACTCATAGAACTTCAGCGGCGCGGCGTAGTAGGTCGAGACCTCTCCTTTGACATAGGGAAGAAGGCAGGCGTCGAAAGAATTGATGTATGAAGGGAGCTCCTCAGGGCGTTTTGGGCCGAGGAAGTGAACGTTCGATCGCCGCTTGAGGTTTTCGATCTGTGCGTAAAACTCAGATCGGCTCTCGCTCACCGGTCCGACGAGCACGAAGTCGCAATCTGGTTTTTGCTCCGCAAGGAATCGAATGAGATCGAGGTCGAGCATATAGCGAATGACGCCCGAGTACCCGATGACAGGCTTCCCGGAGGGCATGTCAACCGGCCGGCCAGCTTTTGATCCAGCTACTCGCTCAAAAAGCGGGTAGTCCACTCCGTGGTAGATCGTATGAACAGATTTATGAAACCGAGATTTCTCTTCCGATAGCTTGTCTGAAACAGTAAAAACGATATCAACCTTACTCATCACTTCCTGCTCGAGCGATGCGATTCGTTGCTGAAGCGGCTTTGCATCCACAAGAAGGCTGAAGGCATCGTTACAGAAGTAGAGCGAGAGAGATTCCCCAAGTTTTCCGATCAGCGGGCTGGCGTTGTATGCGAAAATCCAGAGAAGGGGATCGCGAAATCCCAGACGTTTCATCGCCTGACGAAGGAACGATCGCTCGAGATTCCAATTTGTCCGACTGATTCCGGCACTGAATTCACCGCCGGGTATGAAGGGAAATGTGGCGAGCAGATAGAGATTGTCGGACAGACGCCGCGGACCTTTGAGGAACCGAAGCGCGCGGGAGAAGCTTGGTTTCTGAAGGAACTTCGAGAGGGTGTACTGCGACTCAACGAACAAAACTCTGTTTCCCTGTCGCGCCAGCTCTTCCGACAAGAACTGTCGAATTCGCTTGGGCCCCTCCCAATCGGAAATGGAGATTATGACAATATCTTTGTTCTTGAGAAAGGTGCCGGGCTTCTGGCTTTGCGGAGATGAGCTCGAGGCCATCGATCAGACCGGTTTGCTGGCGGTATTCGATTGGCATGCTTTGATCAGCGTGTCGCAGATGAATGCAATCTGATCAGCTGACAACTCGGGGTACATAGGCAGGCTCATGATCTCGCTCGCAAAGCGCTCCGCCACAGGAAATGATCCCGTCGGAAGTCCCAGGTATTTGTACGCCGGCTGTAGGTGGAGGGGAATCGGATAATGAATTCCTGTCGCGATCCCAGCTTCCTTGAGCGCTTGCCGGACCTGCTCGCGGTGCTGAACGCGGACGACATACAAGTGAAATACGTGCGTGGCGTCTGGGTGAACGACAGGCGTTACGATATTTGCTGCTCGGGCGAGGAGCTGCGAATACGTAGACGCGTTCTGTCGGCGTTTTTCTGTCCACGCGCGCAGATGACGCAGCTTCACAGAAAGAACCGCTGCCTGAAGCGTATCGAGGCGGCTGTTGTAGCCTTCAATTTCGTGCTCGTATTTCTTCAGCCGGCCATGGTTTGCAAGCATGCGAACCTTGTTAGCAAGTGCCTCGTCGTTTGTCGCTATTGCCCCGGCGTCCCCGTACGCACCGAGGTTCTTGCCGGGATAGAAGCTGAAGCATGCCAACCTGCCGAGTGTTCCGACAGTCTTGCCTTTGAAGCTGGCCCCGTGGGACTGTGCAGCATCTTCGATGACCACCAGGTTGTGGCGTGCAGCGATCTCGTTGATCGCGTCCATTGCCGCGGGCTGGCCATACAAATGAATGGGGATGATCGCTTTGGTGCGCGGCGTGATCTTTTCTTCAATCTTCCTGACGTCGATCGTGTATGTCTGGGGATCGTTGTCGATGAAAACGGGTCGGGCACCTGTCGCGGAGATTGCTTCAGAGGTTGCGATGAAGGTGTTGATGGCAGTGATAACTTCATCGCCCTTCCCCACGCCGAGGGCGAGCAACGACAGCTGCAGGGCGTCTGTGCCATTTGCCAGGCCGACTGCAGAACGAGTCCCGCAGTATGCAGCGAACGATTTTTCGAATTCCGTCACGGCGTTTCCACCGATGAAGTCCGTCTCGTCCAGTACGCGCTGAACTGCAGCATCAATTTCGGCTTTGATGTTTGCGTACTGAGCTTTCAGGTCAACCAGCGGAATCTTCATTGACGCTCTCCGTAGGGAAGTTTGGAGACATCATTGATGACCTTCGCAGGATTCCCTGCCACAACTTTGTTTGCGGGGACATCCTTGGTCACCACGGCTCCGGCGCCGACGAGGGCGTTCTCGCCGATCGTCACTCCGGGTAACAGCGTCGCATTTGCGCCGACCTTCGCGTTCTTCTTCACATGGGCGCCTTTGAGCTCATTCTTGACGTTAGGGGAGAGCGGATAGGCGGCGTTGGTGATGACTGCATGTGGCCCGATCCATGCGCCGTCCTCGAGGATCGACATTTCCGGCACGAATGCCTGAGAATGGATGCGCACGTTGTTTCCCATCCGAATATGGTGCTCGACGACCGACGAGGTGCCGATGCTTACGTTGTCGCCAAATTCATTTTCTTCGCGGACGAGAACGTGGTGCCCGGTCTGGAAGTTCTTTCCGATCTTATTCCCAGCATAGATGACTGTGTGCGAGCGAATAACCGCATCGTCACCGATAATGGTGGGGAGCTCCCCCGGTTTCTTGCCGCGGGGCGGCACACCGATGATGACATAGTCTTCGATCACCGCGTTCTTGCCAATCTGTACATTCGGATAGGTCTTGTGGTCCATAGTTACGCCTTCGGGCCGATATTCGCTTGTGCGTAGATTCTTTCAATGAGTTCAACGGTTCTCAATCCTTCGAGCCCGCTGGTCGCAATTGGCTGGTCATGTGTGAGCACGTCGAGCACGTTTTGATATACCTTGTCGTGGTTCGACATCGAGCCTTGGTAGAAGCCGTAGTCGTTTGCCGGAGCCGATTGTTCCACGTTGGTGATCTCGTATCCCTCGATGGATTGATATTCGAGAGCATTGAGGTATTGGCCGCCGATCTTGACCGTTCCCTTGTCGCCGAACAGCGTGATCGAGCCTTCCATGTTCTTCTTGTAGCTGTTCACGGTATAGTTAATCGTGCCCAGAGCACCGTTCGTGAACTCCAGCGCAATTACGCCGGTATCCTCAAAGTCGATCGTTGATTGATGGAAGAAATTTCCGGTGAGTACATGGACAGTTCCGATGTCACCAACCATCCAGATCAGCAGATCAATAAAGTGGCTGAACTGCGTATAGAGGGTGCCGCCATCGAGATCGAGTGTGCCCTTCCAGTCAGATTCCTTGTAGTATGCGTCTGTCCGGTTCCAGAAGCAGTTGAGCTGGACATTGATGATGCGTCCGAGCCTTCCGTCATCGACCGCCTTTTTCAACGCGACAATCGGAGGATTGAATCGATTCTGTTTTACTACGAAGAGCTTCCTGCCGGATCGTTCTTCTTCCGCCATCATCCTCCGGCAATCGGCTGTGCGCAGCGCCATCGGCTTTTCGCACAGAACATGCTTCCCCGCGCGCAGCGCCTTGATCGTGTGTTCGGCATGGAGTCCGTTGGGGGTACAAATGGAGACGACGTTGACGCTGGGTTCGCTCGACAGCAGCTCATCAATGCTCCCGTATGCCCGGCATTTGTATTTCGCTGCGAGCTCATCCGCGCGCTGTCGCTTGACGTCACAGACAGCTGCCAAGTGTGCCATCGTGCTGATATGCTCAGCGTGGCGTTGAGCGATCCGTCCGCAGCCGATGATCGCGAATTGAATCTTGCTCAATTGATGCCCCTGCAGTTTCGAGTTTTGAGTTTCAAGTTCCAGGTTGAGGCTCAGTACTCTGAACCCCAACCGTCTGCCTTCTGCCTGCTGCTTTTACCTGTCTCCCGTCCTACGTCTAACGTCTCCCGTCTTACGCTTTTGTTCCTTTAATCACCAGCCAGAAACCCCACCGGCGGCTCAGGAGTTTCTGATTGAGCCAGTTGACCGCAGCCGGGTACTTGCGGCGGATCGGGTCGCAGACGGCGAAGTTGAGATTCCTGAATCGCGGGAACATTTTTCGGAGTTCTGATTTCGAGTACGCCTTTCCCAGCGGATTCTCCGCTCCATCATAAACCCGGACCCAATCCTCCACCAGAGATCGCGCTCCTGCGCGAAACGTATGTGAGATCTTGTACAGGGGGGCCCCCAGAAACACATGAATGGAATCTTTGTGGTAGAGCATGATGATGATGCGGCCACCGGGTTTGAGAACGCGATATACCTCGTCGATTGCTTTTTGCGTGTTCGGCGTATGGTGAAGAACTCCAAAAGAGTACACGACATCAAACGATCCGTCGTGAAAGGGGAGATTCTCCGCGTCCGCCACCCGCGCATCCACGGCAAATCCTTCAAGAGCAAACCGCTTCTTCACAAGCTCAATGCTTGCAGGCGTGAGGTCGACTCCGGTTACAGCTGCGCCTCCCCGCGCAAACTGAATCAGGTCCGTGCCCAGGCCGCAACCGATTTCCAGCAGTCGCCTGCCGCGGAAATTGTCGAACTCCATCAGGTCCCGCATGAAAGGCTGGGTATTGTACCGGAACTTTTCGACCTCGTCAAAGAACTGCTTCGATCCCCACTCAAGGTGCGTGAACTGCGTACCGCAGGGATGAGTGTTCCAGTACTCCCGGACTTGCTGTTTCAATGCTTCGTCGTTTGCGTCTGTCATCTTCAT
>QYQB01000156.1 GCA_007280275.1 bacterium | reverse complement strand
CCATTCTCGTAGTATTCAATGCGAAGGTCGTACTGGCGCCCGGCTTCAAGCTTCAGCGTAGCAACATCCAGCGTCGCGCCACGGTCAAACCAGCTATCGATCAGCAGTTTGCCGTCGACGAAGAGCCGGACGCCATCGTCCGAACTGAAACCAAGAATATAGGTGCCGGATTGCTTCGGAACCAGCTTGCCGGTCCACCGAGCCGAGAATTCGTCAGGCGGGATGCCTGGATCCGGCGATCCCATCGCCCATTCGAAGTTGATGCCCTTGTCGATCCGAACGAGGTCAGGCGTGCCCTGCATGTTCTTGTTCTTGAAATACTCTCCGCGAAGTCCCTGCTCGCCTGACTTTGCATCGGGAGGAATCAGAAACTCAGCTGGGATAGCGGGAAGTGACGCGAATCCCACATCGCATCCTTTTTCGTACGTGACCTTGACACCTGACGAGACTTTGTTTTTGATCCCTTCAAGGAGGCTGACAGTCTTCGTCCCAAAACCGCTATACCCTCCGAGTTTCACGGCATCCGCTTCCGGACCGATGACAGCGATGGATGTGATATCCTTTTTCAATGGAAGCGCGTTGTTCTCATTTCTCAGCAGGACGATTGCCTTGCGGCCAGCTTCTCGTGCAAGAGCGCGATTCCCGGGAGTGTCATTGGTCGCTGCAGCAGCCCGTGGGTCAACATAGGGATTCTCGAAAAGCCCAAGCCGAAACTTCGCACGCAGGACATTCCGCACCGCTTGATTGATGGCAACCATTGGAACGGAGCCGTCATTCGCTGCTTGGAGGAGAGGCTCTCCGTAGAAGTAGATATCCGGCAATTCCATGTCGAGTCCGGCCTCCACGGCTTTGATCGCACCTTCCTTTGGAGTCGCAGCAACATGGTGTTTGTCCATGATACCCGACACTGAACCGTAGTCCGACACGACAAATCCTTTGAAGCCCCATTCCTTTCGAAGCACATCTGACAGCAACCACTTGCTTGCAGACGCGGGAAGGCCGTCAACGGCATTGTACGAAGACATGACGGACCATGCGTTCCCTTCCTGGATCGCCGCCTTGAATGGCGGGAAGTAGACTTCACGCAGTTCCCGCTCAGAGAAATGGATCGGATAGCTGTCCCGACCTCCATCGCCAACGTTCGCGATGAAATGCTTCGGCGTGGTCAGAACCCCCTCAGTCTCGATGCTTTTGCAGAACGCGACTGCGAGGCGCGACTGCAGGTACGGGTCTTCACCGTATGTCTCTTCCACCCGGCCCCATCGGACGTCACGTGCAATGTTGATGACAGGCGAAAGGACCTGTCTGATTCCGCGGCTGCGTGTTTCTTTTGCAATCACCGTGGCAACCCTTGATATGAGATCTGTATCCCAGCTCGCTGCTAACCCAATCGCCTGCGGGAAGCTTGTCGCGCCGTTGCCGATAAGCCCGTGGAGAGCTTCGTCGTGGATGATGATGGGAATTCCGAGCCGGGTCTTCTCGACCGCGAGCTTCTGTATTTCGTTCGCCTTGGCTGCGGCCTCCTGGGCGGCGAATGAGCGGAGCAACGGACCAATGCCGCCGAGACCATTGACAGTGAGATTCTTGCCCCATTCGATTTTCCTCAGCGTGCATTGCAGTTGAGCGACCTTTTCCGCCGTCGTCATCTTTGAGAGGAGATCGTCGATCCGCTCCTCGATCGGGGCACTCGCGTCGAGATACTTTGGCCTGGTGTCCTGCGATTGTGCGCTAGCATAGAACGCACCGCACAGGAACAGAACGCAGCTCAAGAAGATAACGTGCAGACACCTGAATGAGGTTTTCATTTTCTTCCCACCTCCTTCACTACGAAAGGAACATTGCCTGGCCCCAGGAAGTCGATCTTGCAGTGTGGCGCCGTTATCTGGACTCGTCGCCAAACTCCCGCGAAGCCTCGAGCAATGCCATATAGTTTTCAAAGAAAACGTATTCCGGGATGCTGTTTCCCGAGCCGACACAATATCCCCCATTGAAGCCCACATTCTGAATATTCCGCTCGACAATTCTCCGGATATCTTCTTTCGATCCCCGCGCGAGGACGTCGACATCGACATTTCCCAAGATGCACAACTTGTCCCCGTACCGCCGCTTCACCTCGGCGATATCCATCGATTTCGGTTCAATGGGATGGATTGCGTCGACACCGCAGGCGATGATGTCCTCGAAAACATCCCAAAGGACCCCATCTGTGTGGTAGATCAAGGGCTTGTTTGCTTTTCGTGCGAGTTCGCCGATTCGCCTGAGCCAGGGGAAAAAATAGGCTTGCAACGTTGCCGGAGAGACCAGGAGGCCCTGCGTAAACGCGATGTCGTCACTGTACCAGATGACATCGACAGCATCCGATTGAGCGAAGTACTCGAACATACTCACCACGAGCTCACCGATCTTGTCATTCAGAGCTTTGACAAGGTCGGGATCTTCGTAGAGTGCGAGCGAGAATGTTTCGAATCCCATCATCTCCCATGTCATGGTGAAGATGTCACCGTACTGACCGATGACTCCCATCCCTTCAGGAAGAAGCGATCGAACCTGTTCGAACTTCCAGTAGTCAAAATCACTCGTCGAGGGGAATTTGTATCGCTCCAGGTCTTCGAAGCTGGCGATGACCCCTTTGCTTTCCGAAGCCCATTTACGATTGAGCGTGCCGTCTTCATTATAGGTCTGGTGCTCTTCAGCCCCGATTTTCGCCGGATTGAAGTCTGCAACCGGCTGGAGCTTCACGTAGTCGTAGCCCGCTTTATGCCAGAAGTCGATATCGTCCTGGAGAGTCTTTATCTCCCTTCCCAGGAACCGCTCCTTAATTTTGGGGTGGACGCCCAATTCGATCATGGGCACAAATCGTCCCTTCCCTCGTCGCAAGGTCAGCATCAGTTGTTCGATATCTGGTCTCATGAAAGCCCTATTCTTCCCCTATCAATGCGACTTCCCGCCAGCTCCCGGATTTCTCGAGTCGGATTGTTTTGATCTCAAATGGTTTGAATGAAAGAACGAACCCGGATTTCAATCGCACAGTGGCGACCTTCGCCTTCGTACGCACACCTGTCGTTTCCTGCAACCGGAGAATAAGGGACTTGCTATCCTCCGACCGTTTTGTCGCCAGCAAGCGGATAGTCCGGGGCTGCAGCGTCATGAATTCACTGCTTTGTCCAACCTGATCGCCAATTGGAAGATGCGAATAGATGATCGGCGGAGCGCTCAGCCAATCTGCGAGACCCGAAAGAGACGAGCGCACTACGTCTGCGTCGCCCGCCAGTACGAGAAGCCGTATGTCATGAATCCCCTGATCCATGTATTTCCTTGCGGGAGGTTCTGCGATCTTGAAGCCCTGGTCATGGCAGAAGGCAGCGCTGCGCAGCACCGAGAGCCGGATTTCACCATCCTTGAAATCGAATCCATGCTGCCCGCTGTTGATGACGGCAAATCCTGTCCTTCGCCCATTGATGTCTCCTTCGAGCATGCACCATCGACCGTGGACATGCTCTTCCCCATCGGCAGGGCGATGGATCGATCCTCCGGGGACTTCACAGAAGATGGCGTCGTTCCTGAATACCGTCGGGATCGAAAGCTTCAATCGCTTCCTTGGTTCAGCCCACGTAATTCTGAGTCGGTATTCAACAACCGGCCAGAAGGCGTAAGAAATGGTGTTGAGGACAATTCTGCTATGATGGTAGAAGAAATCGGATTGCGTCACCGTCCGAATCGGCCCAGACTCAATGACGACGTGCTGTTCTGGCCTGGATTGAAACGAACCGACCACAGCGCGATAGTTCCACCGGTCCGCACCCCAGGAGTCGCCGTCATCCTCTACCACGAGAGGTTGAAGCAACGCGCCAGCGAGGCATTCCCGGCCTCCCCCTGCATCAAGACTTGTGATGAGTCCCCGTTGACGATCGATGGTATGGCTGAGAAGGGCAGGAGCTGTCGCTTGTTGCTTTGTTCCTTCGTGTATTCGGAGTTCATAGCGCGAAACTCCGACCTGCGGCAAATCTCCCATGAACACGATCTTTTTCCGCCAGTTGAACGGCATCAGGGATTCAGGTTGTTCCTCCTGGCAAGAGATCTCTGCACCGTCAAGCGAGTGTAGACGAAGATGCCATTCGCCTGTCCACTTCGGCCGAAGGTCGATCATGCACTCAAGTTCGACGGGGACGGAGGCACAAGAGGGGTTTGTATTCCAAACTGGGACAGGTATGTAAAGTCTTCGCGGTTTACCCGCATTGAATGAGCTGATTGCCGATAGCCGCAGGCGGCGCACAGTCTCAGAGACTTTGCCATACTGATCCAATGCGTCAAGTTCAGCCGGCTCGACGCTTGAGCCAGGCAGGATGTCGTGGAAGTCGTTGAACAAGTGATCGCGCCACACCTGGTCGAGATCGGCGGCCGGATAGCGGCCTTTCGACAGCCACCAGGCCCACGCGCTCAGAGTTTCGGCTTGAACAACTTCCGCCAGACTGCGTTGTGCGCGCCTTTTCAAGCGTGAAAGCGACGTATAGCACCCTGTGAAGACACGCTGGAGATCGCCTTCAACGACAGGTGCAGCCTTCGCGTACTTCTTGAGCGCGCCGTACAGCTTCTCCGTCGTGCTGTGAACGATCTTCACCCTTCGTTCTTTTCGCATGAAGGAATCGATCATCGAAAGTGCGTCCCGCGTTGCGCCGCCGCCATGATTCCCGATCCCCCAAAAAACAGGGACATCGCGATTCAGTTTCAATGCGGCCTCTGTTCCTTCCCGCAGTTTCTCTTCAATGTTGTCGTGTTCCGAGTGGTAGTACCCGATGGAGATGCGGTAGGCGAGAATCTGCGATCCATCCACTCCCTGCCAGCGGTACAGATCAGAGGGGAGTTTCAGATCCTTTTCCTCCGGACGCATGTGGATGTACATCTTGTACCCAGCCATCCGGAGAATCTGAGGCAGTCCCCCGCCATGTCCGAACGAATCAAAGTTGTACGCCACTTCCGGCTCGGCACCGAAGTGCTCCCGAAAAAATTTTCGTCCGACAAGAATCTGGCGAATCAGAGACTCGGTTCCCGGGATATTGACATCCGGCTGCAAATACCAGCCTCCGCTGATACACCACCGCCCGGCCTTCGCGAGCTTCTGTATCTGTTTGAAGAGTTTCGGATCGTAGTGGTGTACCCACTGATAGAGAACCGCTTCGTTGTGATTGAAAACGAGGTTCTTGTGTTCACTCAAGAGGTCGACCGCGTTCCCGAACGTCGCCATCGCCTCAGCACATCCCTCCTCCCATCTCCACTGCCAGACGGGATCCAGATGCGCGTTGCAGATCAGATGAACGGTAGGTTTGTTCATAGAATGTCGTTAGTGTTGTGTCTCGGAAGAATTTTGAATAAGTCCACGGCACGACGCAGAAACCCAAGCAGACATCAAATCAAGCTTTCACGAAAAGAGCACACACCCCTCTGCTCCCCTCTCACAACCCACGTGCTTTCGCACGAGAGGGGACGGTGGGTACGTATGGCCGAGCCTTTGTTGTTGACATGAACTGACGCACGACTTATTGAAAAAACATGCATGACGCGACACTTGCTTCTCTGAAGAAAAGCTTGCGTGAAAGGGTTGACCGCTATTGTCCCTTCTTGCCGAGGGAAATCTTCAGTTCACGAATGAAGTCGGGACTTGTACCGCAGCACCCCCCGATGAAATTCGCCCCCGCGTCGCGGACTTTCGACGCGTATGCCGCGAATTGTGCGGGGGTAATATTGTACATGATCTTGCCGTTGACATATTCCGGCAATCCGGCGTTCGGCTTTATCCAAACAGGGAGATCTGTCGCCGCCCGCAATCGCTTGCAGACCGGCAGTATGAACTCTATTCCCATCCCGCAATTTGCACCAATGACATCAGCTCCCTCGTTCTTCAGTTGCTGCGCCGCCTCCTCAGGCGTGGTTCCCATCATCGTCCGGTCAAATTCCTGACCCGAATCATACACCATAGAAACCACAACAGGCAGCCCGGTTTTGCGCGCAGCTCTCAGGGCGAGCTTTGCTTCGTCCAATTCGCTCATCGTCTCGATGACGATCCCATGCACGCCTCCCTCCGCGAGCGCCATCGCCTGTTCTTCAAACGCCTCGCTCAACTCTGTTTCACCGATTTCCCCTGTAAAGAGCAGTTTCCCGCTCGGTCCGATCGATCCGAACACGAAAGCTTTGTCCTTTGCGGCCCTGCAGGAGATCTCCGCTCCGGCCCTGTTGATAGCTGCCGCCTTGTCCGCCAGCCCGTGGCGATCGAGCATTATACGGCTCGCTCCGAACGTATTGGTGAGGATAATCCGGCTGCCTGCTTCCACGTATGAGCGTGCGACTTTCTCTATGGATTCAGAATTTTCGAGATTCCATTCGTCCGGACACGCTCCCGCCTGCAGACCAAGGTTTTGTATCTGGGTTCCCCAGGCGCCATCGGTAATAAGGGGTTTTTCAGCAAGAAGCTTCGTAAGAAAGGCGTTCATAGATCTCCCGTAGTATCATTGGTGGTTTTTGCAGCGAACGAATAGTAACTACTACTTTCTCTTCAGCGGATCAAACTGCAAAGACTCGCTATCGTCCCGTACGCGAGCGAAGAATCCAAACCCACCATAGTTGTTCTCGATTTTCATTACCAGCTTGTTCCATCCCGGTGAAAGGTGCAAAACGACCGTGTCCTGATCAGCTCCTGCTCCCCGAATCGTGAGCTTGCGGAAGACTTCTGTATCGTTGAGCAAAACCTTCCCGCCGTCATCGGTCCCGATGAACAGAAGGACCGCCTGCGCCGTGGGAGAATACACATACGTCAGTGCGTACGCGACAACGAGCTCATTCGGCTCAAACCGCATCAGGTCGAAGTTTCCATTGGCAGGAGTTTTCTCGAGCGTCCAGTGAACAGTCTTCCCTCCGGCTCCCGGATACGATTTGGTAAAATCAGCTTCTTTCTCAGGCGGGTATGGCGTATCGAGACCGAGCCTGTTCGAATTGGCATCGAGCGGGTTCGGGAATGGTCCGATGAGGTACCACTCGGGAATGTACGTCCGGCGCGGTTCGAGGACGAACGCATCGAGACCAGCTTCGAATCCTGTCGACTTCGGGTCCTTTCCGATGACGACAAACCTCAGAGGGATTGAATTGCCCTGGAGTTTCACGTTTTGCAGGAGGAGTCTTCCGCCCGGTTCGGGAGCGCTACTGTATCCTTTCAACTCCCCGACCTTCTGTGTTCCATTGAAAATGGTGAAATTGCCATACGTCGGCCCCTTCGTGAAATAGACAGAGACTTCGTACCGCGGTTCCAATCCAGAAAGGATGAACGAGAACGATTCTCCTTCCTTCCGGGTCCAGATCCTGATCTGTTTTCCATCGCTCCAGTCAGCTCCGAAGGCCGTCATATCCTCAGTCGTGGCAGGAATATTAGCATCGACCGGCCCCACCGATTCTGCCTCGATGGCACGATTCGGGACGACAACCCTGAGGGGAATCCGCATTCCGGCCGGGAGAGGAGGATCGAACTTTTTGTGCGGCTCTTTCTGATACCAGTATGCCGTGCTGCTGTAATCCGCTGCCTCTGTATTGGCGTGGCCATGCTCAATCGTGAAGCGTATGGACTTCTTGAAGGGAACCGCATCGTTCACCTGGAAACGGTAGGCAGCAATCCGTCCGAGTGAGTCGTCTTTCAAAATGAGACCATGATACGGAGCAGCAAATTCGCCGCGGTTGAAGTACCATCCACCGATGAAATAGTCCTCTGTCCCCGTTCCATACATCGAGGGCTGTGCTTCTCCATCGACGTAGACCATCTCATCCCCCTCAAGGTATCCCAATCCCCCGTCGTAACTCTGCATCGACATGTTCAGGCCGACGAAGTGTCCTTCCCCCCGGGCATCCAGCACGACGTAGTTCGATTTCTCCTTCGTCCTGACATCGCGGTGCCACTGGGAATGGAAGTACGCCACATCGTTTTCGAGCGGACTGTTCAGCTTCTGGTAGTCGATATGGTAATAGAACGAATTGACCTCGGCCCCCGTCTGGTTCACCACTTCAATCCGGGCCGATTTCTGAAATGGCATCGGGAAGTATGAATAGTATCCACCGCTCGACATACCGATGTATGGCGTAACGAAGTGCTTGTATTGAAATCCTGTTCCGAAAAAATCCCCGATCGGCACTTCGACCGATGGGTTCTCCTCTCCGTCCCAGTACATTCTGAGCAGAAGCCGGCGGAGGAAATACTTGTCCTTCGCTCCGATGGTAACCCAAAACTGGACGACGACACCCGGCCCTTGAATATCAGCCAGAACCGCCGTGCCACCCACGGGTATCGGCACGAAATCAGCATTGCCGCCGGTCCGATCGTAACTCGAGATCTGGATGAGGCGGCTGTTCTTGAGATACGGTAGCCGCGAAGGAGAGAGAATGTTGTCAAGCGACTGAGCGAATGCACCACTGGCCACGAGGCAAAGAAGAAAAAGCCCCAGAGCCCGGAGTTTTAGAAGAGGCGATTGCATAGTCGTGACCTCCATAAGTTGTTCAATGCGTTTCGGCTGCGTCCTTCACACATCGGAAGCCAACAGTAGCGTTTCGGTCCAGCGCAGGTGAAACCATCAAGAGTATTTGAGGATTGTCCACAGGCTGCGGTCCTCCTCTGATATACCATACACTGGAGCCCGGGTTGTAATACGAGCCGCCGCGAATGATGCCAAAGAAATTGCTTGCGTTGTCATACACATCATTCGTCAGCTGCCAGACGTTTCCGATAAGATCCATCACGCCGAACGGGCTCTTTCCCGACGGAAACTCATCAACCGGCGTTGAACGTCCCAGGCTGTTGTTGCATCTTGTCGAATCGAAATCATTTCCCCACGGGTATTTTCGCCCATCAGCTCCCTGGGCAGCGTACTGCCATTCGATCTCAGTCGGCAGACGCTTCCCGCTCCAGCGCGCAAATGCTCTCGCGTCATCCAAACCTACATACACAACCGGATGCTTCTCGAGACCCTTTGGCGGGCTGCCTGCAACCCAGTGCTTCAAGAAATTCGTCGTGTCTTTCGGCTTGTAGCGGGAAGCTTTCATGAACATCTTGAATTGCTCATTCGTCACCGGAAACTGATCCATGAAAAACCGGGAGACGGCCACGGCGCGACCATCAGAGTAGCCCGGATATGGGATTGCTTCGTTTGGACTGAGGAAGCTTCTTGCCGTCTTGAATTTGAATGTTCCTGGCGGAATTTCAACCATCCCGGCCGGAATTCGAGGGGCGAGAGGAGTCCGCACGACGCAAGAAATCAACCGCGGAGTGGCGAGGGGGACATTCACCACACGCTCGTCCAGCAGCTCCGTGTCATCGAACAACTGCACGACGAACTTTTCTTCGTGTGCTCCAAGATGTTCCCGCAGGGAGATCGT
>QYQB01000043.1 GCA_007280275.1 bacterium | reverse complement strand
GATCCCGATCTCAGGGGGCAAAAAATACCATGCAAATTACAGGAAATAGTGTATATTTGAGGATTAACCGCTGGCAGAGGGCCATTCATCGCTACGTCATTGGCTCCCTGTCCAACGTGGAAGCCCTGGAGCGATGCGGGCAGCGATTCCCTGGTCTGCATTTCTGCAGCAGTTTAGAGGGAAGCACCTGAGTCCGGGAGTGCAGGAAGAGTACTGGCGACACCGCACATCGCATCATGTCATCGCTGAATGTCCTGAACCACCAAAGCAATAAGGGGGAACTATGAGAACCTTTCTCGGGGATGTGATTCGCCACTTCGCGCTTCTTTTGGCGCTTGTCTTGATTCCATCCCTTCTGTCATCCCAATCGACGCAGGCAACGCCGGCGACTCCGTTGCCGGAGGACAACCTTTCCGCCGCCGATTTTACCACAATCCTAAAAGAAGCTTGGACTTTTTTGAAGGATGAAACCGACAATTACACGAAAACCGTCGGCAAGAAAACCGAATTTGAAACGACAGCAGAATTCGAAAAACGCACTGTGGATGCCAGGCAGCAATACTTCGCGAAGGTCACAAAGTTCATCAAGGACAAGAAGTTTGATCAGCGTGTGATCGGCGTGATTCTCAAGGCCGATATGGAGCAATACGATGCCGACAATCAGGTCTATAACATCGCCTGCCGATCGACGATCGAGGCCCCTTACAATTTGCCGTCAGTCTCAACCGAGATCTTCGCCAACGCCTACGTCGGGCTTGCAGACACAATCAAGAAGGGGTATCGGGCTTCCTCGATTCATTTGAAATTCAATCCATATTTCAGATGGCAGGTGGCACGCGACATTGCACGGTCTGCAAAGAACGACGACGCGAACATGTTCTTCAAGGTCCGGTTTAAAATTGACATGGGACAAGGGGAGATCAGAAAGGGAGCGCGGTTTGCAGTCGTTCCGAAACAGGTCATGCTCATCAACCAGAAAACGAATACCGTCTACTGGGAGCAGACTCTCCGCTGAGAGCAGCGAGAAAAGAAGGAATGGGGATACAAAGAAGGCCGGCAGGACGTCAAGCGTCCCCCGGCCTTTGTATTTTGAGCAACACGATCGCTAGACACGCACGTCGGTCCGGGTTTCCCGGCGCTCAGGTTTTCGGAGCGCTCGCTCAAGTTCATCGTGGAACTTCGGATGCGCTATCGCGATGAGGGCCTCAGCCCGCTGCCGGAGGTTCCGCCCGTGCAGCAATGCGGCCCCAAATTCGGTCACGACATAGTGAACGTCGGCGCGTGAGGTAACCACACCTGCCCCTTGCTTGAGCTGAGGCACGATGCGGCTGAGCTCTCCTCCCTTGGCCGTTGAGGAGAGAGCGATGATCGGCTTTCCCCCTTTCGAGTACGCTGCCCCCCGGATGAAATCGACCTGGCCGCCGAAGCCGCTGTAAATTCGGCTCCCTATGGAATCCGAACACACTTGTCCTGTAATGTCGACCTCGATTGCAGAGTTGATGGCCACCATCTTCGCGTTTTGGGACACAATGAACGGATTGTTCGTATAGTTGCAGGGATGCATCTCAAACAGCGGGTTGTTGTGAACGTATTCGTACAGGCTTTCCGATCCCAGCACAAAGGTAGCCACCACCTTGCCCGGATGAAGCGTCTTCTTCTGGTTCGTGATGATTCCCCGCTCGATCGCCTTCACCACACCGTCCGATACCATCTCGGTGTGAATTCCGAGATCTTTTCTTCCCTCAAGCAGCGCGAAGACCGCGTCCGGGATACCTCCAATGCCTAGTTGCAGCGTTGCCCCGTCTTCAACGAGGTTCGCGATGTGAGACGCTATCCTCCGCTCAAGATCAGTCGAGACCCCTTCCTTGAGCGTCTTCAGCGGCTCTGAACACTCAACGACCTTGTGAACACGTGAGACATGGATGAATACATCCCCCAGCGTCCGCGGCATCCGCTCATTCACCTGGGCAACGACAAGCTTTGCGCTCTCCGCAGCAGCCTTGGAAGCAGCGCATTCAACGCCAAAGCTCATAAACCCATGATCATCGGGCTGGGATAGATGAACAAGCGCAACATCGATCGGAATTATTTGATCTGTGAAAAGTCCAGGGATATCCGAGAGGTGGACGGGGACATAGTCCGAGAGTCCGTCCTCGATGGCCTGACGATCAGCAGCACCAACGAAAAGCGAATTGTGGCGGAAATGATTCTGCATCCCCGGTTTGGAAAGAGGATCTTCACCCAAGACGAGGATATGGTTCACTTCAACGTCTTGCAGCTCATCTTTTCTGTTGGCCAGGCCGTTCGCCAACAACGTTGGGGTCGCAGCGTTTCCGCTGATAAAAATCCGGTCTCCCGATTTCACGACGGAGACTGCTTCTTCGAGTGGTACAGCCTTTTTCTTATATTGATCTAACCAGTTCATAACGCTCACTCATGTCTTGGTCTATGGTACAGCGATCTTGATGAGCTCATCGATTGGCTGTGATTTGAAATCGAAGATTCGCGCGATAACCTCATTCGTGCAAATCCCCTGATACGTGCAGACGCCCTTTCCCAGTCCAGGGTTCTTCCTCAGTGCACTGGCGATGCCTTCCCCGCAAACCTCCTGAATGTACGGCATCGTTGCGTTGGTCATCGCCATGGTAGCGGTTCTGGCTACGACCGCAGGCATGTTCGGTACACAATAGTGGGTCACACCATGCATGACAAACACCGGGTCATCGATAGTGGTGGGACGACTGGTCTCGACGCATCCTCCCTGGTCGATTGAAGCATCGATGATGACCGAACCCGGTTTCATCTCTTTGACCATTGCCTCGGTAATGAGGTGCGGAGCCTTTTCGCCTTTCAGCAAGACGGCGCCGATCACCACGTCGGCAAATCGTACCGATCGGGAGATATGATAGCTCGTCGCGATGCTCGTGCTGATCTTCCACTGGAACAGATGCTCGAGCTCCCTCAGGCGCGTCAGGTCCTTGTCGAGCACGGTCACATTCGCGCCCATACCGATCGCAATACGGGCCGCTGTCCTTCCGACCGTCCCCGCGCCGAGAATAACGACATTCGCGGGCGGGATTCCCGGCAAACTGCCAAGCAACGTGCCGCGTCCACCTTGTCCGGCCTGGAGGAAATGAGCCCCGGCCTGGATGGCTATCTGTCCGGCGATCTCGCTCATCATCTGCAGTACAGCTAGGTCCCCCCTGTCGTTCTCGATGAGTTCGAATGCGACAGCCGTCACTTTGGTTTCGAGCAGTTTCTCGAGCACCTTGCGCCGGGATACCGCCAGGTGGAGGCTGGAAAACAGCGTCTGTCCCTCTCTCAGCATCTGGAGTTCGACTTCGGTCGGGGGTGAGACCTTGAGCACGAGATCGGAACGATTGATGATCTCCTCCGGGCTGTAGGAGATGGTCGCACCCGCAATTTGATAGTCTTCGTCCCGGAAAATTGCCCGCGCTCCATCTTGGTGAAGCACATAGACGATGTGTCCCTGAGATGCCAAATCCTCGACACCAGCTGGCGAGAGAGCCACGCGCCGCTCAATGGTGGCTTCTTCTTTGAGAATGCCGATATTCATAGCTTTCCTTTTGGAAGGTTGTTGATGGTTTGGAATGATTCAGAGTTATTGCATTCTCTTTGCGCACACCGGATGCGAGTCGCCTTCACGTGTTCGTCCTTGCCGAGGGTCAAAAATCGTGCCGATCAACCATCACGAACCTCACGCTGGCATCCGGGGATTTCCACGTCGTAAGACGAATTGCTTTCCCATGCTTGCGAAGGCGCAATCTCCGCTTCCCAAACGTGGAAAGATTCCAAGCGCGAGTTGAGGCTGTTGTACTCCGAATCCTTCCCATAATTCCGACTCTGTCCATACCGGTGGTCTTGCAACGATCTCAGCATGAAACACTGGAACAAAGCCGTCCAAGTCGCGCAAAGAGCAAAGATTCAACGGCAGAAGGAACTTCTTTCGAGTCATGCATCTTTCAGAAGATACTGCTATCTTTGAGAAACGTATCCCTTCCCCAGAATCCGGAAGATTGCAGTATTCAGGAGTTCAGCTTCCGTATGGATCAGGGCCGATCATTCTCCTGGAGGGTTGTATGGTAACACGGAATATCTTGATAGTTGAAGACGAGCCTGCAGTTGCACAGTCGTTTCACCACATTCTCAAGCGCTCACTGGAATACAACTACCAGGTCAAGATCGTCAACTCAGCAGAAGACGCTCTGGAATCCCTAAAGAAGGTCCGGGCATTCGACGTCATTCTTCTGGATTTCTACCTTCCGGGCATCACGGGAGGTGACTTCCTGAGAGCTCTTCGGACCCGCGATCAGGAAACTGTCGTTATCGTGATTTCCGCCAGCCAGGACTACCGGATTGTCCACGACGTTTTCAAGCTCGGTGCAGATGACTACCTCACAAAAGAGGAGCTCGCCAACCCCTACGTCCTGGAGAAAGCAATCCTCGCCGGGTTGGAAAAACGGGAGTACCAGAAAGAAGCAGGACGGAATGAGATTGCCCGCCAACGTATTGACGCCATTACGACAATTATTCGCACAGTACATCACGAGTTGAACAATCCGATGGCCATCATCGATTTGACGCTGAACAAGGTACACTCTGCGCCGGAGAAAATCGACCATCAACTCAATGTGCAGCTGAAAGAGATTCAAATCAACGTCGACAGGATGTCGGATATTCTCCGAAGACTCATGAATTTCCGGGACGAGATGTACAACGAAGAGCTGCGAGGCCTGAAACTCTTCGCGATCCCCGAAGTGCCATCACTCGGGAAAGACCCTGCCTGATATCCCGCACAGTGAGAGCGGCTGAACAATCCTCCCCTCCTGATGAAATGAAAATGCCCGCGACCAGGTCAAGGCTGCGGGCATTGTGTCGTTTTCAGAGGACAGAAGCGTTGTTCGCTGCCTGCTTTTCCTGAAATCTCTGGATTCAATCATTTTCCAAAACTACTCGGTTGATCTACCACCGAAGACACACCGATCTACACTGATGTTGAATCATAGAATGCGCCGAATCTTTTGCAGCCGCGGCACCAATGACTTCATAAGTTATTTCTTCGTACAAGAGGTCTATCTTCTTGTTCTTATCGGTGACCATCTGTGTGCCATCGGTGGTTAGGAAAACGTCTTGTTACTATCTTTCGTTCAGCAGATACCTCTTTTCCTTTTCATGAAATCCCGCGTTTATTCCTTTCAGCATCCGATTGCCTGAGCGCATTGCCGTTGAATTTCGTAGAAAGAGAGATGCCCAACCCCAGCATCATCAGCGCGGCCCCGGCCCACACCAGGCTCATAAACGGCTTGACGCTCGCTTCGATGACCAGGAGCTGCGATTTCTGAGATGCTACAGGAGCGTGAGCTCCCAAACCCGTCACAATCAGTTCAATGGCCGAGGCCTTTGTCTGAGAATCAACGTTCATTCTGAGGAGTTCGAAACCGATCGCCCCATCTTTGGTCCGGGCAATCCGCATCTGAGGGGGCAGGGAGTCTTTGTATACCGTAACAGGTGTGAGTTGTTCCGTCGAGGTACCGTGCTTCACCTCGAGCACTGCACCCACGGTAAACCCGGCGCTTGCAGCCATCGATTCCATTCCCTTGTGCGCCATGTCGAACCGAACGAACTTGACCGTCGCGTCGCCGATGGTCTTGGTCTCCCCATTTTTCAGCTGCAGGACATTTCCACCCCCTGTTGCTGCCGCAGGTTCGACTTCCTCGAGCGATACCGGTTCGATGTAGAAATCCCGCGTGAGGAACGATGCGTAATCCGGATTTCGCATCAAACTGTTGTTGTACTCACTCTCAAACATGACCGGGTCCAGGATGAATCGAGAGCCATCCCTGGCCACGGCGACGGAAAACTTCCACTTCCCATCCGGCGTTGGGCTCGACCCTGTGTACGTCAGTTGGTACCCAAGGACCTCCTTGGGTTCGTTGATCGGAAGCGATGCGGTCTTCTTTTCTCCATATCGTCCTGATCCGATGATTCCGAGGAAGAGAACCGCAAGCCCGATGTGGGCCATGGCTCCCCCCGTGTAGCGCACGTTCTCTTTCGCGAGACGGTAGAGACGGATAACGTTGACAAAAAAGGCGAAGAGAGATGTGAAAGCGAACAACCCGATCAGAATATCGTCAAGGCCGGAGATCACGAGAACTACCGTCACTGCAAGTGCGGCCAGAAACGAGACCGCCGCATTCCGGAGAATCTGGCGTGAGGATTCTTCTTTCCATTGGACAAGCAAGCTGAGTGCAAGCAGGAACCCCAGGGCGATGGCAATCGGGAGGTTGGTCTTGTCATAAAATGCCGGCTCGAGGGATGCGTGAGAAACTATCGGCCAGCTTGTCCCAAACAAGATCACCAGCGTACTCGCCCCCATGACGACCGAACTGATCGCGAGAAGGGACTCTCTTGTGAAGAGCGGAGAACGGTTGGAAAACGCTTTGAGATCGCCCCAGCGTCTGATCAGCATGCCGAATCCGATGACGAGCGACCCACCGATCCAAATGACGAGAAGCGTATACGCCAGTGCTCCCGGATCGACGAACGAGTGAACTGAAGAAGAGCCAAGGATGCCGCTGCGCGTCAGGAATGTGCTGTAGACGACCAGCACGTAGGTGCAGATTCCAAGGAAGAAGTTCGTCTTCGCAAGCCCGCCTGTTTTGCGTTGCACGAGCATCGTATGGATAAGGATCACACCGATGATCCATGGAATAAGAGAGGAGTTTTCAACAGGGTCCCATCCCCACCAGCCTCCCCAACCGAGAACACCGTAGGCCCAGTATCCGCCCAACATGATCCCCATGCCGAGGGCGATAGTCCCCGCGATGACCCAGGGCAAGGCGCTGGGAATCCAATCAAGATAGGTTTTGCGCCAGAGAGCAGCCATGGCGAACACAAAGGGAACCGCCATCATCGCGAAACCGGCAAACAGGATAGGCGGATGAATGATCATCCAGAAGTTTTGCAGCAAGGGATTCAGTCCGCGTCCGTCCGGTGGAACTATGCCTACTGGCGCCTCACCCGCGTGTGCGTCCCAGACAAACCGGAAGGGCGACTTCACGACCAACAACAACAGGAGGAATGCCTGGACGATTGCAAAGATCGTCATCGTCTCCGCTTCGATCTCCTTCCGCCGCGTATAGACCATCAGAATGATCCCGATGATCGATCCACAAAGCGCCCAGAGGAGGAAGCTTCCTTCCTGGCCGGCCCAGAAGGTCGTGATCAGCAGTTCAAGCGGAAGTGACCTGGAGCTGTACGCCCAAACATAGTCGTACTCGAAATGGTGACGCAGGATGTACACCATCAGGGCGACCGATGCGGCCAGAACGCCCACTGCCATGACCCCGTAGCTGTTGCGCGCGAGGGCCAGGAATTTCTTCTCCGTTATAGTACTTCGGTAGTACGCATAAGCCGACAACGAGGCTGCGGCACATGCTATCCAGACAATAAGAGTCCCCACCATATTCCCTCAGCCACTCCCTTCCCGTTAATGGTTACATAAATACTTTACCGAGAACCTCTCAACGCGTCAGAATGCGTATTCCTGACCGAACACGTTGATTTTCCCGTTGCCGTGTTTCGTCTTGTCGACGATGTGCCCGTTGTTGTCAACAACACCGACGTGACATGTCCCGCAGGAGGAAACAGCGAGTGCGAGGTGACCCTTCGGCGGTATTCCGTGGCAGGTACCGCACGTGGCCGCTGCCGATCCACCCGTCCAGGCTGGAGAATCATTGGCACCGACCATAACTGAGTCCGCGAAGACAAACTGGGAGGTGGACGTAGCTTTCCTTACCTTCCAGTTGCCGTGACAAAAGGTATTGCTGCACTTGAGCGTTGATGGATCGTAGGAGGGTTTGGGCACAGAGGTTCCGCCGCCAGTCGTCAACCGCGCAAGCGTATCATTGAACACAACTTCTGCCGGCAGCGTTCCAAGGTGTCCAGGTGAGGAGAGTTGCGTTGGGATCGTATGACATTCTTGACATTTTACCGTCTTGCCGACGGCTCCGCTGACCAAGTGTATCTGGTGAGCGCCGACACCGCGTGCGGTCGTCGCAGTGTTCCCCAGAATGTCCTTCGGCGGAGCTGCGGAGGGCAAGTCATTTGCAGCGGCCTTGAAGTTGCCATGACAGGCGTTGCAAGCCTCAGGTGATTTTGAAACATTGTTCGCATCGACATGGCATCCCGATTTCATGCAGGAGAGGTTTGCGTTGCCGCCTCCGGCATATGTGGCGCCATGACATGCTTTGCACTGGCCCAGAGGATAGTTCTGATTGTAAAGGTATTGCGGGTGGCTGGTCGAGGCGCTGAATCCGGCCGGATGCGGATAGTACTGGTGGCACTTGGAGCATGCCACGCCGCTTGTCCCTCCGGTGAACTGCTTCGAATGGCAGGTCGCACATTCACTAAGATTATACTGCGCCTGTTTCAGGATCGTTCCGTGGAAATTGGACGCCGCCGTATCAAGCCAGCCGGCATCATGGACCTGGAGCGCGCCGGAAGATGCCGTCGGCAGGTCCTGCACACTCTTGAGATCACTGCAGGAATTCAGCAGTGACGCAATGACGACCAGCGCCGTCAGTAGTACGATCGTAGGGATATGATATGTTCTCATAGGTTTCCGCTCATTTATGACAATAGCCACAGAACTTCTGTCCTTTAATTCCCCCGGCACGCGCATTGGCATCCGTATGACAGACATAGCACGTCGCACCGGGATCCGTATGCCAGGTGCCATGGTTTCCGGCCATGAAGCCCCGTTCATGCGTCCTGGCGTTCGTCCCTTTGATTCCATCCGAATCCATATGACACGTGATGCAAGCCGGATCAGCGCCCTGCGTGTCGTGGCAGGATGCACAGCTTTCGATATCCCTTCTGGCCAGTTTAGCATGCACACCACCGCCGGATCCGACTCCAATCGTCACAAACCCCGACTTTCGGTGAGACTCTGGCTGGAATTTTCCCTGGTTGACATTCCCTCCTGCTGCGTGACACGTTGCACAGAAGGTTTGCTTGTTATGACACGTCTGGCAGTCGGAAGTTTTGCCTTCAACCGCGAGACCGTGGGTAAACTTGAAGTTCAGATCGTGTACCTTCGCCGTTCGCATCCCTTGACCGCGATCGTTGGCAGTGAGCCGCGGCGAGCGGAGTGACATGAGATCCTTCCCGGGGACACTGACCTTCAGAAGATCCGAACCGTTATGACAGTCCGCACACGATTCCTGCGTATGGCATGATGCGCATGTCGCCGTCGAAATGCGGGCAGCCATTTTGTGCTCACGGACGAATTCTGTGCGATCGTGCTCTCTGGGCCGGAGTGCAGCCATGTCCACGTGGCATCCTTCACACGCATTCGATGCCTTGATGTCGTTATGGCAGGTGTTGCACGTTGGCATCGGTGGGATCCCAACCGAGACACCGATTTCCGCCTTGTCCACACCAGTGTGGCATTTTTCACACTCGACCTTTTGCGCCTCGACGTGTTGCTGGTGCGAGAACACAAGGTTGCGCTTGGGCAACGGGGTGGTCGTGTACGTCGTCGGGTCCTCGCTCGTATGGCAGAAAGCGCACTTCGAGCTCAGTTGCTCTTCGTGACACGACTTGCAGTTTTCGTGCGTTGCGAGCAGCGTGTCCGAAGCGAGTTTGCTTGTTGGCGCGGCCGTATGGCAATCCGCACAGGCAGCACCCGCATCCCTGACGTGAAAGCGGTGAGAGAATTTGATTGTGGTCGGTCGGTCCTTGGACTGGGCGTTGACACTGGAAAACGCCACCAGTGTCAGGGCCAGCACGCAGACAGCGACAGAAAAGAACCCGTTGGGGACCCGCCGAACGATACTGTGTGATGTGGGGTTTGGCATAAGGTTTCTAGAAGATTTCAAGTTGGTGGCTGAGAAGATAGTTTACCCTCACAAAGAAACGCATGTCGCTGCTGTAGATCTTGTTCTGGATCCACTGCGCCTGTGCATCGACACTGAAGAGCCGGGAGGGGCGATAGACAGCCCCCACAGCAACGCTGAGTGCATCATCCAGCTTTGAGGAGTACTCGCTCAGTTTGTAATGCGCATAGCCAAGGAGAAGTGTCGGTGTCAGCTTGTTCTCGAGCAGCGGATATCCAAGGTTCAAGGACGCAGCGCTCAGTTCTCCGCCATCCCCGTTATCTCTCGTGACGCTTAATGAGACATGTTCGCCATTCACGCCGACTGTAATTTGGTTCTGCGTTGCGTCGTTGTAGGAGACCGCTCCATACTTCGCGAACACCTGCCAGGCTGTGCCGATCGCATACTCAACTCCCACCTCATATTCCTTCAGGGAGTTGAATGTGAAGACTGAGAAAATCGAATTATAGAGCAACCGCGGATCGCGCTGGACGTACTCTCCTGTCAGGCTCAATGGTTCGAGCGCTTTGACGTTCAGGGAGCCGAACGGCTTCACCCTCGTGAAGAGCTGCATCCGGGAGTTTTTCTCCGAAAGGAGATCATAATCATACCGGCCATATCCCGAAATGACGTCGTTGTATTCGAGATTGACATCGCCGCTGATGTATTCTTCTGCCGCTGCCGAGGGCTTGATCTCGATCGGGTACGGATTGAAGAGCGAATCCCGGCGGATGCCGATGTATGTCTCGGGCCTGAGATGCTTCTGCATATAGCTCACCGAGATCTGGGCAAAGTCGGCGGGCGAGGCAACCATTTGGCCGCCTGTCATGTAGTTGTCGCCGGCATTGCTGATCAACGCCATCTTGTAGCGCTCTGACGGGAGCGTGCCGTAGTATCCGACGACTTTCAGCCGGGAATCAAGGAACTTGAGCGACACAAGCCCTCCATCGATCGTCCCGGTGCCCACGCCCGCGAAGACCGCCTGACGCCCCAGGCTCACATCTGCAAGCTGAGCGATATTCGAGGCTTTGAAATAGAGGTTATAGACTCTCAGGATTCCCTCATTCTTGAGGGGGCCGGCAAAATCATTGAAGCCCTGAAGGTAGGTATTGAACGAGAGCTTTTCACCGGCGATGGAAAGCTGTATCGTCTGATAGCCGAAAAGATGCTGCGAGGAGGTTCCAATCGTGTCCTGTCTCTCCCAGGCATATGCGGAGGTGACAAACCGGGCCTGCAACCGTTGTGCAAGAGTACCGGAGACCGAAAGGAAGATGAGACAGGCGACAACCAGGAGTTTCTTCATAATCGCTCTAGTAAGAGTATGGTTGATCAAAACAACGTCACAAGTTCAAATAACAAGGTCGCTGAAAACAGTGGTGTCAATACATTCGTGCTGAAAACGAGCGTCTGCCCTCTGGTCAACGATTGTTCGAAGCCATAAACCAAGGTCCGATGATCTCCGTGGTCAGCACCAGGATCCAGATCCGTCCGGAAGACACATTGTAGTCGGATAGAATCGCTCTCCAGGGTATTTCAAGAACATAGAGCTCAAAGACAAAGTCGACACTCAACGTCAGTACCGCCCACAGGGATCCGATCAGGAACAAATCGCTGTTGGCGTACTCCTTCAGGAGCCTGTTCACCAATACAGATGAGGAGAGGAGAACGACAATCATCAACATCAGCACGCTCAGCACGTGTGAAGTATACTCTCCTATCCTCGGCACGAGAAACAGACTCCGGAACATGCCGTTCATTGATGCGGCGACTGCAACGAACAGCCACACTTCGAAGGATTTCTGAACCGCATTCCTGTCCATTGGAACTTCCCCTTACGAGAGAACAGAGGGGATAAACGGCGCTGCGCTTTGCGCCACAGCGCCGCTTCCATTGTACCGTCGTGAAGCACCAATCCAAGCACACTGCGAAATTGCTAGCCCTTCTTCACCGGGTGCTTGATCTTTCCCCACATCTCCTCGAACTTGAAGGCTTTGTGGGTCGGGCTCTTTTCGTTGTGGCAGGTCTTGCAGAAAGTCTCGACGGCTGCCATGTCTTTGAACTCGTGCAAACCGGCGGCGATCGCCTTGGCCTTGTCTTTCATGACAGCCATGTTCTTATAGGCAGATCCCGGACCGTGGCATACTTCGCACTGCACGCCGTCTTTCACATCGAAGGTCTTCTCGGCGAGCTTCGCATCAACAGCACCATGGCATGCGAGACATTCCTGAGCTTCCGCTGCGTTCTTGATGCCTTTTCCTTTTGCAATCTCAGCAGCCTTCGCACCGGTCAGGGTCTTGTATGCTTCAGCGTGTTTGGTCTTCTGCCACACGCCAAACTGATTTCCTGATTTGTCCGCTTTGTGACACATGGAGCACATCTTGACGCCGATGTACTTGTTCTGAGCCTGTGATGTAAACCCAACGGCCACGATCACAATCAACAGCAGGGTGAGAAAACGGGTTACCATAGAGATCCTCCTGGATTAGTTATCGATGTGGAACAAAGGGAGTCACTTTCCTCCCATGGCTTGATGTCGTTCAAGTCTTCGAATGTAGACGTACAGAGAGATCGCAAGGACGGTGATCGCCAGTGTGGCAAGCCCCAATCCGACTCTGCGAAATACGTACTCGTCCAGCGCCTGCGTTGCTTCTTCGCTGACCGAAGCCGAGACAACGATACCCTTGTTGACAACGTCCTGGAAACGGGCTTCGTTAAAGGAGTGCACCATCGTCCTCGACTCAAGCCGCGCTTGATGAGCGTCCCGCAACTTGTACTTCGCTTCTGAAATTTCCATCCCCTTCTGCTCCGCTTCATTCACAAGAGCGATGGCCCGTTTTTCCCGGGATTCGAGACTGTCGATCAATCCTCTCATCGCTTTTGCAGTGGCGAATCCTTTGACATTCTGGCTCTCGTTGTGGCAACGGCTGCAGACCGCCTCGGAGGTCACTCCGAGCAGCTTGTTCGTTGCAACAATGATTTCGTGGTTGCCATGGCATGTCTCGCACTCCGGGAGCTTCCGGTCATCGAACGCTTTCTTGTGAGGACTCGAGGAGAACAGATCGGCATTCAACGCGTGGCAGGTTCCGCACACTTTCGAAACCGACTGGACGCCCGGCGGTGTTGCTGCATGGTTCCCATGGCAGCTGTTGCACGCAGGCGCTCCAAGATCATGTTTCTGCAGCAAAGCGACTCCGTGGACACTCCTTGAGAACTTGTCGAATTGATCCGTCGGAATCTTGTACTCCTTCATGTACTCCGCCTTGCTGTGGCAATGAGCGCATGTCGAAGGGATGTTCGTGGGGTAGACGGAAGACTTCGTGTCTTTCACCGAGAGAATATCGTGACTGCCGTGGCAGCTTGCGCATTCTGCAACCTTCGCGTCCCCCTTCGCATTCCGCATCCCATGGACGCTCGTCCGGTACTTGTCGAGCTGGTCGACGGGAAGCGATGGGTTGTAGGTCCGCATCAAGGCCGCGTTCGCGTGGCACTGCGTGCACTTCTTGACAATGTTCAACGGATAGACCGGTGAACCGGGATTCTTGACCGGCACGATTCCATGGGCGTCGTGGCAGGTAGTGCATTGAACAATGCGCTCCTTGCCGTTGGTTGAGAGCTTTCCGTGAACGCTGGCCCGTAGATTCTCGATTTGGTTGGTGGGCAAGTGAGAACTGTATTGCTTCATCCGTCCGCTGTCGCCGTGGCATTTAGCGCAGACCCTGGAGATGTCATCCCCCTTGGGCACGCCGATGTAGCCAGCCTTCGGGTCCATCGCCTTCTCCATGTCATCGGACTGCGCATTCCCGCCGTGACAGCCGGCGCACGAAATTCCCTTCGCGTGATGCACATCGCGCTTGAAAAGATCCACTGCTTTCCCGCCAATCGATTCATGGCACGTCAGGCATTTGTCATCGGCACCAGCAAACCCCGCAGATGAGAAAGCAAGCATGAGAAGACCGAACATAATTCGGGTGGTTCTGTTCATACGATCCACCCTACGATTGTGAGAATGATCATGTAGAAGACCACGAAGATCCCAACATAATTGATGAGACGGTTGGTCTCTCCCCGCGAGCTTTTTCTGTCCCAGAACGGAACCATCAACCACAGGAATCCGGCCAGTCCGAAAACAAGAATGCCGAGCACTTCGCCATCGATGAAGAGGATTTTCCCCGGGATGTACTTCAAGGTCTGAAACATGAACAGGAAGTACCACTCGGGCTTGATGCCAGCAGGAGCGGAGGCAAACGCATCGGCTTTCTTTCCAAGCTCCCATGGGAAGAAGACAGCCAGAATCGCCAGAAGATTGAGCACCATCAGCCAGAAGAGCATATCCCGCAGCAGAAAGTTCGGGAAGAATGGCATCGTCTTGCGTTCGGTATCCGGCGAATCTCCATGCGATAGCGGTTCACTCATCCCCTGTCGCTGAACCAGAAGGAGGTGTATGCCCAGAAACACGGTAAATATCCCCGGCAAGAGCGCCACGTGGAATCCAAAAAAGCGGGAGAGCGTTGCGCCGGTCACATCTTCACCGCCGCGCAGGAAAACCATCATCGGCTTGCCGACAATGGGTACAGCGCCGGCGATGTCGGTTCCTACCTTCGTGGCAAAAAACGCGAGTTCATTCCAGGGAAGAAGATACCCGCTGAAACCAAAACCGAGAGCGAGAAAGAACATCACCATTCCCGTGATCCATGTGATTCCCCGCGGTTTTCGGTACGCCTTCCCGAAGAAGACGCTGAACATGTGAATCATCGCAGTCAGAACAAAGAGGTTCGCAGTCCAGCTGTGGAGAGACCGGATGAGCCACCCGAACCGAACCTTTGCCATAATAAATTGGATGCTCTCGAAGGCAAGCAGCTCTCCACTTTTATAGTACAATAACAGGAGGATGCCCGTCACCACCTGAATAATGAACAGGAAGAGCGACACGCCACCGAAGTAGTACCATATTGAATGTCGATTCACGGGCACGTACTTCTTCCCCATGTATTCAACAAGGCCGCCAAGCTTGACACGCTCGTCAGCCCAGGAGTAGAGTCTTGACCAGAAAGTGTTCATGCTTTCTTCGAGATTGAGATGTCTTCACCTTGGATGATGACCCTGTATTCGTCAAGCGGACGCGGCGGCGGACCCGCCACGTTGCGTCCGTTCAGATCGTACCGGCCGTTATGACATGCGCACCAGATAAGACCCATGTCTTTGCGAAATTGCACCGTGCAATCAAGGTGTGTGCACGTGGCGGAAAAGGCGCGAAATTCACCGGCTGCATTCCGAACAAGGATCACCGGCTTGTTCCCGAACCGAACGATGATGCCGCTCTCTTTCTCCATGGCACTGACCTTGCCGGCCTTCACGCTCGTCACTTCTACCTCTGCTTGCTGAGGCGGCTTCAGGTACGCCATAATCGGATACAGAACTGCAGCGAGCGATGCAACCAGACCGCCCCCAAGGAGATACCTCAGGAAGCCCCTCCTGGTTTCTTGCTCACCGTTTGGTCCGACTTCGCTTGTCATAATCTACGCCCTGCGCTTGTAGAGTCTACAGTTTATATTGTCTAAGGTACCGGCACTGGTCTTTGGGAACCGCCCTGCCCACACGCACCGTTCAGCCGATCACTGAGCGTTCCATTGTGCCACCTTCAGTAGTCCCCTTCGCCGGTTTTTCCCAAGGCGGCAGCACTTTGATAAGGATGGAAAGAACAATGAACGGCAACGAGAGAAGAACGAGCGTCATCAGGAATCCTTCCATCCCGCCAATATCCATCTTGTACGCGGTCAGGCCTCTGAAACTCTTGGAAAACATCTGGCCCCCGATCACGACATTCCATCTCGTTGCGAATATCCCAATCTGGATCAGAATCGCTGAGACAAAGTACAGAAGTTTCCTCAATTCCTCCTCAAATTTGAAGAGCCGGATGGCGACCATCATTCCGAGGGGCAGCAACATGCCCAGAAGGACCTGAAGAACGCCGAGGCTGATAAACAGCTTGTTCATGACAAGATCTGACAGGATGTTGATTGACTCTTCGCTCTCATAGAGCCGGTGGATAAAATCAAGAAATTCGAGCGAGAAGTCAACAATAACCGCATAGAAAAGAAACGACGCCATTTTATCCACACACTTGATGTCGATCTTTTCCTTCCGGAGCGGGGTAATCACCATATAGAGGAAGAGGACAAGCGCAATGCCGGAGACAATAGCTGAGAACAGGAACACAATCGGCATCAGGACGCTGCTCCACCAGGGATTCGCCTTAATGGAGCCAAAAATGAACCCCACATACCCATGCAGAAGGAAGGCCGACGGTATTCCGATGATCGTAATGCCTTTCACCATTTTCTTGTCAAACTCCACGGCCTTGTCGCTGATGTCGGTCGAGTACAACGCGACAGCCCTGTGCACCCATCGCATCAACCCTGTTTCTCCCTGGGACCATACAATGAGATCCTTGCGATAGGTAAACCAGATCTCCAGGATCAGAACGACCATGAGATACCAGGCATAGACAAAGCCGAACATGGCCATCGCCGACGTGAAGTTCGGATTGAGAAAGATCTCATATGATCGTACCGGATGGCCAAGATGCAGCAGCAATGGCAGCGGAGCGATAAGAAGAAACGAGAGCGCCGTAAGCATTGCCAACCGATAGGCGGGCTGAACCTCTTTCACATTGAAGACCTTCACGAGCGAGGCGAGAATAAATGCACCGGCGACCAATCCGGTAAGATACGGATACACAACAACCAGAATGCCCCAATGGACTTCTATCTCATTCGGATAGATGTACCCGGTCACCTGCTTGAGCAGGTCGAACAGCTTTTCGGTGAGTGGACTGTTCATCGCACTTCTCCATCAAGACCAGAATAAGAGACTTTGGGCTCCGTATTCAAGGACGGCTTCAGTACATGGAGTTTGTTCATCCGCTTGAACCGCCCGAGGGGACTTGCGCTGCTTTTCACATCACCGAAAATTCTCGCCTGGCTGGGGCATACTTCGACGCATGCAGGCAGCATTCCTTTTGTGATCCTGTGATAGCAAAATGTACACTTGTCCGCAGTTTCCCTCTCCGGATGAAGATAGCGGGCTCCGTAGGGACAGGCCTGGATACAATACCGGCACCCGACGCATCGTTCATCGTCAACGAGAATCACCCCATCCTCGGTCTTGAATGTTGCCCCAACGGGGCAGACTTGAACACACGGAGGATTGTCACACTGATTGCACAGTTTGGGTACAAAAAAGCTTCTGAGGATGTCTCTCTCAGTGAACACTTCGTTCGACCGTTCGATTCTCATATCGGTGTTCTGAACGGACGTTTCTCCATCTTTCTTAATCACATATCGCTCGACCCACGTGCGGAAGAAAAATGGTTCTTTGGGGACGTTGTTTTCTTCTTTGCACGCCTCCACACATTTTCCGCAGCCAATGCATTTGTCGATCTGGATTCCCATTCCATAGTAATGGCCCTTCGGATCGTACCCGTCTGTGCGGGCAACCGCACGCTTGAAAAATCCACTGACGACAGTAGCCGAGGCAGCGATCGACATGAACTTGGACAGAAATCTTCTTCGCTCCATGCTATTGCACCTCCGGCATATGTGGATAGTGGCACTGCCAGCACAAGTACTTCTCACCGTGAGTGAGGAAATCTACCTTCGGGGCTTCTTTTCTTCCCGAATCTTTACTATGGCACTTGCCGCAGAACGAGCGCTCCGATGGAATTCCTGCCCTTACCGACCGTGGTGCCAGTTTGTGTTCCTGTGGAACAGTGTGACAGTTAGTGCATTCCAGCTGGGCGTGCGGGGAAAGTTCTTTTGTCCGAGCAATCTCTGCATGGCACGCCGAACATTCCTGCGGGGTCCTTGTGGGCTTCGGGTCATGCGGGTTATGGCATTCAACGCATACCTTGAGCGGATTGTGCGCCGCCGGGTTGACTTGAGGAAATCCCGATGGTCTGGATGGGTTGTACGTGTGGCAGCCGGCGCAGAATTCCCTCATTCTTGGCAGCTTGGGCTTGAGCTCGGACGGATTCTCAGAGTGTTCCTTCGCGGCGCCATGACACGTCTCGCAGGAGAGATTCTTGTGATACCCCCCTTGCTTGACCTTGTATTCCTCGTGGCAATCAGCGCAGGCCTCAGAACCGGCGTACCGTACCGGGTGCGCCATCTCGCGCTCGACCGTGGACTTGATATGCAGTCGCGAATCCGTCAAGGAGGCAGGAAGGACGACGCGCACGAGCACTGCCGCCGCAGCCACCAGCACAAACACCGCGAGGACTCGTTTGAGAGCATCCGGCATTTTTTGCAGAAACATTTTCATTCACCCTCCCAGGGCCGCAAAACAATGTTGTTCATCGGAGTCTCTTGACTAGGAACAATGGCATCATCGGCCATTGTGACAATCACTGCAATTCATTTCTTTCCACGAATCGCCGATATCGACAGGATGCTTGTATTCTACGCCCCCCAACGACATTCGCAGCTTGTCCTTTTCAAATTGCTGGGCAAGAATCGTGTGGCAAACATTGCAGTCTCTCGACAGAACTTTTCCATCTTCGGAGACGTGCTTCCCGTCATGGCATCGGAAACACCCCGGATAGTACATATGGCCAATGTTGTCGTTGAACTTCTTCCAATTGACCTGCATCTCAGGGAAGTAGTTACGGCTATAGATTTTCTGGACTTCTTCAATCGCCCTCTCGACTTGTTGGGTCTTCTTTGCCATCACCTCCGGGTGGGTCGTGCGGTAGAATTCCTGAATCACGAGCTTAATACTGTCAAGCGCGGCTTGCTTCGTTGAGTACGGCAGCTCAAGCGCTTTCACCGCTATGCTCTTCACACTCGGTAGTTCCTGATCAATCCATCCCAATGAAATGATGTGGTTGACAGAACGAGCCGGCGGATGATAAATGTGCGCCGGACGGTTGTGGCAGTCGATGCAATCCATCCGACGCTTCTTTGCCTTCTGGAGATCATCATCACTAAGAGGATTATCCGACGATTTGTACGTCACCACTTTTCCATCGGCGGCCTTCACCTGAACCCACGGGATGATCTGACGTTGCGAGTCGGTCGTGGCATAGGTCACCTGGTTCCCGATATTCATATGCCAGTGGATACCGGAGGTCGGACCCGCCTCGATGTTGCCCCCTCCAATCTTTATGAGGAGGTCGAGCATCCACTTTGTATTCTTCTCGTCAGATGTGTAATAGGTGTTGATGATTTGCTTTTCTCGGAAGAAGTGTTTCGGCCAGTGGCATTGTTCGCACGTCTCCTGCGCCGGACGCAGGTTTTCGATCGGTGTCGGGATTGGTCTCGGATACTTGTTGAACAACGTTGCATAAACCTGATATGCACCGGAGAGCTTCGAACGGACAAACCATCCGGTTCCCGGCCCAATGTGGCATTTTACACACCCGACGCGAGCATGAGGCGAGAATTGATACGCTGTGTATTCCGGAGCCATGACTTTGTGGCAGGTCTCTCCGCAAAACTGGTCTGAGTCGGTGTGTTCATACGCTTTGAAACTCCCAAAAGCCGAGAGCAATAAAAGAAGAATCGTGCCGAAGGAAAAAAAGATAAACGCTGTGCGGTGCCTTGGATTGTTGAGATCAATTTGAGGCAGACGCATCTCTGGTTTACCAGCTTGCTCGCGTCGTCTCGCACGGAATATCCCGAACACCAGGATAAAAAGGCCTATGAGCAGTATCGATGGGAGAAGTACGAACGCAATGATCCCCATGTAGGGCTTCGGGTTGTTCGTCACGGTCTCCAAAACCATCAAGAAGAGAATAAGACCGAAACTTACTCCAGCGATCGCAGCACCGGCGAGTGTGACTGGGTTGTAAAAGGATGACGGGAAAATTCGCTTCATGATATGATCCGGACGATCATGGCACCTCGATAGAATTTGATATCGATAATACTAGCAACAGCCCTCATTTGCAACGGTTTTCTTCTCATTATTGGTATGCAAACAGCATAGCATAAATGATCCAAACGACGATACTGAAACCGATGCAGAGCGCTGTCCAGCCGAACAGACGGATTGCACGGATCACGATGGGAGGATACGCTTCAACCAGGTTCTCTTCCAGCATGCCTTCCTTGACAAGCATGCGATACTCCGCTGGCTTGTCGTCTTTGAGGTCATCGACGGGCATTCGGCCTGTAAACACAACGATATCCATTGGGAATTTCTCAGGCCGGAGGTGGGTATTGAAGAAGTGAACGGTAAAAATGAAACCCACAGCCAACAACGCCTCATCGCTGTGAATGATGCCAGCCACATTAAGAAACCATCCGGGAAAAACCAGTGTGAAGAACTCCGGGAACCAAAGCATGAGTCCTGTCGATCCGATGACGGCCATGCCCCAGAAGACTGCGAAGTAGTCGAACTTCTCCCAATATGTCCAACGGCCGTATTCGGGCCGGGGGCCCCGCCCCAGGAACCACTTGAAATTCCCGATCAAATCCTGAAGGTCTTTCTTGTTGAACACCATGGAATCAGGTCCGAGAAGCAAGCTACGCCACGAAGGGTAGAGACGTTTCTTCATCCTCACTACGTCGACAATGTGGGCGATAAAGATCCCAATCATGGCAACCGCCGCGAGCCGGTGGATATATCCTGCCGATTCGTAACCTCCGAACAACCGAGAGAGGAATGCGGCCCATCCGGTGTAGGCAAACTTCAACGTCATCCCGGTGAGGGCCAGACTCATGAAACTCACAATCATAATAATATGAAGGATCCGATTCAGTCTCTTGAATCGGAGGAACTGTCTCTCGCCAACTTCGGCTGTGGAAGCCAGGGAGATCCCGTGCGCCTCATGTGCCGATTCAGGCTTTGCTGTTGTCTCCATGCTCTCCTTTGTCTCCCTGGTTCTGTTGCCCAGACTCCCTGCGGCGCTGGCGCTGCATCTGAAGAGCACGAGGCAACCAGAGGAGCGTATGCACGCCGCCAAGAACAAATGTGCCGACCAACAACGAAGTCATACCCCAGAACGTCCAGAAGAGAAACGGATATTTCTCCGGATCGTGATGCGTCGCGTGCGTCAGGTACCCTGCAAACCGCCGGTTGGCTCCGGAATGGCACTTCTGACATGTGCCGACAACCTTTTCTCTGCTCAGGTGCGAGCGGGAGTCGGAAATTGGAAGGATGTCATGAGCGCCGTGACAATCATAGCACTTCGCTGTTTTAGTGTAGCCAAGCTGAGATACTTTCCCGTGGTAGGTATCGAAGTATGTCTTTGCGATTGCCTCGTGACACCTTCCGCATTGAGACATGATCTGAAGCTTGAATCCTGTTTCATCCGCACGCCGGATGGTATGCGCTGTATGGCAATCGTTGCACACCGGCAACGGTTTGTCGGTCTTCCCAACCAGGACCGCGTGGATGCTCAATTCGAATTGTTCTTGAATCCCGTGATGACACCGCCCGCAGGTCTGAGGAACATTCTTTGGATTCACGCTTGAGAGCGAATCGCTCTTCGGCAACACGCTGTGGGCAGAGTGGCAGCTGGTGCACGTTGCCGTCACTGTCAGCCCGCTCTTCATCAACCCTTTGCCGTGGATGCTTTCGGTGTAGTGCTCGATGATCTCATGCTGGGAGCCGGTGTAGCGGACGGCCGCTTTCTGTCCTTCCCGATGGCACTTCGCACACAGGAGTGGGACATTCGTTGCGAAGGTTGCGGAATTTGGACTCAGCTTTCCGAGTACGAGATGTGTACCGTGACATTCCTTGCACGTCGGGGCGTTGGGGTCATTTTTCGCGGCCATCTTCCCATGCGTGCTAACCTGATACTGCTGCGCGAGCTCGGCGTGACAGGATGAGCAGTCCACTTTTTTCGTGATCGTCTCGCATGGACGAAGGCGCGAAACGCTGACTTCGGAATGGCATTGGCTGCACGAGACTTTCGAGTGTCGTGAAAACCCAAGCTGTTCCCCCTGCACGTAGAGTGACCGGCCGTCCTTCGACGACTTGAGGTTCCTGTTCTCGTGGCAGCGGAGGCAATCCTTATCCGCCATCCCCTGCGTGTAGAAGACCTTCCGTATCTTGTGGGGTTGATGACAATCTATACACGCGGGCAGCGTGTGCGCCTGTTTTTCCCAGAGCTCCCCGCGAATGACCTTGCGGTGTACAATCTCGATCTGCGCATGACATTTCGTGCACGTCTTGGAGATGTTCCCCCTGGCAATCGACGACGCCGGATCAGTGTGAGGAAGAATTGAATGCGGCGTATGGCACGAAGCGCAGTTGGGCGCGACAATCAATCCCTTCTGGAAGAGGGCCTGACCGTGGATACTCTCAGAGAAATTCTCCAGAATATGATCCTGGTGAATCGTGCGCTGAGCGGTCACCAGCGATCCTTCCTGGTGGCATTTCCCACACAGGAATGGGATCTGGAGCGGCGAGATCGGTGAACGCTGGTCTTTCGAGGAGAGTATATTGTGGTTGCCGTGGCAATCGTTGCAATGCGGGGCCAGGGCGTCGCCTCGTGCAATCGCTTTGCCGTGAAGCGATTTTGTATGCAGCTCCTGCTCGGCCGAGTGGCAGGTTCCACATTCTACTTTCTGAAGGCCTTCCGCGTGAGGTAGTTCCTTGCCGGCAAGGTCAGCGTGGCATGAAACGCACGTAAGAGCAGAGTGCATCGACTGGCCGAACTTCTTCTCATCGACAAAAACCGAGAACTTCTTGCCTTTGCGGGTCCCTTCAAGGGATTTGTCGCTGTGACAACCGAGACATTCGGTGTTCTCCTGACCGAACGCCGGAGCCAGCCACAAGCCCGCGAAAACAATAAGCCAGAACGATCGTACAATGAGCCGATGGCACTTCAAGGTACTATGAATTTTCAAGCGTGCGAGAGGCTTCATGATCCTATTCTTTGGCCCCTACAGATGCCGATTCCTTCTCGGGCTCAGTTTGATTCCTCAGGGCCGCCTTCATTTCGGCGTGACGGATCTCTTCCAGCTCAAGCGGATGTTCTTCTTCCATCTCTTCCTCTGTCAGCGTCCCCTTCCAGAATGCGAGATTGATAGGATAAATATCGGGATTGAACATGATGAAATAGAAATGCCAGACGATAATGGCAAGGGTAGCCAGCCACGCCTCATAGTAGTGGACGGTGCGTGCCACGTCCCACCATAGCTTCGTCAGGAGCCCGAGGAACGTGTTATCAAACCAGAGGATGACTCCGGTCGCCGCCATCACCATCGTTCCCCATACCAGCGCCCAATACTCGCTCTTCTCGATGTAGCTGAACCTCCCGAATTTCGGTTTGACCGGCGAGAAACCGAGATTGTACTTCAGAATACCGATCGCATCGGTCACGTCCTCGATTTTGGGAAGCAGATCACGAATTAACTGCTTTCCCCGGGGCACGAAGAGAACGTAATAAACATGGAACAGACTCGCCGCAACCATCACAACGCCTGCAATCCGATGCAGAATTCCGCGCAGGTCGAACATCAGAGGACTGATATTCCGAATCGGTGTCACCCACCACGCTTCCGGATATTTCAGAGCAAAGCCGGTGAACACGAGAGTGAAGAAGCTGATCACCAGGGACGCGTGCTGGAGGCGCTCGTTCAGCGACATCCGCAGGTACAACCGGTGTGCCACCGGCGGCCGTGGAATCAGGCCGCGTCGATACATGAGTTGACGCTTCGATTTCTTGACAAAGTCGAGCAGGTTGTGGAGAAGCATACCACCGATGAGGACGATGATGAGAATGATATAGGTGGTGGAGACATAATAGAGCACATCTTCTTGCTTCTCAGTCGCGATGACGTGGACGGAACCCTTTGTGAAGTTCTCGTTCGCCCCGGGATGGCACGTCCCGCAAGTATTGATGAGATTGGCTTTGCTGATGCGGGAGGTTGGATCGCTCGAAGGCTTGATATCATGGACACCATGACAACTGGCGCAGTTGGCAACCTGTACGGAGCCGGCCGTGCCGGCCAACCCGTGGTAGCTGTCAGCGAAGCTCTTGAAACGGTCATTCGCAAGACCATACTTCTGATTGAGCTTCACAGAGCTATGGCAGGGGGAGCATACCTGACTTGAGACATTGCCTGCAGCAACCGGCGAGCGAGGGTCCTTGTGATTAAGAATGTTATGCTCACCATGGCAATCTGTGCACACGGGGGCCGACATGTTTCCGTTCTTGACGGCAAGACCGTGGACGCTGTAGCTGAACGCCTTTGCGACATCGGAGTGGCACTTGGCACATGTCTGAGGGATATTCGCCTTCGCAACGCGGGACGTCGGATCCACCCCCTTCTTCATCTCATGACTGCCGTGGCAATCCACACAGTTTGCGGCGTTTCCATTACCACGCTGCAGCGCTGATCCGTGGACGCTTCCCTCATATGCGCCGATGAATCCTGTCGAAGGGGACATCCGCGCCCGGACATTTGGATCATCGAGGTGGCACGAGAGACAGAGTTTGTCCTGCGCGACCTTGAACTCCGTCGTATCCTGTTTTGCTGTGACGTGAACGATCGGGTTTCGATGACAGTCAATGCACGTCGGTGCGCCCAGAATTCCCGACACCTGAGCGTGCGCATGGGATGATTGTGAAAACGTTTCCTTCACATCCTTGTGACACGACCCACAGAACTCACTCAGCTTTGCCGAGTTGAACTTTGAACCGGGAGATTTCGGAGAGACGACAGCATGAGTGCCATGACACTCTTTGCATGAGACATCCGACTTGCCGTTCGTTCCGCCTGCGAGATTCATCTGCGGATGGAACCGATGCTTCAGCGGCGCATCCTTATGGCACGTCAGGCAGTTGACGGGTTGGATTCTTTCTTTGTGGGGGACATTCTGAGCATCAAAGCCTGCGTGACAAGCAACGCAAACCAACTTCCGATGGGTGGATTTTTCCAGCATAGCCGCGTTGACAAACAAAGGGACTTGTTTGCCTTTCTTCTCCATCGCCAGAGAAGAATCGCTGTGACACGTCAGGCAATCTTCTCGGGTCTGGGCTAGTGCCTGCAACGAGAAGAAAACGAGGACGAAAAACCAGACAATCGGGTGAGGAAGCTTCAAATCAGGTCTCATTTTCGTAAGTTCACGAACTGCTGAATTTGTCAACAATCGAATGGAACATATAATTTCAACTCATTTCTCGCAACTCTCGTGCCAGCAATGACAATTGAGAAGCGTCCAAAAACCTTAACAAATGGCAATCAACTCAATATATGAGCAGATATCCATTCTCCTCAGCGAGAACAGCTGCAAAATGGTTCTCAGAATGGGGAAACAAGAATTCATCATTTGATGGCTCTTTTCAGACCATTTCCTTTTTGAACAGTCTCTCCTGCTCAGGGCGGATGCTTGGGATTCCGAACTCGGGGTGGGTAAAGAAACAGGAAATCGAGACGTGCTGGCGATTCGCGGAACTGCGCCTACGGCGGCAGAATCCGTCAAATGAGACGGATAATATGCCACCAATACATCTAGCCGTTGGCCTTACGCTGGCAGAGCGAACAACTAGGCAAGGTCGGGTCGCTAAGCAACGCTTCCGCCGAAATCTCCCTTCCGCAACGGACACACAAGCCGAATTTTCCACGCGCCATACGTTCCAGGGCTTCTCGAAGCCGCTGCACGGAAGGAGCAGGCTTGTACGTCAGGACGTGTGTCTGCAGGATAACAGAGAAGACTTTGTCGGGAGAGGGATCCGGCTGCGAAACGACACTCCTCATCCGGAGCTCGTTCAGGACCTCAACTAGAGTTTGGTGGTAGTTTTGACGCAGTGTGGTATCGAGCTGTCGAATCATCGCCAGCTTGATCCGGCTCAGATCTGCAACGCTTGTCACAGCACAATCCCCCTTTCAGACAACCAAGGAGGCTAGAGTGAAAGAGCGCGGAGCGATTCACTCAGGACTGGCCATCCAGAAGTTTGTGAACAGCATCCGCTACTGCGTTGACATCGAATGGCTTGTAGAAGACGAAATCTGCCAAGTCCCGAATCGTCTCTTCGAGCTCAGGAGCAAGCTGGCGATATACCCTAAGGAGGACAACGGGAATCTTCAGACGACTTGTTCGAAGAACGGTAACTTCTTTAAGGATGTCCGACGGAAACGCAAACAGATCTACCAGCAGCAACGCCGGCGATGCTTCACCGATGGTGGCCTTCAGATTGTCGAGCCGCGTCTCACAAGCGATCGCGTACTTGTCGGCCAACAAGAGCGAAAGGCTCTCGGCCAATGCAACATCGGGACTGAAGACAAGAACCTTCTTCTTTCCGTCACGTTGCAAGAGTCCCTCCTGAGAGACGCTCGCTGCAGCTATTGTTCCTGTTGGGGCCATAGATCTCACTTTCCCGGAGTAGATCGCACAAGATGTATGCCATCTTGAAACCGTTGAGATTCTCATCGCCTTCGGAAACGAAGCACCTCACTTGGCCTATTTTGTGCCCTTTGATCATTTTGTCATTAGTCGTTTTCCCGAATTCCAATAACTGCTTTCTCACTTTCTCAAAAACAGAAAGCCCACGAGAAGACCTGAGGTTTGAATGGAACGTCGATCTGCCAGGAATTCGCGGGCCCGTTCAAAATACAAAGGCAGGATCTCGGACTTTTTCCTGTCTGAGACCCTGCCTTGTTAAATCAGGAATTACTTCAACAATGTCATCTTCTTCGTTGCAGTGAATCCTTCTGACTGCAGATGGTAGAAGTAGACACCGCTGGCGACTGCCCGACCATCGTCGGTCTTGCCGTTCCAGGTAACACGGTAGTTGCCAGCCGCCATCGTTTGATTCACGAGCGTGGCAACAACCTCACCGGAGAGACCATAGATCACGATCTTGACCGCAGTCTGTTTCGGCACGGCGAAGGCGATCTCTGTGGACGGGTTGAACGGATTCGGGAAGTTCTGGTTCAACGCGAATTCCGTCGGCAGACCGCTGCCGTTCTGGACATCTGTGAGCACGCTAACGCTGGTGCAGCCGCTCTCGTTGCCAGCAAAATCAATCGCCGAAATCTTGTAGTAGTATGTCACGCCGCTCTGCGACACTGCATCCTGGTACTGTGACGTGCGCACTGTTGCCAACCGTGTGGTCCCGGCAGGATTGAAATTAGCTGCCGTTCCTCTGTAGATTGCATACTGGGACACATCATCTTCTGGGCTGGCGGTCCACTTCAACGTCACCACGTTATTCAGGAACGAGGCTGATGTGCCGCTCGGAGAAGCAGGAGCAATGTTGTCAACTGAGTAACCGCTGTCAGCCTGCGTTGAGAACGCAACCGTGCTCGCCCCCGTGTAGCCAGCGATATAGAACGTCGTCCACCGCTGACCCGAGGTCTTCGTTGAATCGAAGATCGTCGGAGCAATGTAGGAATACTGCGTCAATCCTGAGGCCGGCACTGAGCCGACATAAGTCCACACTGTGCCAGCCATGAGGGCCGATCCGCCGACCTTGGTCGTCTGCATCAGTTCCGTGAAGCTTCCGACCTTCTTGATCGAATTGAGACTCGGGAGCGTCGGATCTTTTCTGAAGATACCGTAATTGACAATCTGGTTGAAGCTGTAATATTCTGACGGGAAGGCGTTCCACACAACCTGGACCTTTTTGCCGTTGTCGAGCGGTACATCTTTGATCGATGCGATGCTTGATGCACCGGCACCGAGCGTCACCTGCTCCAGCGAAGAAGTCAAAAGACCTTTCGCATAGTTGAAGTTGTGTACACCGAAGCTTCCATCGTTGTTGACAAAGTTGTAGTTGAAGATAGATGCCTTGTCAATCGTTGTGAGTTTGCGCTTCAGTGCGGCGGGAGCCTTTGCCCAGTTCTGGTAGGCAACCGTGTCACTCATTGAGCTTATCGTAACGCCAGCGGAGTCTCGCTTTGGCAGCGCTTTGAACAAGTTCGCCAGCAGAGTTTTCGTCTTTGCCTGGGTGAGATCCACAAACTCGATCGAAGCCTCGCCGTGGCACTCTTCGCACCCCGTCGGATTGAGAATCGTAGTGGTGTCTTTGCCGACGATATTGTCATATGCAACTTTGAAGGTGTGACCGCCAAGCTTTGTCATCATCGTGTCTGCCTTCGTAAAGTTGGAAGCCGAAGCTGCCAGGAACGAAGGTGAACTTGCCATGTGACACTTCACGCACATCTCTTTGATATCGCTGTGAGAAGAATTCTCATAGACATAGCCGGGCAACTGCCATCCACCCAACGTCTGGACTGCTGCGACGACCTGCTGAGGAGTCCCTGAAGGCGTCGATGTGTAGGCATTCAGCGCGTCCGTGCCGAATGGTGTCAGGTTCGCACCAAGTAGCATCGAACCCTGATGGGATGTATGCAAGGAACCACCCGTGCCCAAACGGATAACGTGGCAGCCGAGGCAAGACTCGCCAACCGATTTCGCACGAAGCTGCTTATCGTTGGATCCATTGTGCGGATCGTGGCAGGTTACGCAGGTCATAGACGTGCCACCAACGTATTCAACTTCTCCGGTGGCGGGAACAGTCTGCATCTTGCCTTGAATCTTCTCATATACATATCCCTGGCCGGTATGGCAGCGAGCGCACAAGAGACGATTGAAGTTGTTAACGCGGGTGCTCCCGTTCGAGCTTGACGTGAAGTGACGTGAAGCAGTATAGGCATAGCCAATACCATGTCGGTCGCTTGAGAAATGGCAAGGTGCACAAACTTCCGGCGACCATGTTTCGTCAAGCTTGTTGTTTCCTGGAACGGGCATTCCTGCAACGTGCTGTCCTGCGGGGCCGTGGCAGTTTTCGCACTGGATTCCGGTCAATGCCATCGACTTTGGATAGAGTGTCTTCAGCGAGTCAAACACACCAACTGCATTCCTCGACACTGTGGCAAACTTCTCCGCCGCAGCAACATCGTCAAAACCGTTGTTGCCGGCGGTGGGGACGCCATCATAACCTATCGAATGGCAGGAGAAGCAGCTGAAACTGAAGTGCCCGGTCGGGTCATTCAGTTTGCGCTTCACTGCGGTAGCATGGTTGGTCTTCGACCAATCTGAGAATTTCGTTGGTTCGACGAGGTGACAAGCGCAACCGTTCGGCACGCCCTGAGTGGAGACCATCGAGATTCCCACGCCAACAAACTTTGCGACGGTGATCTTTCCGGTGCCTGCCACGGACCCTAACTTTGTGGTTGCCGAATAGGACGCTGTCCAGTCCCCAACGGTGTCGGGGACAAAATAGACGTACGTACCATTGAGTCCGGTCGCCGTATCCTGAATTGTCTTCGCCGTTCCGTAAGGATTGGTGAGGGTCCACGTAGCGGAGAGAGCCGGGACAAGCGTGTCTGCCTGCTTTGTCCCCTGGTTCAACCATATTTGCGGCGCAAGGACAATACGCTGACCTTGTCCGACTGTCTTCAACCCAGTCGTTGATTGATTCTTGTTCGCAGCCTTGTAACGGTCGGGGACAGCAACCACTTTAACCCTTCCAGACTGCACTGTCTGCGCAAGCGCCAGACCTGCGAGTACCGAAATCAGTACCACAAGCACTGTAGCAGTGAGTAAAAATCTCTTCATACAACCTCCCTCTTGGGTATTCGATTTGAGGTGCGACACAAAATTCCTTTGTGAGTAAGAGACGCCCCGCCCGGTTCGGGCGGGGCATCCGTGATCGAATTACTTCAGCAATGTCATTTTCTTCGTTGCAGTGAATCCGTCCGCCTGCAAATGGTAGAAGTAGACACCGCTTGCCACAGCACGACCGTCGTCGGTTTTGCCATTCCACGTGACACGGTAATTGCCGGCAGACATCGTCTGATTCACGACTGTCGCAACAACCTCTCCGGACAAGCCGTAGATCACGACCTTGACAGGGGTTTGTTTCGGCACCGAGAATGCGATTTCTGTCGTCGGGTTGAACGGATTCGGGAAGTTCTGGTTCAACGCGAATTCCGTCGGCAGACCGCTGCCGTTCTGGACATCTGTGAGCACACTCACGCTGGTGTATCCGCTCTCGTTACCCGCGATATCGAGTGCAGAGACCTTGTAGTAGTACGTCACACCGCTCTGAGAAACCGGATCCTGATAGAGAGGTGTACGAACCTTCGCCAAAGGCGTGGTACCCGCCGGGTTGAAGGTTGATGTTGTTCCACGATAGATCGCGTACTGATACACGTCGCTCTCAACATTCGCCGTCCACTTCAATGTAACGGTGTTCTTCGAGAACGAGGCATTCAAGCCTGATGGAACAGCCGGAGCGAGGTTGTCCACCGAGTATCCGCTGTCGGGCTGGCTCGAAAACATGACCTGGTTGTCCTTGGTGTAGCCGGCAACATAGAAAACTGTCCACCGCTGACCTGAGGTTTTCGTGGAATCGAAGAGTGTCGAAGCCAGGAATGAATACTGTGCCATTCCAGATGCAGGGACTGAGCCAACGTATGACCAAACGCTGCCGCCCAGAACAACCTGGCCGCCCTGGCTCGTTGTGCTCATCATTTCCGTGAAACTGCCGGCCTTCTTAACCGAATTGAGGCTGGGCAGAATCGGATCTTTTCTCCACACTCCATAATTGATCACCTGGTTGAAGCTATACGTCTCTGCCGGGAAGGCGGACCAGACAACCTGGACCTTCTTGCCGTTATCAACCGGCACGTCTTTGATCGAGGAGATTGAGGACGCTCCGGCGCCGAGCTTCACCTGCTCGAGCGAGGAGTTGAGAAGGCCCTTTGAATAGTTGTAGTTGTGCACGCCACCGCTACCATCGTTACGAACGAACTGCAGATTGTAGGCAGCCGCGCGCTCAACGACCGAAAGCTTGCGTTTCGAGGTCAGAGGAAGCTTTGAATTGTTTTGCCACGTGATTGTGTCGGTGAAGAGGATCGGCGTACCGGTGGGATTGATTGCACTGATGATCGTATCCCGTTTTGGCAACGCAGCATACAGGCTTGCAAGTAGTTTATCGGTCTTCGCCTGGGTTGACTCGACAAATTCGATGGACACCGTTCCGTGGCACTCGTCGCAGCCGGTAGGATTCAGAATCGTCGTCGTGTCCTGGCCGACGATATTCTCATACGCGACCTTGAACGTATGCCGCCCAAGTTTGGTCAGCATTGTGTCGGCTTTTGTGAAGTTCGATGCAGATGCAGCAAGGTATGAAGGAGAACTCGCCATATGGCACGCGACGCATCGCTCCTTGATATCGCTGTGCGAGGAGTTCTCATATGTGTAGCCAGGGAGTTCCCATCCCCCCCACGTACCAACTGCGGCATTGTTCTGCTGGACCGAGCCTGACGGAGCGAGCAGGTAGGCATTCGCGACATCCAGACTGAATGAGGCCGTGTTTGTTCCGATCAACATCGAACCTTGATGTGCAGTGTGCAAACCACGGCTACTCATGCGCGTAATGTGGCAACCGACGCAAGCATCGCCGATCGTCTTTGCACGCAGTTGCATCTCATTTGAGCCATTGTGCGGATCATGGCAGGTAGAGCATCCGATGGGCATTGGATTGGCATACACCAGATCGCCAGTAGCCGGAACCGGCTGGGCTTTACTACCGACTACTTCATTGATGTAGCCCTGGGCGGTATGGCAGCGTGCGCAAATCGGACGATCGGTGTATTGCGTCTGGATTCCTTCTGTCGTCGAAATGGCGTGCGCAGAAGCTGACCATGCATATCCGATTCCATGGCGATCAGAGGAGAAGTGACACGGGGCGCATACGTTTGATGAGAGCGTCTCATCCAACTTGTTGTTGCCCGCTACTGGGAAGGCTGCAGTGTGCTGACCCGCTGGACCATGGCAATTCTCGCACTGGATCCCGGTCAACGACATCGACTTCGGATAAAGGGTCGTCAGAGAGTCAAATACTCCAGGAGCATTTTTCGAAACCGTTGTGAATTTCTCTGCCGCTGCCACATCATCAAATCCGTTGTTGCCGCTGGAGGTCAGTCCATCATACCCAGCGGAGTGGCAGGAGAAGCAGCTGAAGCTGAAGTGACCGGCCGCGTCGTTGAGCTTGCGCTTCACAGCCGTCGCATGGTTCGACTTTGACCAATCGGTAAAATTGGTTGTGTTCACAAGATGGCACGCGCAACCATTCGGAACGTTCTGGTTCGCCTGCATCGTGATTCCAGCGCCGATGAACTTGGCTGCTACGATTGTCGTTGTCACTTGCGATGCAGCACCCTTCGCAGTCGTTGCCGTCATCGTCACGGTCCAGTCGCCCACTGTGTCGGGGACGAAATAGACAATCTTGCCATTCAAACCGGCAGCCGTGTCCTGGATAGTCTTTGTCGCGCCGTACGGGCTCTTCAGAGTCCACGTCGCACTCGTGACCGTGAGAAGCGTGTCTGCGTACTTTCCACCGTTGCCTGAGAATACGATGGGGGCCAGCACAACACGGCTTCCAACGCCAACTGATTTCAGGCCGGTCGTTGATTGGTTCTTATTTGCAGCCTTGAAACGATCCGGGACACTAACCACGGAGATCTTTGCCGTCTGGATCTGTGCCAAAACGGGCAAAGCGAGGATGCAGATCAATGCTGCCAGAACAATAAAGCCAAGTAGAAATCTCTTCATGGTACCTCCCTCAAAGGTGTGCACTGCGTCATTGAGAAATCAGGTTGCCGAATAAGCTCTGTTTTGCGGGGCCGAATACGTGATAATAAGACATCAATGTGAAAAGCTCCATAAGTTGTTGAACTTGAAAACCCGCAATTCCTATGCCGCAAAGGCTACAAATTGGAACCCCCCAGATAGTGCCAGAATTGACGAAAATTGACAAACATCAAGCAATTAAAGGGCTGTTGTTTCCTATCATTGCCAACTTGAGTTCGCATTCATTCCAACTTCTGACAAGAAGAATAGTTCGCTTTTCCCCAATGAAACAAGGGGAATGGGACATATGTGTTGAGATGCACAACATCATGGCCCGCATCCTTGTAGCATTGTGTAAGAATTCTCTTTATGTCTGCGTCGCTGCAAATTTCTACAAGTCTAAGAACGGTTTCGTGAAACCAGTGTAAGTGCGAAGGAAACAGGACTGGATGCGGGTCAGTGAAGGATCGTGGTTCAAGGTGGCAGATCTGAAGAACAAAAAGAAGCCCTGACAGATCTGCCAGGGCTTCTTTTCTAAGACTGGTGCTTGGAACAGAGCTACTTCATCAAGGTCATCTTCTTCGTGGCTGCGAATCCGTCAGCACTGATGTGATAGAAGTAAACCCCGCTGGAGACAGTGTTGCCAGCCAGATCGCGACCATTCCATGAAATCCGGTGTGAACCGGCTTCCATCTTCTGATCGACCAGCGTCCTGACCACCCGGCCCATGATATCATAGACCACCACCTTGACGCTCGATGACTTCGGAATGTCGAAGCGGATTTCGGTCGTCGGATTGAAGGGGTTCGGATAGTTTTGGCTCAGCTCGAACGTTTTGGGAATCGGCAATGGATCCATTTCGACGCCGGTCACCAATCCGAGTGAGGCCCGAAGGATCGCCACTGTGTACTTCGTGTTGTGGATACCCAGGCTCATGTCGTGAGAAACATAATTGTAGTTGAACAACGACGCGATCAGCGTGGAGTAGCTCACCTTGTTCGTGGTAGCGAAGTTCCTAACGAGCATCGAATCCGCCGCCATCGTGACCGGCTCACCTGTCGCATCTACAGGTAACTTGGCCTTCAGCTTTGCCATTAGTCCAGCCACTTCCTCAACGGCACTTTTGACCTGGCCATCGCCATCGTAGTCGAATGACGCTTTGATGTCCTTGAACGACTTGATAGCACCGTGACACTCGACGCATCCTTCGACTTTGTCAACGCCATTCTCCGCCATCGACATGCCGTGATCAGATTGAACCTTCGTGTAGTTCGGCACAACCATCCGTTCGGACATATGACATGTAACGCAGCCATTCTTCAGTCCGCCGTGCGTATTCAGTCCTTCAAGCTTGAGTCCAAATTCCCAAGCATTGGTTCCGAGGTACATATCAGCTTGAGGACTATAGTGCGGATAGAACCGGTCGCCGAATTTTCCCATCTGACCCTTCACTTGGGTCACCGAGTTGTTACGCGCGCGGTGACAGTTCATGCACATTTGACCAAATCCACCTACACCCGCGGGTACTTTGTACCCGTTGATAAGTGTATCGATCTTTGTGTAGCGGAGAAGGTGTTCGTTCGAACTGCCATGTGTATCGTGGCAGACTGAGCACGATATCGATTGAAAAGTTGGATCAACTTTCGCTGAATCAGCAGATGTCGTCTTTCGTCCGGCTGCCCATGCATTCGTGAACGAAATGAACGCCGTTCCGTTATGACATGGCCAGCACGAATTGCGACTCGCTTCAGCGGCACTGGTCTTCATGGTGGAGTGTGTCGAGCCTCTCCAGAAATATCCAAGCGAATGCCCCTTCGGAGATTCGTGGCACTGGTTGCAGACGCCCGCATCAGCCGTAACACTGATCTTCTTCTTGTCGGCGGTCGTCGCATGGTCATCTGCCGGGCCGTGGCAGCTTTCGCAGCCTATGCTGCCAACCGCCAGCATTTGAGGTGAAAGCTTCTTGTAGAGCGTGGAATCCTGGAACGGAATCAGGTAGTCGCCGCCTTCCAAAGGAAGACCTTTGTACCACGTGGAGTCAAACGACGTTGGCGGTGTGGCTGTGGCACCTGTGTTTGCGAGGTAGCCAAAGTTTCCGTTGTTCGTCAGAGATTCCCATCCGGTCGTGTGACATTTGAAGCAACTTTTCGTGTACACACCTTTGTAATGGGTGCCTTCTGAATTCTCAAGCTGGCCAGTCATCCCACGCGCGAAGATCGTTGCGTGCTTCGTGGTCTTCCAGTTGCTGTAGGAATTCAGGAAGGTGGCAGAGCCGGCATGACAGGGGCACGACTGCACCAAAGTGGTGATACCGCGATAGGTGCTGGCCGTAATTGTGTCAACGTGAGTCTTCGCGGCGCCGTTTACAGCAACCTGAACGATGTACTGACCTGTAACGTCCGGGATAAATGTCACGGAATCCTTTGCTGCATCGCTGAACGCTGCCGTGGATCCTGGCGGCTTGGACACAAATGTCCATGCATAAGTTGTTACTTTTGTCGCACCTGAGCCGACTGTATCGGCCTTCAGGTACACCTTCATGCCTTTACCAACGGTCCTGAGTCCCGTGGAGACATAATTGGGCGTACCTGCAGCTGGAGACGAGAAGCTCGGATAGCCGCTGCTCCGGAGACCGGGAGACATCGCCACGACCTTCAGGTCCACTGCTTGAGAATATGCGTCTGTAAACGCAAGGCATACCATAAGCAGCAGAACACAGACAGAAAGCAAACGCCTCATGATTGAGCCCTTTCAATTTGAAAATGGATGGTAGGAACATTGACACATGTTGCACATTTCTTTTGTGCACCTGCTGAATAATTCAGCAAAGACGCACCACTTCTGCGATGATCGTTCAATGATTTCAAGAAGTGTGCCTACTATTTCTTGTACAATGTTATGTCAGAATTGCAGAAAGTGGAGAGATTTGCGACAATGTCCGGCGGATCCACATTCTCAATTATTACACTTGCCTCCAACGGCATTTTGGCATTCCGATGGTAAGAATTGAGAAAAAGGACATCTGAAAAGTTGTCAGATATAAAGCAATTACATGCAGTCGGAAGAAGAGTGGACAAGTCCAACTCGAATCAAGTCGGTACTCATTTGGAGGTTGTTGAAAATGGAAAAGGGGAAGATGAGACAGATAGGCAGATCGAAGTGGATGGAAAATGAATCTCTCGCTTGTAACGGTTTTACTGCGGCTTACTGCTTAACCCACTCGTGTGTTGCCTCGCGGAGTTTTTCCATGGCGAGCAAGACTGATTCACCGGCATCGGAAGGCAGGAGATCGATGATATCCCGATGAACGCTTGTGTACATATCCTTGAGCTGGTTTCGCGTATCCACTCCGATGGGGGTCAGTTGAACATCCACCACGCGGCGATCGTTGCCTCCCGCATCCTTCCTGACCATTTCTTTCTTTACGAGTCCATCGATGATCCTCGTGATGCGGCTGCTCGAAAGCCCGAGTCGCTTTGCGAGACTCCCAGCTGACAATTTCTCTCCGTCTTGAATCGAGCGAAGCAGCTTGAACTCGGCTACGGTGAGATTGAGTTTGTGGGCCGTACGCTCGATCTTGATCTGGCAGTTCTCCAGAAGCTCGTAGGTAAGGTCCGCCATGTGCTCTGCCAGTTGATTCTTGCTCGCTTCCATAGATCCTCGCTTCGGGACTCCGGTTAATGTTCGTCGAATACCATCATTCAGGATCGAAAATCGCCAATTCGAACGGGGTCAGAAACATTGCCGGAGCACGTGCACATGGGATAGCGCAAGCGAGAGCTCCTCCGGCGATCTGGAAAAAAAAGCCCACAGGCGGCAATGCTCTCAAGCGAATGCGTGGCACACCTGTGGGCAGACTTCTGTTCTTCCCCTGCTTCGTGAATATGTTCTCCTCTCCTGCGCAAGATTGCAGGAGCCCGAACTGATTCTCGATTTCAAACCCTCGCCCCTCCCTGGGGCGAGGTGAATTCCGGGAATCAGAAATAAAGTTCACGCCATCAAATTCATCTGCTGGCGACTCAGGCGGGAACGCTCAAAAGTTCTTCAATGCACTATCGTCATCAACGAAATGAAAGTCTTCCAGATCATCCCCCCGAAAATGACGAAGATACAACAAGGTTCCCCCTACAGCGATCGCAGCAAGAATTCCGGCAAACCCACCAGCCCGGTTTCATAGCTCTGCTCCTTCCATTGCACTCGTGATGCGCCTGCAACTTTCCCCTTGCACAACGGCGCATCACTCAATCGAACAGCTGACTCTTAACTCATGGCAGAAGTGAACTCAGTTGCGTGCTCGCCTTCGTGACCTTCTTCCAAATCTTCGATCGAAAGCTCACGCAGCTTCCGGTACAACGACGAGAGACTGATTCCAAGCAGTTTGGATACTTTGCGCTTGTCATTACCATTGACTCGCAACGAGTCGATGATCAATGCACGTTCATACGTGCGTACGGAATCTTTCAGATTACCCGCAACCAGCCCTTCTGACGATCCTGACGATTGCATTCTAGCTCGCTCCATTGTGTCCTCCTGTTGACTATTCGGGTAACAACCACGGTGCTAGGATGATGCTTTATCCTGCGTTGCGAAAGTGCAAGGAGCGTGCCAACCGGAAAAAAAGGTGAAGTGCGAGTTTTTCGCAGAAATGGCCAACAGAATTGAAAGGGGAATGTACATTTGCTCACTATTGGGAACGCGGCGGGAATGGGATTCTCAAAGATTAGAAGAGTCGAAAAATGGCCTAAAAGCTTGCCAAAGAGCAACTATTAGGCGCCTTTCAACGCGCTGAATTTTCCTCACCTCGTCGGGATTTCGAGCTCTTCCATCTTCCTGTACAGCGACGAGAGGCTAACGCCGAGTGCCTGGGCTGTTGCTTCCTTGTTGCGCTCGTGTTGTGCGAGCACCTGTTCGATATAGGTTCGTTCGAATGCCTTGACCGCATCCCGGAGCATCTGGTGCCCGCCCGCGAGCAACGAGGAATGCTGCGAGGTCATCTGCCGGAAATAGTCAGGCAAATGCTCGAGTCCGATGAACTCTTTGTCACAGAATATCACAGCTCGCTCAATGACGTTCTCGAGCTCCCGGACCTCGCCTTTCCACTGGTACTGCATCATCGCGCTCATGGCTTCGTTTGAAAAACCTTGAATGGGTCGACCCATGTGCTTTCTGAAGGCTTCGAGGAAATGCTGACACAGGAGCGGAATATCTTCCTTTCTCCCCGCCAATGACGGGAGATCGATTTCCACCACATTGAGCCGATAGAACAGATCCTCTCTGAATTTTCCGTTCTCGACCTCCAGACGGAGATCCCTGTTTGTCGCGGCGATGATCCGCACGTCGATCGTGACCGGGTCAGTGTATCCGACCGGGATGACTTCCTTCTGCTCGATGGCCCGAAGGAGCTTGACCTGAAGGTGCAGAGGGATCTCGCTCACTTCATCGAGGAAGACGCTCCCGCCATCGGCCACTTTGAAGAGCCCTTCCTTGTCCGTTGTCGCACCGGTGAAGGAGCCTTTTTTGTGTCCAAAGAGCTCGCTTTCGAAGAGGGTCTCGACGATTGCACCGCAATTGATCGCCACGAATCGCTTCAACTTCCGTTTGCTGTTGTAGTGGAGAGCCCTGGCGACCAGTTCTTTTCCGGTACCGCTTTTTCCGGTGATCAGGACAGTACCGTCACTTTCTGCAACGGTCTTGATGATCTGAAAGACACTCTTCATGCTCTGGCTCTGACCGATAATCTGGTCGAAGTCAAACGTTCTATTGATCTCCTGGCGGAGCAAAGAGTTCTCGAGCGACAAGGCACGATGGTCCAGCAGCTTCCGGAGCCGGTGCAGGATGTCGTCAAAGTCGATCGGTTTTAAAACGTAATCATACGCCCCTTTGCGCAAGGACGCGACCGCTGTTTCGATCGATGCGAAGGCAGTGATCATGATGACGAACGTCTGCGGCGTCCGCTTCGTAATGTGCTCGAGCAATTCCATCCCGCGCATCTCCGGCATTTCAATATCGGAGATGACCACATCAAACGGACGGGCTTCCTGTTTTGCCAGAGCTTCCTTCCCGTTCGGGGCTTCCTCAACCTGGTATCCCTCCTTCTTCAGGACAAATCCGAGCGATTCGCGAATAATCTGTTCATCATCAACAACAAGTATGCGCTCTGCCATCGACTCTCTCACTCTCCTTTTAACGGTAGCTTGATCTTGAATGTGCTCCCTCTCCCCAAATCACTTTCCAATTCGATGTCGCCGCCGAAGCTCTCTACGATTCCATAGCTGACCCACAGCCCGAGCCCCGTTCCCTGTCCAACAGTTTTCGTCGTGAAGAACGGCTCGAAGATTTTCTCGCGATCCCCCGGATCAATGCCCTTCCCCGTGTCCTTAACCACCACTTCGACATGCTCTGCGTTCGACCGGGACTGGATCCAGATCGAGCCGGGTTTTCCTTCGAGGGAATCAACAGCGTTCATCAGGATGTTGATGAAGACCTGGGCGAGCTGGTCCGGAACGACCGAGAGGCTGGGCAGGTCGTCCGCGAGCTCGAGGGTAAAGGCGATGTCTTTCACCTTCTTGCCGTACTGAACGATGTTCAACGCCTCACGCACAACCTTGTTTACATCCGTTGGCTTTATGACGTACGCAGATGGACGGGAGAAATCGACCAGGTCACGGATGATCCGCGCGATTCGGTTGATCTGGTCCTTGATGAGGCCCAGCTTGTCCTTTGCGAACTCATCGGCCGTCGTGCGCTGGATGACCTGGACGAGCGATGAGATCGAGGTCAGTGGATTTCCCACCTCGTGGGCGATGCCGGCGGCCAGCGTTCCTATGCTTTCCATTTTTTGAGAACGGACGAGTTGCTGCTCGAGAATCCGCTGCTCGGTGATGTCCCGGTGAGCCCCCATGAAACCCACGATGTGGTCGCTTCCATCCACGATCGGTGATATGACAAGTTCCGTGTGGAAAGGACTTCCATCCTTTCGCCGATTCTCAATTTCGCCAACCCACACCTTCCGCTGCGAGATATACTCCCAGACTGACTTCCAGAAATCCCTCGAATGCCTGCCGCTGTTCAGGATCCTGGGATTCCTTCCCAAGAGCTCTTCTTTCGTGTAGCCGCTTGCTGTCTCGAATGCGGGATTGACGTATACCATTTTCCCGCTGGCATCGGTGATCTGAATGGGATTGACGGTATGCTGAATAACGTTCGAAAACCTGAGGTGGTCGAGCTCCCGCTTCTTCTGCTCCGTGATATCCTTGGCGATGAGCACGAAGTAAAAGCGTTCGGCAGAGTACAGTTTCCTCAAATCGATCTGGACATCCAGAATGGACTTATCGAACCGGATAAACTTCGTCTCGAGAGACTGATCACTGAAGTTCGTCTTCAGAATGCTCATCAGGACTCTTCGTTGCTCGGCGGGAAGTATGAGATCCAGCGAACTGTGCAAGAGATCCGATGAGGCAAATCCTGTTCCCTCTGCGGCAGCAGTATTATGGTCGACGATCACCTGATCGGCGTCCACAATCAGGATCATTTCAGGCAAGAGGTCAAAAACCCGGCCATATTTGGAGTAATGTATCGCCACTTGGGTACCTTTGGGGCACAAAGGTACGCCAACTTCGCTTCATTGGCAAGGGAAGAGATAATTGTCAATTGTCAACGGAGAATTGTCAATTGTGAATTTACCGTTGACGAATTGTATCCGACACGACGGAGGGATGTGCTCAGTTGCTCCCGTCCATTGTTCCAAAATGGATATCCCCGTGAATATCGGAACGGAGATTATCGATTTACGAATATTGGATGCTGTGGAGTCGCTTCCTCAACGACACAATAAAAAAAGCCACGCAGAAGATCCGTGGCTTTCAGTTGAACAAGAATCACTCGGTGGTAAGGCAGATGAAGGGAACCTCCTCGTCTGCGACAAACTCAAATGCCGTGGAGTACCCGCACCCTCACATGCGGCTTCACATCTTTCTCGATCTTCTCCCGGAGCTGGATTGACTCGTCATGCAATCGGCCCTTCATCTGTTCCAATTCGATCTTCAGCTGGTCCATATGGGGGCGAAGGCTCTCGAGGTCTATCTCCGGAACCTGGATCTCAAACGGAGCCTCATTGAAGAAGACTCCCCCGCGGTGCCTGGGGAATGAGGGCGTTTCGAAATGGTATTGGAGCCCTGATTCGTCGGTGGCTTCTTCGACCTCGAGTGACAGCGTTTGACGGGTTCCCTTTCTCACGCCCTCAATCTCGGCTTTCTCTCCCTCGTCGTAGATGCCAAGTGCCCTGGAAACGTCACGCAAGGTGCGTATCTTTTTCTTCCCGACCACCGAGATCACGTCACCGGCTTTGACCCCAGCCTTCTCAGCCGCACTCCCCTTCTCAACTTCCCACACCAGGACGCCCGCTCCATCGGTCGCCCCAAAGTATTGGCCGAGCTGCTCATTCAGCTCACGAAGGCTCATCCCCTGGTAGTTCTGTGCTCCAAGGAAGACGTTAAAATTTCCAGTCCCACGAGGATTCACAGCTATAATTTTGGATTTTGAAGGCTGTTTCCCTACGACGACATCAAGCGTTTTCTTTTCCCCCTTCCGCATCACAACCACCGTTACCTTGCTCTCGGGTTTCGTATCGGCAACAGCTTTCTGCAGATCATTCGAGTCCCCGATATTCTTCGCTCCGAACTGAACGATGATGTCACCGTCCTTGATCCCTGCAGATTGCGCCGGACTCTTCTGTTCCACGCTGCTCACGAGCGCGCCCTCTTTCGAATTGAGATCCATCGCTTTTTCCATCTGCGATGTGATATCCTGAATGGCAACTCCCAGCCATCCTTTCTTCGTTGCGCCGGCCTTCTCCTTTTCCTGCAACGCGTTCAGGTCACCAGCAACAGCAGCGGCCACACACAGCACAGTCAAGGCGAGGATGGCAAGAATTATTTTCCTTTTCACAGTAGTCGCTCCTTCTGTTATGGTTGGAATGTTTGGACTCACAACTCTTTTCCCCTTAGACGACATCACCAGGCCAGGGTTCCAGAATCATGGAATGACCATTGGAACGACGCACGAAATCTCAAGGGAGTGGGACGAAGCGGCCTCAGGTTGGGGCAGAGTGGAATTTCGGATTGGGGATTTCGGATTGATAAGAAATGGGGAATACGTAGATGAGCGGATGGAGAAATGGAGTGGTGGAGTAATGGAATAACGGAATAATGGAATGTTGGAAGGAGTCAGAATGAATGGCTGATCGCTGATAGCTGAATGCTGATTGCTACTTCACGAGCATCAGGCGTTTCGTCGCGGCGAAACCGGGGGTCTGGAGGCGAGAGAAATACACGCCGCTTGGGAAGCCTGCTGCTTCGAAGGTCGTCACGTACCGGCCGGGGGCATAGTACTGATCAGCGAGGATCTCGACAAGATTGCCCAGAGCATTGTAGATGGTAATTCGGACGTGTGATGAGACAGGCAGCGAAAACTCGATCTTCGTTGCCGGATTGAATGGATTGGGATAATTTTGGCCCAGCGAGAACTCTGATGGGATACTGTTGCCCGTGCCTTCGACCGCGGTCGTCCGTACGACAGTGAAGCTGCGCGTCGCTGAGAAGGCGCCCTCACCACTCGCGTTGACCGCGCTCACTCTCCAGTAATACGTCGTATTGACGTTCAATGTAACCGCAATCCCAAGACCAGTGATATTGGCGGTATCGAGGACGTTCGTTGCGAATGATGCCGACGTCGCGATCTGGATACGATAGGATGTGGCAGTCGCAGCGGCGTTCCAACTCAGGGAGACCGTGCGCGGGGCGTTGATTGCTGCATCGGGCGGCGAGGAGAGCGTAGGCGCCTGAGGGATTGGAAGCGACGTGGTAAACGTTGATGTTGCCCAACCGCTTGAACCAGAGGAATTGACGGCCCTGACCCGCCAGTAGTATGTTGTTCCACTGGTAAGGGTTACAGAGAGTGCAGACGTACCGACCGGGCTGTCACTCCATCTGAGCGAGGTGAAGTTCACATCGGCGTGGACCTCAACAACGTAGGACGTCGCCCCACCCACGCTCGCCCAACGCATCGTAGCGCTGGAGGTTGCCGGAGATGCGGTCAGGTTCGTCGGCGATCCCGGCGGGGGAGTGAGTGTCGTAAAGCTCGACGTTGACCATCCGCTGGAGCCCCCAGAGCTCACAGTTCGCGCGCGCCAGTAGTAAGTCACTCCGCTCAAGAGGTTAGCGGCGGTCGCTAATGTTGCAGTGGGAGTGCCGCTCCACTTTGGATTACTGAAGTTTGCATCGCCATGAACTTCGACGACATAGGAAATTGCACCGCTCACGCTCCCCCAGCTCAACGCTGCACCCGTCTCTGTCGGCGTGGCTCTGAGATTCGTCGGTGCTCCTGCCGGTTGGGTAGTCGTGGTGAAGCTCGACGTCGCCCAACCGCTTGATCCGCCAACATTGACTCCTTTGACTCTCCAGTAGTAGGTTGTCCCTTCCGACAAGCCACTGACATTTGCTGTGGGCGATATCGGCGTGCCACTCCATTTGAGTGAATTGAAGCTCGGGTCAGCATGTACCTCAACCACGTACGAAGTCGCTTCGCTCACGTTCCCCCAACTCAGTACTGCACCGTTCGTTGTTGGCGAAGCACTCAAGCCGCCAGGAGCAGTCGGCGGCGCGACCGACGTCGTGAAACTCGATGCTGCCCAAGGACCCGATCCAACTTCATTCACAGCTCGCACCCTCCAGTAGTAGGCCGTCCCGTTCAGGAGGTTGGAAGCAACAACGGAGGGGGACGACGGCGCACCACTCCATTTCAGGGAAGTGAAGTTAGCGTCCGCGTAAACTTCTACGATGTAGGATGACGCTCCATCGACACTTCTCCAACTCAACGAAGCTTCGGCCGTCGATGGCGACGCACCAAGGTTTGTCGGCTGGCCTGGAAGATCACCGATGGTCGTAAAACTCCAAACAGAAGAAAATGGGCTCGTCCCTCCTGCATTCGTGGCACTCACCCGCCAGTAGTAGGTCGTGCTCTTCGACAACGGTCCGACCTGTCGTGAGGTCGTTGTCAGCGCCGCCTCATCCACAATTGAGGTGGCAAAGCTCTGCGATGCCGACACCTGTATTCTGTACGTAGTTGCACCTGTCGCTGCATTCCAACTTAACGTCGGATCGATCGGCACATTCGTGGAACCATTCGCTGGCGACGAAAGCGTGGACGCCGATGGAGCGGCTACGATCGTTGTGAATGAGAAAACAGAAGAGTATGCGGTCGTCCCACCAGCATTTGTTGCACTCACCCGCCAGTAGTAAGTCGTGTTGTTCGACAACGGTCCCACTTCTCGTGAGGTCGTCGACAGCGCCGCCTCATCCACAATTGAAGTGGCGAAGCTCTGCGATGACGACACCTGTAATCTGTACGTCGTTGCACCTGTCGCTGTATTCCAACTCAACGTCGGATTGATCGGCACATTCGTGGAACCATTTGCTGGCGAGGAAAGCGTGGGCGTCGATGGAGCGGCTACGATCGTTGTGAATGAGAAAGCAGAAGAGTATGCGGTCGTCCCACCAGCATTTGTTGCACTCACCCGCCAGTAGTAAGTCGTGCTATTCGACAACGGTCCGACCTGACGCGATGGCGTAACGAGCGTCGAATCATCAAGGATTGTCGAGTTGAAAGTCGACGACGTTGAAAGCTGAAGGCGGTATCTTGTCGCTCCCGCCGACGCTGCCCATTCGAGTGTCGGCGTCGTTTCCACGCCACTCGTGTTGTTTGCCGGGTATGTTAGTGTGGGCGCACCCGGGAGTGCGACGATTGTGGTAAACGTAAACGCGGAAGAATGCAGACCTGTGCCTCCAACGTTAGTCGCCCGGACCCTCCAGTAGTACTGCGTGCTATTGGAGAGAGCTGCAGCTCTGTACGAGCCTCCCGTGATTCCGCTCTGTGTTATGATAAACGTTGAGAAATCGGAGACTGTGGAGACCTGAATCGTGTAACTCAGTGCGCTGTCCGGAGCAATCCAGGTGAACGTCGGACTCGTGGAAACAGATCCGGCGTTGTTTTGAGGCGTTACGAGAACTGGTGCCGCAGGCGGTGAGACAATCGTCTTGAACGCGAAAACCGAGGAATAACCACTCGAGCCCCCGACATTGGAAGCCTTCACTCTCCAGAAATACTGCGTGTTGTTGGACAACGGACCCGCCTGGAGCGAAGTCCCTGTCACCGTGGAGTCGTCCACCAGTGATGTGGCAAAATTTGTCGAGGTCGATAACTGCACACGGTATTTGGTGGCGCCCTGGGATGCATTCCAATTCAACGTAAGGGTGACAGGTTGGTCACCCGCGTTATTTGCAGGAGAGGAGAGAGTCGGAATGGGCGGAGCGACTACGATTGTCGTGAAGCTCCAAGTCGGCGAATACTGGCTCGTCCCTCCTGCATTTGAGGCGCACACCCTCCAGTAATACTGAGTATTGTTGCTGAGCGGTCCGACTAGACGCGAAATCCCGCTCAGAGACGAATCATCGACGACGGTTGTCGAGAACGTCGATGATGTTGAAAGCTGCAAGCGGTATATAGTGGCACCGGAGGAAGCGCTCCAGGAAAGTGTCGTGGATATTGGGACATCGGATCCACCGTTTACCGGCGTTGCAAGCGTCGGTGCGGATGGTGGATTTGGCAAAGATGAAGATGTTGTGAAGGTGGACATCGTCCATCCACCCCGTCCGCCGGAGTTGATTGCCTGAACCCTCCACGTGTAGCTCCTGCTGCTCAAGAGGTTTGTGACTGTTGCAGGGGGAGCAGTCAAGCTGTCCTTCCAGACTCGGGTGGTAAGATTATTGTCCGTGTATACTTCAACAACGTAGGATGTTGCTCCACTCACGAGAGCCCAGCTCAGGGATGCGCCTGTCGCGTTCGGCGTCTCGATCAGATCTCCGGGCGCCGATGGGACTGCGATCGGTGTTCTGAACGAACCACCGACCGAAGTTCCTGGACCTGCAGCATTTCCACCCCACACTCTCCACGTGTAGGTTGTTGCAGGCGAAAGATTTCGAGCACTCGAACTGAGTGACGAAGTGCTATCTCTCCAGATGAGGCTGAAGTTCGGATCATTGACTTCGACGAGATACCAACTTGCGCCACTTGCAGCGATCCAGGTCAAGACCGCCCCGTTCGACGTCGGAGTTGCAACCAGGCCACTCGGCGCGCCGGGCAGAGCCAGAGTGGTTGTGAATGAATATGTGCTCGAAAACGGACCTGCTCCCCCAGCGTTTGATGCACTCACGCGCCAGTAGTATTGAATGCTGTTTGACAAACCAACGAGAGTGTATGACGGAGAAGTGAGAGTACTCTGGTCAAAAACAAATGTCGAAAAAGTCGAAGAAGTCGATACCTGCAACCTGTAGCTGGTTGCACCAACCGGAGCGCTCCAACTGATAGTTGGACTTATTGAAACGGCGGTCGCGCCGTTCGCTGGCGTGGCAGGCGATGGCGCTGCAGGAACAGCCACTATCGTGGTGAAAGAGAATACCGAAGAGTATGCGCTTGTGCCACCCGAGTTCTTCGCGTTTACTCTCCAATAGTATTGAGTATTGTTGCTCAGTGGTCCAACAGACCGCGAGGTCCCCGTCAGCGTCGAATCATCGACGACCGGTGATGACATCGCAGACGAAGTCGAGACCTGCAGGCGATAGGAGGATGCGGTCGAAGATGCGCTCCAACTGAGGGTCTGGGTTACCGTGACGCCGGTTACTCCATTTGATGGCGCACTAAGCGTTGGTGCCAACGGGGGATTTACCGCACCGGAAGTCGTGAAGGAAAATGCGTTTGAGTAATTGCTTGTTCCGCCGGAATTCGTCGCCTTGACGTGCCAGTAGTATCTCGTGCTGTTGGATAGTCCAGAAACATTCTGAGAAATCCCCGAAATGCTGTTCACAGTTGTCGTAGCGCTCTGTGGATTCGAAGGAAAATCAGACGAAATGGAGTATTGAAGGGTGTAGCTCGTAGCACCAGATGAGGCGTTCCACGACAGGGTCGGACTTGTTGAGATGCCTGTCGCACCATTTGAGGGCGAAAGAAGAATTGGCGGGTTCGGCTCAAGCGTGAAGCTGTCATTTTCAGTAGACCATGGTCCAGAGCCACCACCGTTCACACCCCTTACTCTCCAATAGTACGTCACTCCCGGCGAAAGATTTCTTATAACAGTATACCCTTCATGGCGCGATGTGGTATCACCACCAACAAGCGATGCAGAGCTGAAACTCGGGTCTGTATAGAGTTCGACATAGTATGAGTCTGCACCATCGACTCTGCTCCAGCCCAGTACATATGAGCCAAAATGCCAGTGCCATAGGTCGTTCGGCTTGCCGGTCGGCGCCGGGACCAAGGTCACAAATGATGTCCCTTGCACCCACCCACTCGATCCGTTGGCGCTCGAAGCCTTTACCCTCCAATAATATCTCGTGCCATCTGACAGCGAAGTCTTCGTAACCGATGTTCCTGATTGGATAATATCTGGAAGCGGAGACCTGAAGTCAGAGTCGGTGTCAAGTTGGATTGTGTATGAGGTTGCACCGACGACGCTGCTCCAACTTATTGATGCGCTTGAAGTGGTTACCGAAGAGACGACCAAGCCCGTCGGGGCAGCAGGAGCCGTTGAAAACGACCACGTGGAAGAATAAGAACTCGTTCCTGTCGCATTCGTTGCACTCACTCGCCAATAGAATGTCGCATTGTTGGACAATGGTCCGACTGGGCGAGAAGAGCTCGTAAGTGTTGCATCATCCACAACTGTCGATGAGAAGGTCGATACTGTTGACAGCTGCATACGATACGTTGCGGCGCCGGTCGATGTATTCCAGTCAAGTGTTGGACTGACTGCAACGCTTGTGGCACTATTCGAAGGCGACGAGAGTGTGGGTGCAGTCGGAATCGTCGTAAAATTCGCTGCGCCTGAAGACCATTGGCCAGCACTACCTGCCCTAACTCTCCAGTAGTATTTAGTCCCTCCAGACAATGAGGTCGTGGAGGTGGAGAGCGCTGAGACATTGCCGCTAGTCCAATCCGGGGTGGAAAAGGATCCATCGTGATCGACTTGAACTTGATAGTAGCTGGCACCGGTCACACTATTCCAACTCAGGGTCGCACTATTATAGGTAATGGATGTAGATTGAAGACCCGTCGGGGCGGATTGCGCGAACGCCGCAGCGACAAAAATGATCTGCACCGCCAATATTTTTGCAGCGAACTTCATCGAATCGGATTAGTAAGCATAGTTGTGATTTATCCAGATAGAGTGACGAGTGAATTGCGCCGGCGACGTAGGCGTAGGTGAAACACACTTCACCCGCGGGGTACACCTTCTCGCACACGCCTCTGGTGTCGATTGGTGGCTCGGCCGCCACCAGTCATCGTGCGTAGTTGTGGATCCAACTAGTTGCACAGACAGAGAGAACTCAGAAAAGAGCTCCCGCCTAACGATCTGTATCACTTG
>QYQB01000147.1 GCA_007280275.1 bacterium | reverse complement strand
CCCTTCGGCAAATCGCGCCCTATCGTCTGCTTGATGACACGGGGACCCGCAAACCCGATGAGCGCCCCCTGCTCGGCGATGTGAATATCTCCAAGCATCGCATAGCTCGCCGTCACGCCGCCTGTCGTCGGGTCCGTCATAACAGATATGTACGGGACGCCGCCGTCGGAAAGCTGGGCGAGTTTCGCACTGGTCTTCGCCAGTTGCATCAGGGAGTATGCAGCCTCCATCATCCTTGCCCCGCCGCTGGAGGAGATGATAATGAGGGGATTCCGCTTCTTGAGCGCCAGATCGATCGCCCTCGAAATCTTCTCGCCGACAACCGAGCCCATGCTCCCGCCGATGAATGAGAAGTCCATGCATGCGATGACAATGGGTATCCCATTAATTTTCGCCGCGCCTGTCCGGACCGCGTCGTTCAGACCGCTCTTGCGCGTCGAATCCTTCAGGCGGTCGACGTAGCGCTTCGTGTCCACGAAGTTCAGCGCATCGACCGATCGCATCTTGGCGTCGGATTCCTTGAAAGTCTTCTCGTCGAGGAGAAGCTCGAAGTACTCTTTACTCCCGATCCGGAAGTGGTACCCGCACTTATGGCACGTGAAGAAGTTCTGCTCAAGCTGCTTCTTGTGGATGCTCTCGCTGCAGCCTTCGCATTTCGTCCATTGACCATCGGGGATGTCTTTTTTGGGACCTTCGGACGAAATGTTTTCTTTTGAACGTCTGAACCATGGCATAGGAATCTCCTTGGGTAGAACCCGGGCTGTTAGGTCAACAACTATGAAACGGACGCCGCTGTGCGAACAACGAAATCCTTCAAGTACATCGGCTCCAGTGCAGATGCATCAGAGAACTCTTGTTTCAGAACCTTTGCATGCCCCAGCGATGCAACAACATCCCCCCGGCAGCAGAATCGAACGTCTTCGATGACGACGTGCGCATCAATTGACCGTCTGATGCCTTCGACGTTGTCCGTCAACACCAGCGATGGGCGGTCTGCTCTCAGGAGAAGCATGACATCATCGAGCGACCTGACTCCCACCGGACCGGTTTCAGTCATACGACCGTTCACAACCTGAAATTGTCCGACGTACCATTCATCCTTCTTGGCATCGATGACGACAGTGATCAGTTCCGACGATTGATGACGCTGGCGGCCAGCCTCAGCTATTGCCTCGAATGTGGAAACGGCGACCAGCGGTTTGTCGAGAGCATACGAAAGACCTTTCGCTGTGCTAAGGCCAATCCGCAATCCCGTAAACGATCCGGGACCGATCGAAACGGCGATTGCATCCAGTTGATCCACTGTAATCCCTCCTGAGCGAACAACGTCCTGGACAAGAGTCAGCAGCTTCTCAGAGTGGATATGGGACTCTCGCAGCGATTGCTCGAGCCCCGGATTTCCGTCGCGAAAGAGGCCTACAGAGCAGACTGGGGTCGAGGTTTCGAGACCAAGAATCGTCATCGGCCTGCCCGGTCCTTTTCGGTGTCAGTCCGAGTTCTCGACGTTCCGATGAGCTCGATCGAAATATTGCGTTCGCATTCTGCCTCACCGTGCGCGAGGCGGACATCATAGCGCCTGGGAGGCAGCAGGTCTCCCAGTTGTTCAGCCCACTCAACGAGCGTGATATCATCGCCGTAGATGAACTCTTCGTAGCCGATGTCGTAGATCTCCTCAGTCGATTTCACACGGTACAGATCCAAATGGTAGACGAACAGCTCACGCTTGGCCGGGTCCCTTCCTTCATACCTGTTCAGGATAACGAAGCTGGGACTTGAAACGTGATGGTTCGCGCTAAACGCTTCACATACCCCTTTGACGAACCGCGTCTTTCCCGTTCCGAGTTCTCCCCACAGCGCAACGACATCTCCGCGCTCGAGCCGCTGAGCAAAGGAACGCGCCAGCTCGAGTGTCTCCTGTTCTGAAGATGTCGAATGTTCTTCGCGCACGCGGCCGCGTTCTATGTTTTGGGTGTGAGTTTGACGACAGGCAGCATCATTTCTTCCATCGAAATGCCGCCGTGCTGGAAGCTATCGCGATACTGATTGAGGTACTTGTGATAGTCCGTCGGATAGACGAAGTAGTAATCCTCTTTCGCGAGAACATAGTTCGTCGTCACGCTTGCCCTGGGCAGTTTGTAGTCCTTCGGATTCTTGACGAAGACTGCCTGGCGCTCATCAACACGGAGGTTCCGACCGAACTTATAGCGGAGATTCGTCGACGCTTCACGGTCGGCGATGACCTTTGACCCACGCAGACAGCGGACACTGCCGTGGTCGGACGTGAGGACGACCGTGACGTTCTTCTGAGTCGAGAGCGTCTTGAGCATGCCGAAGAGAGCAGAATGCTGGAACCATGACCGGGTCAGTGAACGATACGCCGCCTCATCGGGGGCAATTTCTTTCAGCAGCGGGGAATCCGAACGCCCGTGGGCCAGCATGTCGACGAAGTTCACAACGACTGCCGTCAACTTGCTCTTGGTGTATGAAAGAATGTTCCCCTCGACCTGGCGTCCAAAGTCAGCATCCAGAATCTTGACGTATTTCAAGTCCGGTTTCAGAACGATCCGCCTCCGTTCCAGGAGCTTGTCCAGGAGCAGGTGTTCATCCCGGTTCCGGCTGTTTTCATCATCGTCGCCAGGCGTCCAGAGTTCGGGAAACCGTTGTTCGAGCTCAATCGGAAACAGCCCGCTGAAAATCGCATTGCGGGAATACGGCGTTGCTGTGGGCAGGATGCTGACCTGGAACGATCGCTCGACGGAGAAATAGTCTGCGAGGAGCTCCTCCATCACCAGCCACTGGTCCAATCGCAGACAGTCGATGATAAAGAGAAAAACCGATCCATTCTTATCGAGCTCAGGGATGACGAATTGCTCAACAACCTGCGTGGAAAGAACCGGCTTGTCTGAAGCCTGGTCAATCCAGTTGCGGTAGTTTTTCTCGACATATTTCCCGAACTCCGCGTTGCACTCCCGCTTCTGGTCCAGAAGCGTTTGACGCAGTCCCAGCTCCGGGTGTTCGTCAAGCTCCATGTCCCAGTTCGTGAGCTTCGTATAAAGCTCATACCATTGGTTGTGGTCCATGGGGTTCATGAGAGAAAGCGAGATCTGGCTGAATTCCGCAGCGTAGTCGCGGGAAACGTGCTCACTCGTGATCTTCCGCGATTCAAGAATCTTCTTGCACGCCATCAGGATCTGACTCGGGTTGACCGGTTTCGTCAGATAGTCGCTGATCTTGCCGCCGATTGCTTCCTCCATCAGGCTTTCCGCCTCGTTTTTCGTCACCATCACGATCGGGATCTTAGGGTTCAGATCCTTCATTTTCGAGAGCGTCTGCAGGCCCCCCATACCCGGCATCATTTCGTCCAGAAAAACAAGATCATACTCTTTCTGCCGGGTCAACTCAAGTGCGTCTTCACCATTTGTAGCGATTTCAACGCTGTATCCCTTCTCTTCCAGGAGACGTACGTGCGCCCTGAGGAGATCGATCTCATCATCAACCCACAGTATTCTCTTCTTCGTCATCATGTTCCCTTTATTGAAAATACCCATTAAAGGCACGAGAATCAATGAAAGGACTCAGCGCTCGCCGAGGCCATCCGCTTGTTTGCCCTTTAGCTCCTGAATCGCCCTTCACAGTGTTTAAGAGAAGAGAAGCCATCAAGGTTGGATCGAGACGCGAACGTCCAATCCTCCTTCGTTCGTCGTGGAACCGGGAATGCGGGAGCCGCCTTCATCCGGTTTAAGCTTGGTGTATTTGTAGTAGATGGAGGCAGTGACCCGCGAACTGAGAATGTAACGAATGCGCGGCTCAAGGATCGTCCGGCTGGATCCTTCGAGCGGCGTCCCATCCTTCCTGAAGACCTCCGCGTTCAAATCGTAGACACGACGTGCATTCTTTGAGTAGCTGTACGAGAAACTCATGTCGATATCGTTCGAGAGCGCCAGACCAAAGAACGGGATCTCGAACCCCTGCCGCGTGAAAGTCGCAGTGACCGTCATGTCCGTAAGATCGGACTGGACGATGTTCTGTGCCGCCGGAGTCAAATCGTAGCTCGTTGACGTCCCGTAGCGGAAATTGGCCCCGAAATTACCTTTCAGAATCTGCTTGAAGGTGAGATTCAGACCGATAAGGGGAGCGAAACCGTACGTCACGTTCTGGCTCTCCGTAATCTGGTTTCCGGTCGGGTCAATCCTCCAACGCATTTTGTAGCCCGAGGTGTAGCTATGATCAAAGGAAATGCGGGTGGTGAAAAGGCTGAAGAGCGGCAGTTTTTCCAATCCATCCCACCGTATGGTCCAGTTCGGCCGGGGCACGAGGTTGCCGAGGAATTTCTGCGCAAACGGCAGGGCTTCCAGTCCTTTCTCGAATGCGTCCGAAATTTTTGCATCGTTCGAACGTGTGTCGCCTGGGTTCCCACGAGCAGCTTCATATTGTTTCTGAACCTGTTCGATACTGGTGTTGAGGAATTTGAAGAACAAGAGAGACGGGAACGACAGGTACGAACGGCTAACATCACCACTCACCACCTTGCTATTCTCCGTCGTGAACCCAAGACTGTCCGATTGGAGAGACTTGTTGACATTGTAGTTCCAGTTGACGTTCCAATTGAGCTCAATGCTCGCTCCCTCCCAGAGGGGACGATTGGTCCTCATTGTCAGATTGTTGGACTGTGAATAGACATCGACAAGATTTCCATTGGGCGCACGGACGCCGGGCAACGTGAAGCCGGTCAGGAACGGGAACTTGTTCGTTCCCTTGACGATGACCTCACCGTGAGGATCGGAAGCAAGGCCAAGTTGATACATCAACGATGGGCCGTTTTCCGAAAGCGAGCCCTGGAAGAACGGAACCCGGCCGAAGAGATTGGCAAACCCCGGTCTGCCGATCACACCGCCGTTTTGACTTCTTGTTTGCTGCGTAAATTGCAGATTCAGTTTCTCGAAGTCGAAGATCGGGATCTTGAAGAGGATTCGCGATGCACGGTCAAGTGTCTGTCCCAGGTTGAATGTGCGACCGACTTTCCCTGTGTCCTGGACGGGCTCAGGCGCGACCTGCGGCGGCTGATCTGACCAGATCTCGCTCCCGAGAACCTTGAGATTCACGTCATAGGTCATGCTCAGGTTGCCGGAAGCTCCGGCATTTCTGCCGAGATTACCGGCCTGCAGATTGTTCTGCCAATCGTACCTGGCTGAATAGCGTGCCGTAAAGCCGAAAATCCGGTCCAGCTTCAGGATTGCGGGGATCAAAATGCGGGGAGAAAAATTGATCGATTGTCCATAATTGAGATCAGTTCCGAAATCAACCAGCTTGGATTTGCCGAACATCTCTGACACGATCTCCGTGAATGGCCGCTGGCGGCCCAATTCGTCCACTTCGAAGTTCAGAAGCGAGCTTTGGACATCAAGAGAGTAGTCAGTCCCGAGGTTCACGAGCCCGCCGTCGCTGAATTGCCACGCGAACGACATCGATCGACTCGAGGCAAAGTTACGGACGATCGGTTTTGCGATACTCTGATCCCGCGCCTGCTCCTTTGTCTGTCCCCGTGAAAGCGTGGCCGAGACACTGAAGTTGCGGGGGGAGAAATAGATCTTCAGGTCTTTCCAGGTTTTGGTAAGGAAGAAATCCCCGAAGGGCTGCAATGGTGAAAAATAATTGCGTTCGCTGAATGTCAAAGCGTAGGCCGCCCTCGCGTTCCACTGCCACTGTTCCATCGATTCAGTGACAGGACTGCGCTGCGTCGACTTCGTAAAGGAATACGCCAGCGACACTTTGTTGATCGTCTCCGTCACCAGCCACGAATCAACCGGGATATTCAGTCTGAGATTGGGGAGCGCGTACGTTTCGGACACGCTAAGCGTTTGGGTGCGGAGACGAACGGAGTCCGACTTTCCCTGCACAAGAGCCTCGGGAGTCCCCTTTGCGCGCTCAATGTCACTGATCTGTTTTGCAGCCTGATCGACAAGAATGTCGGTTCCCGGCATGTACTTTGGATTTTGGAGTTGCTCGACGCGCGAGTACGAGAATGCAAGGCTGGTCCCTGACCAGCTTTGCGGCAAGAAGCGCTCAAATCCGATCGAGGCGGAGAGCGCCCAGTTGCGGTCCTGGTTGCGCGTGCCGAACCGCTCTTCCAAAGAGTGAAAGTTCGGATCGCGCTGGGTCATGTTGAACGAGACTGTCGCGACATCGGCGATCTTGATCGAGGTATCGAACCGGTACGCCAGGCCGGGCGTGTTGTCCACATCCGTCAGGCGCAGCTCGTTAATCCACACTTCCGTGACCACCACGCTTGGACCCTTGTTCGCCGGGTTCTGGACACCTACAACGATCTGGCGTATGTTCGTCAGCGTGGGCAGCCCCCTGACCTGGTACGTCGCACCGGGCGGTCCGCCCGGTACATGAACCCTTGCGCTGAAGTTCGAGCTGTCGCGATTGAGTTTGATCGCTGTGATCTCGGCGAAGCTTACATTGACGTCGTTGGGATCCCAACCTGGCTGAATCGGCGCGCGATACTCATAGTAGTTCAGGGAATCGATCCCGAACCGGAGAAAGACCTCGAGATCGTAGTTTGTCGTGTCTGTGTAATGGATCCTGGTTCCCGGCCGTTCGTCGCCATGAACGAACATACGCATCGCACGGTAGCTGAACAAGTCGAGCGGCCGCGTCGGAAAGCGCTTGATTGCCTGGCGCGATTCACCGTCCTTGAGGCCGTTGACGAGGAGGTCGAGAGACTGCTCGTTCAAAAGAATAATCTGGTCCGGTTGATTTGGATCTCGCTGCCGCGGCAATGAAGGGGGCGAACGGTAGTCCGGGTTGTCTTCGACGTTGACGACGCCGACGCGGAAGGTGCTGTCGTTCTTGACAAGCTCTTCCCATTGATTCCCGAT
>QYQB01000088.1 GCA_007280275.1 bacterium | reverse complement strand
CTTTCTTGTATGGCGTCTTCCCGTATTCCGGGTGGTGCGGACAGTAGTAAATCGCATCGACCCGGGCTCCTTCTTGTGCCAGCACGGCGACCAGCTTCTGGTGAATGGCCACAAGGTCCGTCTCCGTGAATAGCCCGCGTGCGATTCCGGACTGGTTCGTAATGACGAAAACCTTGACTCCGAATTCGTTCGCCTCTCGAATTGCCCGGGCAGCATCGGGGATGAGTTGAAGTTCTCCAGGACGGGAAATGAAATCCAACTCGGTGTTCAGAGTGCCGTCGCGGTCGAAGAAAAGTCCAACCTGGTCAACCTTCACGCGCTTATTGCTTGAGAAGTTCTTTGTAGAGGTTCACGTACTGTTTTGCTGAGTGCTCCCACGAGAAGTCCTTTGTCATCCCGTTCCGCATCAACTTCTTCCACTCCTCGGGTTGATGAAACACCTTGAGGGCTCGTTGAATCGCCTTGAGCAACTCCTTCGCGTCGAATTTTTCGAACTTGAACCCCGTCCCTTTGCCGTTTCCGGAATAGTCCTCTACTGTATCGTCAAGTCCGCCGGTCGCCCGGACCACCGGAATTGTCCCGTAGCGCATGCTGTACATTTGATTCAGGCCGCATGGCTCGTATCTCGACGGCATGATGAAGATGTCACTCCCAGCCTCAATCAGATGTGCCAGCTCTTTGTCAAACCCGAAAAAGACCCCGATTTGCCTGGGATACTTCTTTTGGAGAGCGTCGAATTGCTTCTCGGTCCCCTTATCGCCATCCCCCAGTAAGACCAACTGGACATCCATCTTCAACAATTCGTCCATTATCTCAAGGACGAGGTCGAACCCTTTTTGTTCCACGAGGCGGGAGATGGCTCCGACAACCGGAGCCCCTTCCTTATAGGGGAGCTTGAACCTGCCCACCAGTGAGCGCTTGTTGTCAGCCTTCGCATCGAGCGACTTTGCGTCGTATTTTCGGTAGATCAGATCATCCGTCGCTGGATTCCAGACGTGATAATCGATCCCGTTCAGAATGCCGTGGAGGTCCTTTTTCCGTTTCGCCAACAGTCCCGTCAGGCCTGAACCATAGTCATCAGAGGTCGAAATCTCTTCGGCATATCTCCGACTGACCGTCGTGATCGCATCTGCGAACTGGAGGCCGGTTTTGAGGAAGTTGAATTTGCCGTACGCTTCAACTCCATCGATATGAAAGAGCGATTTGGGGAGCCCCGATTTCGGGAATGCATCGGGAGCGAAGTCTCCCTGGTAAGCCATGTTGTGAATAGTGAAGACCGTCTTGATGGGCTTGAGGAACGGATCGTTGTTGTAGAGCATCTTGAGGTACGCCGGGACAAGCCCTGTCTGCCAGTCATTGCAGTGGATGATGTCCGGCTGCCATCCCAGGCGCTTGAGCGTTTCTAGCACCCCCCGGCAGAAGAAAATGAAGCGCTCGTCATTGTCCTTGTAGTCCTTTCTTCCGACAGGACTCTGATAAATGCCGTCCCTTCCAAAATAGTTCGCATTGTCAAGGAAGTAAACTTGGACTTTTTCTTTGAGGTTGCTGATGAAGGACGATTTGACGTTGGCTAACTCCGTCTGCTTGCCAACCGGGATCGGGATTTCTTTGAGTCGGATAATGTCGTGGAGTTTGTATCGCCGTTCGCTAATGAACCGGTACCGGGGCATCATAATGCGAATTTCGTGCCCCAGCTCTTTGATGGCTTGAGGAAGCGCACTTGATACATCGGCTAAGCCTCCGGTCTTTGCGAAGGGGTCGACCTCACTTGACAAAAACAAGACGTCTAGCGGTCTGGACATTGAGCTCCATTTCAAGAAAATAGATGAAAACCAAGTAAATTTACCCAAGTTTTACCAGATACGCAATCAAAAAAACGTGTGCATTCAGTTCGCTGTGATGACGGCTCTTTGATCATTCAGATTGATGAACAAAGCCGCTGCAGCGATGATTGTCTCACGCAGACGAAGAAGGACCTTTCGAAGACAGCGTAGTGACGTGCAGTGCATCTCGACCGTCGTTCAGCGTTACGTTGCCGGCGACGGTTCATCTGCCACTCTTCTTGTTCAACCCGGCGCGTGCACGAATGGTGAAGAAGCGTCAGTTTGATGTCTGGCACACACAATCAAAAAGGACTTGACTCTCTGCCGGATGGTCTCTATATTGCAACATCGAAACTATCAGGAGAAGGAGAACGCTATAGCGGATTTGTTAAAGGTTTGTTTCTGGGCAGCATGGTAGTTGTGTCTTGTTCAGAATCGAAACTTGTGATGTAGGCAAGCCTTTATCAGATTCGGTGTTCTTCACTCAAGTGTAGCCGGATGAGATGGCTTGTTACTGTCTCGTTCGGCTTTTTCGTTTCTATGAGACCTTTACTCAGCATATCGCTCATTCTCCTGTTCGCAGTTGGGGTGTCTGCCCAGCCTGCACAGGATCTCCGCGTTCTCAGTGAGAACGCAACATCCATTGTCATCGAGTTCACGCCTTCCTTTGTCAATCGCGTGGTCGCGGGGTCCGATGGCAGGCGGTATACACGCTACGACTTCCGCGGCTCGGCTCTTGATCGAGGCGAACCCGGATCGCCCCTGACTCCGTACCGGCCGGCTCTGATTCATTTGCCGTCCCGTCGGTACTCCGTGCAGATTATCGCTCAGGACTACGACGACCTTGCGGGCGCAAACGCGGCAAGTCAGCCTTCCTGGAAGCAGAACAGAGAATTCGGCCTGAGCCCGATCTATTCAGCTCCAAATCCGGGATACGCTACAAACGAACGCGTTCCCCAGCAAGTCGCGAAGCTTGTCGATGTAAGCGAATCGCGCGGACTCCTGTTGGGGACCCTGAAGATCTTTCCGGTTCAGATCTTGCCGGGAAGGAACGAGGTCCGCCTGTACCGCCGGATTGTCGTTCAAATCGACTTTGCAGCGGCGAATCCCGGAGTGCCGCCCGTGTCGGTTTTTCTGAAGAACCAGTTTCCTTCCAGCCTCGAAAGAACCTCTGTGGCGAAAGAAGAGAATGTTGCCGCCGATTCTCCGCTTGCCCAGGGGGACTGGTACCGGATGGAAGCGAACGAGACGGGGATCTACAAAATCGACCAGGCGTTCCTGACAAAAGCCGGTATCTCTTCCAGTGCGGTTGGGAACATCAATTCGATCAGGATCTACGGAAATGGGGGGCGAGAGCTCCCACAGGATTTGAATGCATCGAGGCCAAACGGGCTCGAGGAGATCCCGCGGCTGGTCGTCGACAAGAATGCAAACGGCGTTCTCGATATAGACGACTATGTTCTGTTCTACGCAATGTCGACTCGCGGGTGGAGTTACTCGCCATCAGAGAAAACCTTTCACCATTATATAAACCACTATACAGAGACGAGTGTCTATTTCCTGACCTACGGGGGCGCGGGTCGCGGAAAGAACATGGATGCATTGACCTCGACGAGTCTTGCGGGCGCGTACAAGCCGACCGATTTCCAGGGGAAGCTCCTCGTTGAGCATGAGCTTTTCAATCTCGTCAACTCGGGGAGGCAATGGATCGGAGAGTCCTTCAACATCGCATCGAACTTCAATGTGTTCACCAACAACCTCCCGGCTCTCGTCCCGGCCAAACCGATGCTGTATCGATTCGCCTTCTTCAGCAGCTCGGCAGCGATCGACTCCTTCGTTATTCAGGAGAATGGCAAGACCTTTGGTTCGATCCCGATGTACCCCATTGATGTCGGATCCATTACGGATGTGAAGGCGTATCAGGCACCGGTCACTGAATTCAGCCGCGTGGGCGCTCTCCCAAATGATAGAAGCGTCCTTCGGTTGCAGTACGTCACCCGCAATTCCGCGGCGACGGGGTACCTCGATTGGTTCGAGATCTTCTATGCACGCCGATTCGAAGCAGACAACGACTCGTTGTTTTTCACCTCTCCCGACACGAACGCGATCGTCGAGTATACTGTCTCGAAGTTCTCGTCGCGGGACATCAACGTTTTCGAAGTCACCGATCACAAGAATGTGAAGCAAGTGACGAATCTTGCGTTTGATCAGGCTGACGCTTCTCTCGCTCGATTCCAGGTGGCGCAGACCGGTGGTTCGGTGAGGGAGTTCGTAGTCGTTGGGCCGAAGGGATACAGAACAGCCACGAATGTGAAGCGTGTATCGAATTCGAATCTGCACGGACTCAGCGGGGGAGCTGATTTCGTCATCCTCTCACCGCCGGAATTCCTCACCGAGGCTGAGCGCCTTCGGGCGCACAGGCAGAAGAATGATCAGCTCAGGACGGTGGTCGTCAATCTTGAGCAGGTCTACAACGAGTTCTCCTCGGGGATGCTCGACCCGGTTGCGATACGGGATTTCCTGAAGTACACGCAGACGACATGGTCGCCCAGGCCGCAATACGTTCTCCTGTTCGGTGCCGGTAGCTATGACTACAAGAACATCAACAAGCTGAGCGATCACATCTGGGTGCCGCCGTTCGAGACGCTGGAATCCAATGAACAGATTACCACCCTCGCGAGCGATGACTACTACGTTTTTCTCGATCCGGCCGTTCAGCGCATCTCACTGCCAATCGGCCGGCTTCCGCTTCGCTCACCAGATGACGCAACGAATGTGGTGGACAAGATCGTGGCATACGATACATCCACGGCGTATGATCCGTGGCGTAACCGCATCACGTTTGCCGCAGACGATGGACTGACATCATCGGGAGACGATGGTTTGATCCACACCGACCAATCTGAACGACTGGCTGAGGGATATACACCGGACAGCTTCAGCAAGGAAAAGGTCTTCATCGTGCAGTATCCGACCGTCAATACTTCGACAGGTCGCACCAAGCCGACGGCGAATCGGGCGATCGACGACGCCATCAATCGGGGAACGGTCATTCTGAACTGGACAGGGCACGGCAACACACAGCTGTGGGCGCACGAGAAGGTGTTTTCGATCGACCAGGATTTCTCGTTACTCAACAACAAAGGTAAGCTCTTTTTCCTTGTTGCCGCGACGTGCGATTTTGCCCGGTACGACAATCCAAAAGAAATCAGTGCAGGGGAGCAGCTGATCCTGATGCCGGGCCGCGGTGCTATTGCTGAGGTGACCGCCAACCGTGTCGTGTACTCCGATCAGAATGCTCAGCTGAACTGGACCTTCTACCAGAACTTGTTTCAATCCGATGCACAGGGCCGGCCGATCCGCCTCGGCGACGCGATGTGGCAGACGAAGCAGGTGTTGAACAGCACGAACGATCAGAAACATCATCTCCTGGCTGATCCGACGATGAGACTTGCGGTCCCCCGCGCCCGTGTCTCGCTTGACAGCGTCAACGGCCAGACCGCCTCCGCACTGGTGACGGTGAGTGCCCTTGGAAAAGTCAAAGTAAGCGGGAGTCTCAAGAACTTCACCGGCGCGTCTCTGAGCTCGATCCATGGACGGGCGATCCTCGAGGCATATGACTCCAAGAGGAGGGTGCCGGTTCCGGAGTGGGGAGACTACTCCTTCGTCACAAACGGAAGCCTGATCTACCGCGGAGAGGTCTCCGTCCGCAATGGTGTCGTCCAGGGAGTCTTCCCCATCCCCAAAGATGTGTCGTACGGTGACAACCAGTCGAGAATAAACATCTATGCCTGGAATGATTCGACGGATGCCACGGGCTATACAGAAAACCTCTCTATCTCGGGAACGGCCTCTGCCTCGGTTGACACTGTCGGACCATCCATGCGCATCTACTTCGAAGACCAATCCTTCCGTCCGGGCGATGTCGTCGGTCCGGATGCCACAATGATTGTCGATCTTACCGATAGCAGCGGCATCAATACGTCGACAGCCGGGATCGGCCATAAGCTTGAAACGACGCTCGAT
>QYQB01000298.1 GCA_007280275.1 bacterium | reverse complement strand
CGTCCCAACGTTCCGAGGTGAGGAAGGGTTGTGGAAAAAATTCAGGCCCGAGGAATTGGCAAGCTTTCACGCGTTTATCCGCAATCCGGATCTTGTGTGGGAATGGTATGCGTATCGTCGCAAGTTGATCCACGAAGTGAAACCCAACCCTGGCCACGTTGCGCTGGTCGAGCTTGAGCGTCGTCTGAAGGATTTCACTCTCGTCACACAAAACGTCGATAATCTGCACACCAGGGCGGGGAGTCAGTCTGTGGTCGAGCTCCATGGGAATATTGAGCGGAGTTACTGTATTGAGTGCGGAACGGTTGTATCTGAACTCAACCTCGATGCACTCAACAGAGCACCCCGCTGCGAAAAATGCGGTGGACTTGTCCGCCCTGATGTAGTCTGGTTCGGTGAGATGCTTCCGGTTGAAGCATTCTCAAAAGCCGAGGCAGCAGCCCGACGATGCGACGTGTTCCTCTGCGTCGGCACATCAGCGGTCGTCTACCCCGCAGCCGCTCTGCCAATCGCCGCGCTCGAGCAGGGAGCATACATCGTCGAAATCAACCGCGAGTTCACCGACCTCTCCTCCCGCGCTCACGAGACGTTGATCGGCAAGGCGGGGGAAATTCTGCCAGAGATGCTGCAACAGACAAACCTTCAACAACGAGGTTGACCATGAATGCACCGTCGGGTTTTGGCAAGACGAAAATTATTTGCACAATAGGACCGGCCTCGCAGAGTGTTGATGTGCTCGTGAAACTCATCGAGGCCGGTATGGATGTGGCCAGGTTGAATTTCTCACATGGCGTTCACGAGCAGCACCTTCAGGTCATTGAAAATCTCAAAGAGGCCAGCAAGAGGACCGGAGAGCACGTTTCAATCCTTCAAGATCTGGGCGGCCCAAAGATTCGGACCGGACTGCTTGAGCAAAAGGCGGCGGAGCTCAAATCCGGTGCCACGTTTACGTTTACGACGCGAGAAGTCCTGGGCAATGCACAGTGCGTTTCAACGACCTATCAGCAACTCCCTCGTGATGTCCAGATTGGAGATTGCATCCTGGTCGATGACGGTAAGATGAAGTTCGTGGTCGTCTCGAAAGACAACACGGATGTTGTCTGCACAGTCGTGAACGGAGGAATACTCTCGGAGAAGAAAGGGATGAACCTCCCGGGTGTGAAGGTGAGCGTGCCCTCGTTTACACCGAAGGACATCGATGACCTGAGATTTGGTTTTGCGCACGATATTGACTATGTCGCTCTGTCGTTCGTGCGCTCGGCGGATGACGTGAGAAATCTTAAGGACTTTCTCATCCGCGAGGCTCCCAAGGGAAAGAAAATTCCGGTTGTTGCGAAGATCGAGAAGGGGGAAGCGGTCGAGGCCATCGATTCGATTCTCGAAGAGGCGGACGTCATTATGGTGGCGCGAGGTGACCTGGGTGTGGAGCTCCCGCCGGAAGACGTCCCGCTCATTCAGAAAATGATCGTTCGGAAGTGTAATGAGATGGGAGTGCCCGTCATTATTGCTACGCAGATGTTCGAATCCATGATTGAAAACCCGCGGCCGACGCGCGCCGAGGCAAATGATGTGGCAAATGCAGTACTCGATGGGACCGATGCCGTGATGCTCAGTGCTGAGACCTCTGTCGGAAAGTATCCTGTCGAGGCTGTCCAGACCATGGATCGAATTATCAGGAAGTCGGAAAGTGAGCCTCACGACCACCTGAATATCGTAAAACCGCCGGAAGAGCGGGATTTAGCCGTGTTCGACGCGATCGGCAGGGCGGCATGCGTGATCGCCAACGAAATTTGTGCGAAGGCGATCGTCGTTGTCACTCACTCCGGTACAAGCGCCATCAACATCGCGAAATTCAGGCCCACAGCAACCATTATTGCCGTCACAGGGCGTGAGAAGATCCTTCGTCGGTTGAACCTGATCTGGGGAATCCGGGGCATGATTGTCCCAGATTTTGTCGCGGATACCGATACTGCGTTCAAACGGATCAACGAGGAGTTGAGGCGCTTCTCGTACGCCGAATCGGGCGACTACGTTGTATACACGGCGGGCATACCTCTTCTCTCAAAAGGCACGACAAATTCAATCAAGATCGAAAAAGTCGAATAGCCCAGAACCCTTCGCAGTCGAAGACATCAACTTTGTTCCGCTTTCTGAATCCTGCTCATGAGCGGAATCTCCCGCTCTTTGGATCCCGCTATGGTGCGGGATCCTGAGAAGCGGGACAAGAGCGGGACCACGAAGTCACCCCGCCAGAACGCGTAGCGGGCTGGCAAGACACGAAGAAGATCTATGAATATTGTTCACTTTCAAGCACCATTGTGACTTTGTGTCTTGGTGGCGGCACTTTTCGAACGGCTCGCTAGAGATAGAGGTGAAACAGAATCTGCAATTCGCTGACGTTCCGGTTCAAAATTGAATCTTTTGTGAATCGGTATAGCGGACGGACTTCGACACCGCTCACCGGCATGAACTCAACGCCTCCCGAGTAACGCACCGCAGTTCCGCTCTTTGTCTTTGTATCCGGATCGAAGAAATCGTACATGAACTTCAGATCGATTCCTTGTATGAGGGGATAGTCTGCCTCAATCATCACGGCGAGTTGTTTGAGGTCAGTGCCCGGCGCGTTCCTTTGGTTGAGATCTGAACTGACGCTCATGGACGAAGAGTTCCCCTGGATGCGTTCGACATCTCCGGTCACGGTGAGCATATCCATGAATGTCACTGCGCCGTAGCCTCCGAAAAGGTTTAGTTTCTCGACGCTCGATGCGTCATTGTACGACGAAACCCCGGCCAGAACTCTGAGCGGTCCCACCTCCCCGTGCGCCTCCAGTTTTCCAAAAACAGCCTTCGCAAGATTTCCATCCAGGTCGCCCTGCATCCCGTTGGTGACAGCCCCCATCGCTGCGAATGACCCCGCTCTAAGCCCAAGCTCAACTCCTGTTTGTTGTCCCATATTATATCGGAAGGGGGTTGCCTGCCGCACGAAAGAAGTGTGGTCGTCGAACCGGAGACCGTACGGCGGTGAAAAGCGGCCGAGTTTCACATAGCCATTGGCCGGGAGGACTCTGGCTATGGCGAACGCTTCGAGCCGGTTATATGGGCCGAACGCGGGATTGATGAAGAGGTTGATCTTCTTTGAGACCGCGAGGTTGAAGTACAAGTCCGTTTGCATGGGGAAAAACGAACTCAACGAAGCGACTGGATTCGTCTTGGATTGATAGAACGCGAGAAGTCGGAAATCGGCCCCGTAGGACAAGAACTCGCTGACCTTTGTTGAAAAGTCATCGAGTTCGTACTCCTGCTGCCAGCTCTTCACCGAGAGACTGTCGCGTCCGAAGCTCTGGCCGAACGCATTCCGCATGCCACCACCGGAGGGATTTACGTGGCAGCTCTGGCATGGAAGATTCAATCGGGTGGCAAAACGGGGAAGTGAATAGCCCGAGCCGCTGATTGTGATCAGAAGAATGAGAGAGAGCAGCAAACGATTTCGCATATGAACCCCGTTAAGGTAAAGAGAGAACAGGTGGATTTTGGCTTCTTCAAATTAGACAAAAGGCCCCAGACTTTCAACCATCCGGAGGCGATCGTGGTTCCGTTGCTATGGTCCTCTTTTTGTCTTGATTCTCCGCCATTCTCCCTCTACATTATTTTTCACCCTGTAGGAAGCACCACCGTGCGAATCCCCAACCACAACATCGAGTTACCACCTTGAATTTCCTTACTCATCTCGAATGCAGTGTCTGTGGAGATCGTCATTCTCCCCATGAAATACAGACAATCTGCCGTTCCTGCGGCAAAGCGCTGGTTGCAAGGTACGACCTCCAGGCAGCGCGCAAATCGTTTTCTCAAGCCTCATTGAAAGACAGGCCGCCGTCGCTCTGGAAATACGCCGAACTCCTGCCTGTGGAGCGAGAAGAAAACGTCGTGTCGTTGGGCGAGCAGACGACACCGATTATTCCGACGCCGAAACTGGGCGAAGCGCTTGGGCTTCCGCACCTTCTCATGAAGGACGAAGGTCAGCTCCCTACAGGCTCATTCAAAGCACGAGGCCTGGCGATGGCGGTGTCGAAAGCAAAAGAACTGGGCATCAAGACAGTCTGCATTCCGTCGGCCGGGAACGCTGCGGGCGCTCTGGCTGCATATGCAGCGCGTGCCGGAATGGAAGCTTTCATTTTTCTGCCCGAGGACACTCCAGAGATCAACATCAAGGAATGCCTCGCGTACGGCTCGCATGTGAAGCTTGTACAAGGCAACATCAGCGACGCTGCGAAAAAGATGAACGAGCAGAAAAAGACCAACCCCGGCTGGTTCGACGTCTCAACGCTCAAGGAACCATATCGGCTTGAGGGGAAGAAAACAATGGGATATGAACTGGCTGAACAAATGGAGTGGCAGCTACCAGACGTTGTTGTGTATCCGACCGGAGGAGGCACGGGGTTGATAGGGATGTGGAAGGCATTTGATGAAATGGAGCAGCTCGGGTGGATCGGCAGCAGACGCCCCAGGATGATCTCGGTTCAAGCGAGCGGCTGCGCTCCAATCGTCAGGGCATACAATGAGCAGAAGCCGGACTCCAAGTTCTGGGAGAACGCTGAAACGATTGCCTCAGGTCTGCGTGTGCCGAAGGCATTTGCCGACCACCTTATTCTCGATGCCGTCTACAAGAGCGGAGGAAGTGCCGTTGCCGTGAACGACGAGGAGATTGTTGCTTCCGTCTACGAGATCGCGAGGACCGAGGGGTTGTTTATCTGTCCGGAGGGAGCCGCATGTTTTGCTGCATTGCGCTATCTCTTGAGTCAGGGAAAGGTTTCGGAGACGGACCGCGTTGTGGTTTTCAATACTGCGACCGGGATCAAATATCCGGAGGTGATCAAGAGAGAGCTGTAGAATCGGGCCATCTGGTGATTGTGCGATCGGATCATCGGGTCGTCGGGTCAATCTGGAATCGATACTATTGTCGGAGGGCAAAACATGCGAAGTCTGGTTTTCATCATTGGTTGCGGTCTGCTCTTCATCGCCGTTGGATTTGGTCAACAGGCGCCGAAGAAGAACGCGCTTGTCGAGAAGATTGTGCGGGAAGTCTCTGCGAAGAACATCAAGGCGACGATCGAGAAATTGGTGAGCTTCGGGACCCGCAACACGCTTTCGGATACAGCAAGCGAGACTCGCGGAATCGGTGCGGCGCGTCGATGGCTCAAATCGGAGTTCGAGCGCTATGCACAGGCGAGCGACGGAAGAATGGCCGTTGAGTTTTTCGAAACGGTTGCGCCGGTCTCGCAGAGGATTCCTTCTCCGACCCGGGTGGTGAATGTTGTGGCCACACTGAGACCAGAGCGTGCGGGACCCTCCGCCGACCGTATCATTGTTATCAGCGGACATTATGACACGATGCCAGGCAGTGCCACCGATGCGCAGAGTGACGCGCCGGGGGCAAACGATGACGGAAGCGGGACGGCGATCGTTCTCGAGCTTGCAAGGGTTATGAGCAAATATCCCTTTGAAGCCACGATTGTTTTCATGGCCGTTGCCGGAGAGGAGCAGGGATTGCTGGGAGCCACCGCGTGGGCTGAGATGGCGAAGAACCGTACTCTGAAGATCGAGGCCGTTTTCAACAACGATATCGTTGGGAGCACAGTGGCGGGTGATGGAACGAAAGAAAGCCGCTTTGTGAGGTTGTTCTCGGAGGCATTCAGTCCGCTCGACACGGGGTCGGTGTTCCGTCAACGGATTTCTCTCGGCCTGGAGAACGATGGCGGGTCTCGTTCGCTTGCCCGGTACATCAAGGAAACCGGGGAACGGTACAATCCGAAATTTGGTGTGGCGCTCGTGTACCGGCTTGATCGTTTCCTCCGCGGGGGCGATCATCGTCCCTTCCATGAACGGGGATTTAGAGCGGTGCGGTTTAGCGAAGTAAAGGAAAACTTCGATCATCAGCACCAGAATGTCAGAGTCGAAAACGGCAAGGAATACGGGGACCTTCCTAAGTTTGTTGACTACGAATACTGTGCGAACGTGGGGAGAATCAATGCCGCCGCCATGTCCACGCTTGCCCGGGCTCCTCAGCCGCCTGAGAATGTCGGCGTCCTCACTTCGCAGCTTGGTTATGATACAGTGTTGCGGTGGACAAAAAACCCCGAACCTGACCTTGCCGGCTACCTTGTGCGTTATCGGCAAACGAGCGCCCCGCTCTGGGAAAAAGCAGTTTTTACGATCGACACGACAATCACGTTGAAAGTCTCGAAGGATGACTATTTGTTTGGAGTACAGGGTGT
>QYQB01000178.1 GCA_007280275.1 bacterium | reverse complement strand
CAATGAAGCGATGTTCGCTGATACTGCCAAGAGGCGGGATGAGCTGGATCAAATCGTCGAAGTGTCGCGAATGTGTCAACGACAATGGAAGAAATGGGACGAAAGTATGGGCACATTAAGCTCTTATGAATCGCGGAGTTGACCTTCAAGCGAGAACAATTCCGAGTGCATTCCGACCATAAGTGTCGATGTTCGATCAACAAACAGAAGGCTAGGGACCGGAAGTCCCGTGAAATCCCGCTCCGCAACGCTAGTTGGCCCTGCAGGCATGGCATTTCGGTTGAATACGGCTTGTTATTCGTGTAGATTAGCAGTGACTCCCTTCTGCCGATATCGCAACTCTCAAGATCCTGGATGCATGATATTCAAACAAAGACTCGGGAAAGCACAAATGGAGCATCGACATGAAATCCTTTGAACACGATTACTATGTTCATCAGCCGATATCGCAGGGGTTGCTGATGTCCGTCCGTTCGCTGGGTGAATTCCGTGGCAGACAGGCGCTCTATCGCGACCAATTCCCTGAAGTACTGGAAACACTACGTCGCGTTGCTGTTGTGCAAAGCACGGAGTCGAGCAACCGCATCGAAGGTATCACCGTGCCCGTAGACAGGCTGGACGCAATCGTTGCGAAGAAGTCGAAACCGAAAAACCGCTCTGAGCAAGAAGTTGCCGGATACAGGGATGTTCTCGCGGACATCCACGCAAATGCTTCCAAGCTGAAGCTCTCGACAACGCTCATCCTACAGTGGCATAAGCAGTTGTTTCGCTACACAGCGGAAGAGGGGGGCATTTGGAAACAGGAAGAGAATGTGATTTTCGAAATCCTTGATGGTGAAAGGAAGGCCGTTCGTTTTCGCCCGCTTCCTATGGCTGCGACACCGAACGCAATGGAACGATTGTGTGGCCTGTTCAACGAGCGAATCGCCGAAGGAAACGCTGAACCGCTTCTGTCGATCGCTTCCTTCGTGTTCGACTTCGAATGCATCCATCCTTTCAAGGATGGGAACGGTCGAATGGGAAGACTGCTGACGCTCTTTCTTCTGTATCGGGCGGGATATGAAGTCGGGCGGTTCATCAGTCTTGAACGAGTGATTGAGGAGAGCAAAGAGACCTACTATGAAGCTCTCTTCAACAGCTCACAAAAATGGCATGAAGGGGAACACGATTTGTTGCCTTGGTGGAGCTACTTCCTTGGTGCAATCACGGCGGCATATAAGGAATTCGAGAGTCGCATTGGCACGATCACCTCTGCCCGCGGGGCGAAACGCGAAATGGTCTATGCAGCCATTCACCGGCTTCCGGAAGAATTCTCTTTTTCCGACATCCAGCGGGTTTGTCCCGGTGTGAGCTTTGCGACATTGAAGCGAGCATTGCAGGATTTGAAGCGGAAAAAGCAGATTGTATCCCTTGGCAAGGGGCGTGATGCCCGATGGAAGCGAATAGTGTCACTGAGCCATTAATAGGCTCACCAAATGCTTCTGTGAGCCTATTTTCGAACCAATGGCCCATTGAGCCTTTTGACGCCGAATTGGCATCATATCGATGCTGACAATTGATTTCACTCGCCCCGTTATTCGTGTAGATTGGCGGTGACCCATCGAGAAAAACCTCTGTTCCAGCGCCGTGTTGGACACACATCAAGATCGGACCACGAATGCAACAAGCCTTCCAAGCCATCAAACGCCTTGTCGCTGATTTCAAAGCGCAGGAGGCTGCATATCTTTCGCCACATTACCAGGAACAACAGGTCCGTGAGGACTTCATTAACAAGTTTTTTGCTGCTCTTGGATGGGATGTCACGCACGAGCGCCAGAAGAATCCTTATGAACAGGAAGTCCACATCGAAAACAGAGTCAAGATGGCAGGCTCGTCGCAACGCCGTGCTGACTATGCGTTTTTCCTTTCTCCCAACTTCCGCGATCCAAAATTCTTTGTTGAGGCAAAGAAACCGTCCCGCAATCTCGCCAACGCCGATGACTACTTTCAGGCGATCCGTTACGGATGGAATGCGAAAACTCCGCTTGTCGTTCTGACCGATTTCGAAGAATTTCACATCCTGGATTGCCGCTTCAAGCCAAACATCAACGAGGCGTTGAGCCGCAAGGTCGAATCATTCCATTATTCCGACTTCGTTGTCGAGGACAAATTTGCACACGTCTACTATCTGTTTTCACGCGAAGCAGTTGCCGGCGGTTCGATTGAGAAGCGCGCGGCTGAGTTGCCAAAGCCGCGTGGCAAGGGTGGCCAGAGAGGATTGTTCAAAGGAGAATTGAAGGCAGTTGATGAAGCATTCCTGGAGGAACTCGATGAATATCGCATCACGCTCGCGAAAGCTTTCAAGAAGGCGAACGAAAAGCTGGAAGGAGAAGAATTAACCGAAGCCGTTCAACGGGTAATTGACAGGCTCGTGTTCATCCGATTCCTCGAAGACAAAGGTATCGAAGAGAAGGCGATCGTCGGTCTGAAAGGACAGAAGTCTGCATGGAGAGCATTTGTCTCTCTCTGTAAGCGATACGAGCCCAAATACAACGGACTTGTTTTCAAGTCGAATCGCATACTGGATAACAACGTTTTTGAACCATCCGAAGACAAGTTGTTTGCGGAGATCTGTGAGGAGCTTGCCGACCCGGCATCGCCGTATGATTTCAACCAGATCCCGATTTCAATTCTTGGCAGTATTTACGAACGCTTCCTTGGCAAAGTAGTGCACTGCACCGACAAGCGGGTCAAGGTCGAGGAGAAACCAGAGGTGCGGAAAGCGGGAGGCGTTTACTACACGCCGGAATACATCGTTCGTTACATCGTCAAAGAGACTGTGGGGAAGCTCATCGAAGGCAAGACTCCTGCCGAAATTGCGCCGATGGCTTTCGCGGACATTGCATGCGGATCGGGCTCATTTCTAATCGAAGTATATGCTCAACTGCTGGACCATCACGTTCGATACTACCAGGCGAACCCGGAGAAGGTGAAGATTGAAGACGTATTTGAGCGTGATGGGAAGTTGCAGCTAACGTTGAAGAAGAAAAAGGAGATCCTCCTCAACAACATCTACGGGGTGGACATTGATTTCCAGGCAACGGAGGTAACGCAGCTGTCGCTGTATTTGAAGTTACTCGAAGATGCAACAATGAATGATGCACATCAGTTTGGTCTTTTCAAGGAGACCATTCTTCCAGATCTGAAGCAAAACATTGTTTGTGGCAATTCGCTTATCGGGCGTGATCTCACTGAGGGCTCACTTTTTTCGGATGTGGATGAGACTAAGCTGAAGCCGATGAACTTCGAGGAGGTATTCCCGAAAGTTATGAAGCGAGGAGGATTTGACGCGGTAGTGGGGAATCCACCGTATGTGAGGCAGGAATTACTGAGTGACCTTAAAACATATTTTGAATTGCGTTTTAAAGTATACAAAGGAACCGCTGATCTCTATATCTATTTTATCGAAAAAGGAATTTCTCTTCTTCGATCTGGAGGTCTCTTCTCTTACATCGTTGCAAATAAATGGATGCGTGCTAATTACGGTGAGTCTCTACGTAAATGGTTGACGAGCCAATGTATTCTTCAATTGATTGATTTTGGAGATTTGCCGGTATTTCAGGGTGTGACAACTTATCCGTGTATCATCGTCGTTAAAAAAGGCCTTCCGGAAGAACGCATTAGTATCACAAAAGTAGATTCATTGGAGAATCTAGATTTATCCACCTACATAAAGGGCATGGCATTTACAGTTCAGCGATCACAGCTAAAAGATGATGGATGGACACTGTCTGACGATACATCGACATCTTTGTTGGAGAAATTGAGATCCTGCGGCATTCCGCTTGGTGAATATGTAAAGGGAAACATATATCGTGGTGTAGTGACTGGATTTAATGAAGCATTTGTGATTGATGAGGCGATCAAAAATAGACTTATATCCGACGACCCCAAATGTAAAGAGCTGATAAAGCCTTTTTTAGCCGGTAGAGAAATTAAGCGATACGATTCACCTAAAGCAAAACGATACCTTATTTTTACACGACGAGGTGTAGATATTAAGAAGTATCCATCGATTGAAAAGTATCTATCTGGATTCAAAGAATGCCTTATGCCAGAACCTTCTAACTTTAAAGGCTCTGTGTGGAAAGGAAGAAAACCGGGAAGTTATAAATGGTTTGAGATACAAGATTCCGTTGATTATTTCTCAGAGTTTGAAAAGCCAAAGATTATTGTTCCTTCGATAGTCCAAACCGCTTCTTATGCATATGATACAAAGTCGATATATTCAAACGATAAAACCTCCATCATTCCTACGGCTGATTTCTATCTACTTGGTTTATTGAATTCCAAGGTATGTGATTTTGTTATGCACAAAATTTCTTCGACCAAGCAGGGCGGGTATTATGAATATAAACCGATGTATCTTGAACAACTACCCATCCGCACCATCAACTTCTCTGATCCCATAGACAAAGCAAAACACGATCACGTCGCAAGACTCGTAGATCAAATGCTTCAATCGAAGGAAAAGCTCGCTGCGGCGAAAACGGATGCCGAAGTGAACAGGCTGGAGTTGCAGTGTGAAAGCCTGGACCGTCAGATTGATGAGGCGGTGTATGAGCTATACGGGTTGACAGAGGAAGAGATAAAGACTGTGGAGGGGAAGGAGTGAAGACCGGATGAAGGCGTCCTTCGGACCTGGCACCGGCCCTGGCAGGATTTCTCCCTTCGGGCGAAATGACAACTTCCTAGAAGCGCAGTCGAAAACATCAGCTCTGCCACGAAGTCACCAAGACACGAAGAGGATCTTTGAATTTTCTTCACTTTCAAGAACCTTTGTGACTTTGTGCCTTGGTGGCGGCACTTTTCGACCGGCTCTGGTAAGATCTCTCCCTTTGGTCGAAATGACAGTGATCATCTCTGTCGGCTACCCTGTCAAATCCAAACGTGGTACGCAGTTCCGCATCTGGGCAACAAGCGTCCTCCCAGCCACACTCAGCCGCTTTCCCTCACAGTCGTTGAATGAATAGAAAAGCAGCCAGCAACATCGGCTGCATTACTGTTTCAAGCCAACCCCTTCCGCTGTACTTAGAGGAACAAAAACTGCTATCATGTTGCAACGATGATTGAATCCTCTCAGTTTTCGCTCTCCAAGTGGTACCTTGACTGCACAGCTGACAACGGCGATGTGTTGCTGGGGTATGCTGCCTCTCTTCGCTGGAGAATGTTATCGTTGGAGTATTCCAGCATACTTGTAAGGCGTTCAACCGGAGAAATTCAAACGAAATCAACTCTTCACAATGGCAAAACCCCGGTGAGCACAGACGGCTCTGTACATTGGCAGTGTGCCGCTCTGGGACTCAAAGGAACATGGATCGCCAAAGAGCAGCCCATCAATAGGCGAGTTTTTGAAGCTTCAAAGACACCGCTCCTCTGGTCGTGTGTGCAGCCTCGTGCCTGGGCGGACATCACTGTTGATGGTGTAGGCACCTTCCGGGGATTGGGTTATGTCGACCACCTTGACCTTTCGACGAAGCCGTGGCGGCTACCACTGGAGGAACTCCGATGGGGGAGATACCTTTCAGATGACGATTCCATTATTTGGATGGACTTCAAAGGCTCCGCACCGGAGACTTTCGTATTCCACAATGGCCTTCTCTGCAAGGGCGCACAGGTGTCAGATCAGAACATAGTGATCGGGGAGGAGGGAATAACGCTTGGGTTCGAGGATACGTGTGTCCTTCGCGAGGGCGCCCTTGTCTCAACGGCACTATCCGTTATCCCCGGCGTCAGCAAGTTCTTGCCGGCCAGAATGCTGCAAACGTATGAATGTAAGTGGAAAAGCCGGGGAGTCCTGAGGAACGCAAAATCGACTCTCGGTACCGGATGGACAATCCACGAAGTTGTACGCTGGCCTTCCTCGAAATGAGCTCACCAACGGTGGAGCGTGCCAATGCCGATGATCTCAGATCGTCTCGATAAAATCCTGTACGGGATGCTGTTTGTGATTGTGTTGCCTGCCTTTCTTGTCGCCTGGGCGATGTTGAGCGAACCCAAAGTCCGTCTCCCTGTCGCTGGCTCGCCAGAATTCGGGTTACTCGTTGAGTTGTGTGGAGGAGCGATCATGGCCGCAGGTGTTCTCGCTCTCTGGATTTATGGACAAGGCTTGCCGATGAGCCCGTTTCCGCCGAAGTATTTTGTCGCGAAGGGAATCTATCGCTATATCGGACACCCAATCTATGTCGGGTTTTCAATCCTTTGCATTGGAGTATCCATCGCGGTGCATTCGGCCAGCGGCCTCTGGCTCGTGTCCCCCATTGTGGTCCTTGGATGCGTCGCACTCGTGTTCGGATATGAGAAGCATGATTTGGCCAAGAGATTTGGCTCATTTCGATCGAGTCCTTTGCTGCGTATTCCAGCGCAGAACGATGAGCCGGCAGGGACCTGGGACAGGCTTTCAGTATATCTTCTCGTCCTACTACCATGGGTGATCCTCTATGAGGCTGTGAAAGCACTTGGTGTGCCAAACGATGCGTTCAGTCTCTCTTTTTCCTTTGAGGCGACTCTGCCGGTTTGGGAATGGACCGAGGCAATCTATGTGAGCACCTACCTCTTTGTTTTCCTTGCTCCTCTCGTCGCGCGTTCAAAGAGCGATCTCCATCAATTCTCGGTCTCAGGGTTGATCTCAACGTCTGCTATTCTTCTGTTGTTTCTCTCTGTTCCAGTAGTGGCTTTTCCGCGCCCGTTTGAATCACATTCCGTCCTCGGCAATCTGCTGCTTCTTGAGAGGTCAAAAGATACACCAGCTGCAGCCTTTCCGTCATTCCATGTGCTATGGGCACTGCTCGCCGCACAAGTCTATCGAAGACACTGGCCATCGACGAAGCTGCTTTGGTGGGGGTGGGCGGTTCTGATTTCAGTCAGCTGCATCACGACTGGCATGCATACAATCGGAGACGTGATCAGTGCGCTTCTCGTGTTCTTTTTCGTCAATCGAATTTCCGATGTGTGGAAGCGCATAAGGTCCTTCTCCGAGCGTGTCGCGAACTCGTGGAAGGAGTGGCAGGTCGGTTCGATCCGGATCATCAACCACGGAGCCTTTGCTGGTGTGGGAACATTCATAGGTCTGACAATCGCCGGCTCACTCGTTGGCCCGGAACACATTGCGTCAGTTCTGATCGTCGCCTTTTCGGGACTGATCATTTCGGCACTGTGGGCCCAATTCATTGAGGGTTCTCCAAAGCTGCTTCGTCCCTATGGTTATTATGGAGGAGTTGTCGGAGTCGTCATCGGAGCGATTATTGCCGGCGCTCTCGGCACGAGCGTTTGGTTGATGCTCGGGTCATTTTGCATCGCCGGTCCATGGATTCAATCATTTGGACGGTTGCGATGTCTTACCCAGGGCTGTTGTCACGGTCGTGAGACTACTCTGCTCGTGGGGATTCGCTACAATCATCCGCGTTCACGCGTTTGCAGGCTCACAGGCCTGACTGGCGTGCCTCTTCATCCTACTCCTGTCTACTCGATCCTTTGGAATGTCGTCATCGCTTTCGTCGTGACACGTCTTTGGTTTCTCGGGTCTTCGCTTGTCCTGATAGCCGGAATGTATCTCATATTGGCCGGGCTCGGGCGATTTGTGGAAGAGGCTCTCCGCGGTGAACCTCAGACTCCCATCGTTGGTGGACTTCGTCTCTACCAGTGGATCGCGATCCTCAGCGTCGTTGTGGGAGCTGTTTTCACATTACTCCCTTCGATGGGAGAAGCCCAACCGCCACAATTTTCATGGCTCGCCCCGATTACAGGTTTTGGATTTGGAGTATTCACCTGGATCGCTCTCGGAGTGGATTTCCCGAACTCGAATAAGAGGTTTGCGCGGTTGGTATAGGGTATTGCATGAAGTGTCGCATAGGGCTGAGCAGTGTTTCTCAGACAATCGCATAAGCCGTTCCCAAATCCGGGCTGTTGATAAGCGATCTGTGAATTGCAGTCAGATAGGAATTTACGTATATTGCATTCGAGCGAGAGCGACTGTGTAGTAATTGAACTCGCTGGATTTCTTCGGGGTGTAGCGCAGTCCGGTTAGCGCACCTGCCTTGGGCGCAGGGGGTCGCAGGTTCGAATCCTGTCACCCCGACGAAAAACAACTTCATTATTGGTTATTCGGTGTTCGATATTGGACATTCACCTAGCCCGCTCCGTTTGCTGAATTTGGGCGTCCCGTTCAGAGAGCGAACGGGATTCTGAAATTGTCATCGGCTCGCGAGAAGCGCTCGCGGGACAATTTCGAACAGGGGGTCGTCCGCCAAAGGCGGATCACCCCGCCGAACGCATGCAGATTGTAGATTGTAGATTGACGAATTGAAAGTCCGTTCCGTTTTGGATGGTTTGTGGTGAGCCTCTATCCTCGAAAGTCTCCTACTCAATGTTCGCAAAGTTTAGGCGTCCCGCCTGAAAAACAGAGGGGGTCCTGAAATCTACCATCCGCTTGCTCACTTTGTTCGCTCATGGGGTGATTTGGGACGACCAGAATCCCTGAGCTTCT
>QYQB01000163.1 GCA_007280275.1 bacterium | reverse complement strand
GGTTAAACCCCAGCTCCAGCGGGTTTTCGACGTCGGCAAGGCCGCCAAGCTCTGGCTTGCCCATCATTGCTGCGGATCGTTGCGGCCGATCATTCCCGACCTGATCGAGATGGGGCTTAACGTTCTCAACCCCATTCAGTGCAATTGTCCCGGGATGGATCCACTGGAGCTGAAGAAGGAATTCGGGCATGATCTTGCGTTTATGGGCGGGGTGGATACTGTTGAGCTTCTACCCCATGGGACCGTCAGCGAAGTCCGCAACTCAACCGCACGCCTTCTTCAAGGGATGACAGCTGACGGGGGCGGGTACATCCTCGCCGCATCCCACACCATTCCCCCGGAAACTCCTGATGAGAACATCTTTGCGCTGTTTGATGCGGCTGGTGTGAGCAACCAAGAAATTTACGATCGCGCTGCAGATATTAGGGAGCACCTGCTGAAGACACCCGGCTAGGCTGTCTTGACGAAAAAACTGTCAAGAGCTTCCGGTTACTTGCCTTCTTGGGTCGGTTTGTTTCGTGCGCTCTGCAGGTGATGGTTTCAAGTATTCTTTCTTTGCCCGGGATGGAACACGCCAGATTGGGAGAGATAGTGGACTAAGGCCCATTTTTGCAGTAAGGTCTTGCACTTCCTGGCGTACGTATGGGTAGGTAATGACTTTGAGAGTGTTTTGTTCAAACACCTTGAAGAACTCTTCACTGAGTTCCATTTTCGTCGACACGATGGCGCCAATGTGCAGCTCAATTTCGAAGACGCTTCCATTCTTGGTGTTTCCAAGAAACCAGTACTTGTCCAAGGCTACCAGCCCGCCCAGCTTCTCCTCAACCTGAAACTCCACCTTGTTGCGCACATCCATGCTGATCTCTTCTGTACCGAGGTTTTCCAGGTGCAGGTGTGCTTCAATTTTTGTGAACATGATTTGGCGTACATCAATGAGGCCAAGGGTGTTCAGGTATTTCTTTGGAGACATTTTAGTCGGCATGGCTAAATGGCTTTCCTCAGGGATTCTTGATCATATCCGGGCTTACCGGTTTGACCAGCGAGCGATCCTATAGACCACACTTTTTTGTTCATCGGCTTGATTTCGGACATCTCATCGTGGAATGTCCATGATAAGTCTTGCAGCAACCCTTCCTGTTTCCTCGTGAAAAGCTGAAACATCTCCTCCATCGTGGAGCTCTTGATTAGACGATTCACGATGTATGTGTTAGTGCTGGCTTTTTCTTCGTCCGCTAGCCTGTCAACAAGCTTGTGCAGCCATGGCGGCATGCGCAGCACAATTCTACCGCTAAATTCTTCAAGATCCTCGGGCTTGGGTGGAGGAAGTGTGCCACCAGTGGAGTGTATTTCAGACGAGAGTTCATCGTATTGCTCGCGTAGGTTCTTGATTGCTTCGTCTTGAGTCGAACCGTAGGCATGCAGGGATGTTTCCGGAATTTCCTTTAAATATGAAAGGAACCGATGCTCCGGAATTTCACGGTGGTATTCGCTTGGTGTTTCGTAAACCACCAGCGTATAATTTTCAAAGCGGTACATCTGGTTCGTCCTCCTGAATGAGATTCTGGTCCTCTAGGGAGTCAAGGACTTCTTGAATGAAAGGTAACAACCGTTGCTTGAAGTCTCTATAGCTTACTGTCTCGCTACCGTGAATGACGTGGATGGTGATCCGGCCTTCAACCAGCATCGGATTTCTTGCAAGAAGTTCATGCGCAAACCCACGAGATGAACCGTGTTTTGCTATAGGCCCTATGAATCCGATCCCGTTCAACAGTTTGCCCACCTGGTGAAGGTCGATTTCATGATGCAGCTTTGGCGGGTTTTTCTTGAGCTCTTCGAGGTATTTCTTTATTTTCTTTACGGAGCTTCGATTGATCCGTTGCATCTGGTAGTATCAAATATAGTATCACTTGCTTAAATGTCAATACGCTTTATTGCGTATTCGTTCGACAGTTTCAATAAACGGCGATTTTGTCTCAATTTCAGCACAAAACGCTTTGCTTTTTCATTCGGTATAGGCCAACGACGAACCGGCCTATTGAAGGCCTGACCGCCGACGGAGGCGGGTATATTCTCGCTGCTTCTCACACCATCCCGCCGGAGACACCTGATGAGAACGTCTTTGCGCTCTTCGCCGAAGCGGGTGTGAGTAAAGAAGAGATTTATGACCGGGCTGCAAAGATTCGACAGACCATGTAGAAGGCATCTCGAGAACACCTGCAAAGAAGTGATTGTCATTCCCGCTCGTCTTAAGCGGCCAGCCCGCCCGCAGTCTGGCGGGGAATCCAGACAGCGCGTTCTGGACTCCCGATTGAAGCGTTCGGGAGTGACAAATATTTTTGGGATGGGTTCGAGTACCGGGTCTAAAAAATAAGGTTGTGTTTTTGTTGTTCTTGGTTCTCAACGCTGAGACGCAGAGTTCGCGGAGGTACGCAGAGATATTGACAATATTCTCTGGAACAAGCTTTGCGACCATCTGACACCCGCTAGACGGGAGACTGCTGGATGCCGAACTGTTTTACGAGCTTTCTTGCCTCGTAGATATCGATTCGAAGCAAGTCTGCGAGCTTGCCGATGGAAATCTTCGCCCGCCTGTAGGCTTCGATAGCCAGAGCCCTGTATCTTTCCGGTAGGAGAGGGCTTGCTACACCACCAGCGGGGGCGGCATCTTCAACTGCATACGGCAGGAATTTTTCGCGGTCCTTCTTGGTGATCACTTTCAGATTTACGAGCCGCCAGAGCATCGCGTCGTAGCTGACACCAAACTGTTTATGAAGGTAGTCGATCGTGGCGGCGCTTATTTGTTCTTGCGCTCCCCCAGTTACACCGAGTTGCAGCAAAGCTGCCTTCACGGCAACGTCCGGCATAAGAAACGCTGCAGCAAAGGAGTTCGCGCGAACTTCGGCGAGGGTTTCCTGTTCATGCGTATCTTCGTCCTTGGCTTCCTTCTCAGTGAGTACCGTGGCGGTGTGACCGCGGTCCATGATCAAATGGCCGACTTCATGAGCAAGCGTGAAGAGCTGTCTCTCGCGTGTGCAGTTCGTGTTAACAAATATCGCATGGCCAAATTCCGCACTCGTGATTGAAAAACCCCAGACTTTTGAGTCTGGCAATGGACGCAAGACGACCTTTATGCCTCTTTGCTCCAAAATGTTGTCCAGATCGGGTGCGGGGCCACTCCCGATGTTGAGATAACCGCGTAAATCCGATGCCGCTTTTTCACCTTGAACGATTGCTTCCCACTTTGATCTAAGGGGTGCGCCCCAGCACGGCAACAATGACGAGTCCTGCAGGCCCAACAGATTCTCAAGGGCAGAATAATCTTTCGAGAGCCTGACGAAATCGTCCACAGCAGATTTATCAGTCTCCGAGATTTCATCTGAGCGATATAAGACAGTGAGCGGCTCGTCCTGGATTTGCTCGATCGGCAGCTCCAGGAAAAACGAAATCGGTTTCTTAAGAGCTCTCGCTAACTGTACAAGCTCCATACTGTCGACCGCCCTGTTCCCACTCTCGATGTTGGATATCGAAGGCCGGGGAAGCTGTACCAATTCCGCGAGTTGATCCTGTGTCAGGCGCAGATCTATTCTCGCTGATCGGATTCTCTCTCCGATATGCTTGGGATATGCATCTGTAGTCGGGGTCACGGCATTCTCGATCGTGGATGAGGGAATATCTTGCGGTGAAGGTTCTGTAATGTAACCTTACAAAATGGCCCAGTCAAGACGTTTCTGTTACATAATCATACAAGTAGTTGGCGTTTTTGTTCGAATTTGCGAGATACGACTGATTGACCGTGTTCAGGCAACAGGGATAGGCGAGATAGCTGACGTAGGCAGGTTTCAGAAGTGATTGGTGGTGGGACTGCTCATTCTTCCGCGAACTTCTTTATCGCGTCAAAATACTTCACAATCGCTTTCGCTTTGTTCTTCCCAAACGACATCCAATGCCAGGTGGTATCGGGATTTGGGCTATCTACGGTCGGAATGCGTATGATCGGCTTGCCTTGGTATTCGCCGATGGTAGGCTGTACCTCTTTTTGTTTTTCTTCCATCAGTACTTCTCCTATTCAATGACCAAGCTGATTTCTCTCCTCCCACACCTTTAAGAACCGTTGAAGCGAGAAAGAACTAGGACTGCGCTGGCTCTTCCAGCGGGACAGGAACAAACACTCTTTTGAGAGGCAGCAGGCCCTTGTAGCGAGAATCGAAACTATCATAGTGTTCAAGTGTGAGCGCTACCAATTCTTCCCCATCGATCAGTCGAAGGTTCGTTTTGCTCTTGGCAAAATTCTCTGCTTTGCTTGTGAAAGATCCCAGTGTGACAAAGAGACCAAATTCGCCGCTCCCAACCTTTCCATAAAGGGCAGATACCTCGGGGTCCCCGACATTTCCCTCCGTGCTCTTCACCTGAACCTTGACAATCGGCGGTTCGAACCCTAGCTCATCTTTGTGAGCAATAACATCCACACCGCCATCTGGACCCTCTGGCGAAACTCTTGTATGATATCCCATGACTTCAAGCAAGTGCGCCACGAAGTGGGCGAAAGGGTGACCCTTTAGTTCCTGTGCCAATGTCTTGAGGACGAAATCCTGTGTTGTCGCTTCGATGTCCTCGGCGATGACGCGAATCGTCTCGTCCTTCGCAATGGGCAAGGGTGCGGCCTTCCCTTCGACCGCCGCAAGAAACTCCTCGGCATAGTTTCTTACTTGAAAAAAACTCATCGCAGATCCTGTTTCATATAGAGCCCCTTGAGAGAATTGTGTCCGCGGAAGGGATTTCAGCCACTTCACTGGCCACATATTTGGATACGCTTTGTCCATCTTAGGATCATAGCGAAAGGGTCCTTCTACGCGGCCAATGTGAATCTGCCGGTCGTGCTTTGATGGATAGACGACATAGTGACCTGGTTGAAGCTCACAGACAAAGCGAAAGGTTTGTCCAGTATAGTTTGGGATAGCCCCGGGCTTCACGTTCGGATAAGACTTGATAACAACTTCCTTAAACGTTTCTCTTGAGGGTGGGATTTTCGACAGATCTCCCATCTCAGTCCATCCAATCGCCACGACATTGTTCTTCATGAAGAGGGAGTGCGCATCTCCGGTCCTTCCTGCATGGATGCCCCAAACTACTGTCTCTTTTTCAGCCATTGTTCGAGTTTCCTTGAATTGGTCGCTAGTTGCGTTTGAGTCAGCAATAGCTCCGCTGGGTTTCTACGAATGTCGGCTACGATACCAATATTCTTCTTTGGTCACGAACAGTAAGCATCCCATTTCTATGCGAGCGGGAGTACTGATGCCCGCGCCTTTCATTTTCCCCCATTCATTCGCCTCGAGGGACAACGTGTCACGTGTCTCCGTTATCGCGACAAGTACTGTCCTGTAAGTCCAATCGGTTTGCCAGGCTAACCCAATATCACCCACAGGATGAATTAGTATTCCATCATAGATCACGATGCCATTTGAGAGGTAGCCATCTTTCGTACTTTTCGAGAAACGTAGCTTTCGGAACTCAGACATTCCTTGAGTAGAACACAGGATTTCAGAAAGCTCTTCAACTCTGGCAGGTATTTTGGCGAAATAGCAAAAGGAATCCTTGGGGGTTTGGCATCACCAAAGACAAGGCTGGCAGCTATTTCCACAGTGGTATCGGCCCCGATTGTATCTAGGTCTGTGAGCAGAAGCGAATTGAGTCTTTCGACCTTCGGGTCAAACCATTCCGATATAGCCATGGTCAACTTGAGTGTGCCTCTTAAGTCTAGTAAGAGACCATAATCGACATCGTCATCCTCTATTTCCCCAAGCTGCCTGAAGGCGACGTACGTTAATGCAAGAAAAAATGCTGCAGATCTGTTCTTTGTGACAGAAATGCAATTAGCATATTCTACCGCATTCTTCAGAAGTGGACGGATATGAGGTGCTTTCCTTCGTCGCTCAATCTCAGACGCCATCACACCAATAGCAAAATCTGCGTCATCAAGGATGTTTACAAGGATTACTAAGGTTTCGCGCCATTTGTCTGAATCGATGTGTTTGCGTATGATCGCCCTAAGATCGGCGATCTTCGCCTGCTCCTTCAGGTATCTGGCTGCAAAGAACTCTTGGAAACTTAGATGGGCAAAGGAGTACACTTTTCTGGCGCGCTCCACGAATATGCCGTGCTGCGCTTCGATGGCCTTCAGGACATGCTCACCATCGATATCGTGAGAACGGATAGCCTTGTCAGAAATGTTCAAAAGGAAATTGACGATCTGCTCCTCCAAATACTCTTGCTGCATGAAGTAGTTGTCTGATTTGAAACTATCCCATGCAATCTTGCAGAACAATCCTTCTTTCTTGAAGGGAGAAAGGTATCGATAGATCTCGTCCCTTTTGATTCCTCGAGATGAGTCCCATTTCCTCAAGAGTGCATCTATGGCATCTTTGTACAGCTCAGCTCTGTTGGAGGGAAAATCTAAATTGTCTTCAAACGCTATGCAAAGCATGGTTAGAAGAAGTGGATTGGAGGCTAAGTCTCGAGTTGAAGCATTGTTCCAAATTTTCTTCCTGCAAGTGACGGCACGCTTGGTCCGCTTGCCAAACCAATTATCGACGAAGTTGTCAATCTGCTTGCCCTCGAATTGAGCAATTTCAGCTTCTACGAAATCTTCAAAGACATAGTCATAAGCCGCGATGCGACAGCTGATGATAAACTGATTCTTGTTGTACTTCTGTACAAATGTGCGAAGACTTCGTGTGAGCTTATTGAGAGAAGTCTCCGGCACTTCGTCGAGTCCGTCCAACGCAATGAGGCAATTGCCTTGTTCCAGGAGGTTCTCAACAAATGACGCACTTTCGCTTAATCCACACACTTCAAATTGGTCTTTGATTTCGTCAAGAAGTTCGCGTTTCGAATCAGCCCAATCTTTCAAGTTGACAAAGACCGGGATCCTCTTTTTGGCTGTCTTACCGTCAAGAGCGCTAAGGCACACGTGCTTTAGAAATGTTGTTTTTCCAGACCCGGGACCTCCAAGAATTAGAAGCTTTTGGTTCTTGTTTGCGACCACCAAAGCATCTTGTGACCTTGAGGTTAGGCCGAAACCCTTCTTATCTTTCTCGCGTTCAACAAACTCTTTGAGTTCATCAATACTGTACCGTCTTCTCGAGGTGATTTCATCCAGTATGTTAACCTTCGTGAATATCTCTCTCAGTGCTACAGGCTCGTGCATTCCGAGAATCTTGATCTTGTTGTGGTTCAGCTCAAATCGAGTTGAATAGGCACGCGCGGCGACACCCAGGGGGTCATAAGTCTGAGACTGCTTAGCGACATAGCGACCAGCTCTTGCCAGAGCTTTAGCAGTACTTTTGAACAACTCGACAACAATTTTGGCAGCCGCCTCTGCAACGATTTTGTTCTGATCCAAATGGGTGGAATTCTCGTCCATTATTTCCCCTCTTCAAGATCTTTCTAGGAGTTCCGCGAATCTAGTTGATTGGCAGTTCCGGCGAAACGATGATGGTCAGACGAATCAATTGCCTTCACTCCCAGTTCATGACGTTTCATTAGTCTGTCTTCCTCATCAGCTCTTCTGACTACTCGCGGGATCGATTCTCGCTGTCTAGTAGCTTGGCGCAACTCTCAAAAGACCACAGAATCCTCAGAAGCCACTTTAGACTTTGTCTTAGACACCTGATCGAAGAATGCCGGCAACTATGCATCCATCATTGTGTCAACCTAGCTGTAAAGCCGCGAACATATCAGCCATAGTTTCCAAAAGGGGGATCATCGTCTATCATAGTTCCCCCTTAAACGCCTTATCCAGAATCGACGGCATCAACGCATCCAACTCCCTCGACGTTTCTCCCTGCAGTCGTTTGAGCGCGTCGACTTCTGCCTGCAATGCGTCCAGTTCATCAATAATTCGCGCCTGCTCATGAGGTGGTGCAATTGGGATTTTCAGTTTTTCGAGTTTTGAACCGTTGAGATTTGGCTGACCAGTGCCCTTCTTCTCATCGGCAATCTGACCCCAGTATGAAGGACTCTGAAAGTATTGATACAAATAGTCAACGCTAACGGTGTGGCGCACGCGCAGCCGGATGAGATAAGAAGCAAAAACCGCTTCAGGACAATCACGAATTACAAAACTCTTCCCAGTAGTAGCACCGGTTCGTGCAAAAACCAAATCGTCTGCTTTCAAGAGATACTTGGTGGGGTCTGGGCATCGGCAGAATGGCACACGTTTCCAATCAACTCTGCCGTCTTGTATGTCAGTGATTCGCAGGAAACGCGGTCCGATTGGTATTTGACTAGCAGATTCGGTGTATCCATATTGCGGCGATTCACAGAAGTCGGTGATCAGCATTGAAGCCCATCCCGGTTTTGGTTCGAAGGCCTTTGCTCGGGCAGACGTAACTAGATTCTCCGCCTCCCCTACGGCCTTTTCTCTAAGCGTTCGAGCCTCGCCTATGTGTGTCGCCAGTTCTTCAATCCGCGCGACAATGCGGCGCTGCTCGGATGGTAGGGGGAGGGGGACTTCATAGCCGAGAACATGTGACGGACGAATAGCCGCATAATTCGTAGAACCTTGAGCAGCAACCTGTTCGCGAAAAGCGGGTGTTCGTATAAAGAAATCAAGAAAGCGCCGGTCGATCTTGGATTCATTCAATACAAATAGGAAGTAGTGACTGCTTACAATTGAACCGTCAAGTGACTCTGGCACGATGCCAAAGCCACCCACTTTGGCATCAATTTCCGCAACCAAGAACTCGCCTGAGCGACAAACTTGCTGTGTCTTTGTTTTGATAAGCGCGCCAGGAACCCTGTCTCGTAGAACAATTCCTTTGACGTGAAGCTGAACACGCGGGCGCTCGTATGCCCTTAGGTCATTAATTGTGATGAACTCTTTCCGGTAGGCAAGGACTTCGCCTAAACGAACGATTGGCCACTTCTTGCTCATTGGCCTTGTCCAGAAAGAAGCTTGCGAATATTCTCGACGATCTCCGTGATCCGTACTTCTTTCTTCAATATGTCTGCTGCAATCTGTTCTGGTGGGAGATGAGCAATATCTTCCTTTGCAGTCGGATTCTTCAGGTCAAGATTGCATCCATTCGCAAGTAAGTCGGCCGCAGGCACCTTCCAAGCCCGTTCGTTTTGTTCGCGCTTCTTCCACCATTTAATGCAATCGGCAAATTCTTCAAACTGGATCGGGGCTGTCTTCGTGTAATTCTTGCGTCCTTCTGGGATCGGTTGTTCGTAATACCAGACTTCCCTCGTCGGGCCGCTCCGGTCAAAGAATAATAGGTTGGTCGGGATACCGGTGTAGGGCGCGAACACGCCATTTGGCAATCGGACAATGGTGTGCAGGTTGAATTCCTTGAGCAATTCTTCCTTGATGCGCGCGCATATGCCATCGCCGAACAGGACCCCGTTGGGAACGACGACACCAGCACGTCCTGGCCTCGGCTGCCGTTTGAGTTTCTTCATGATCAGCTGAAGGAAAAGTAGCGCCGTTTCCGCAGTCTGTTTATCCGCAGGGAAATTGTTAAGAATACCTCGCTCCTCCTCACCCCCGAACGGAGGATTAGTTAGGATTATGTCCACGCGATCCTTGTCGCCGATCTCTGCCAAACGTACAGCAAGACTATTGCCCGGGCCAATCCGTGGAAACTCAAGTCCGTGAAGCAGCAGATTCATTTGCGCGAGTAGATATGGAAGCGGTTTGGCTTCACCGCCAATGAGAGAGCTGGCTTGCAGGATCTTTCTATCCTCTACCTTCTTGCATTGCTTTTCCAGATGTGAATAGCTCTCAACGAGGAAACCGCCGGTTCCACAAGCGGGATCAAGCACAGTCTCACCAAGCCGTGGATTTGTCACCTGAACCATAAATCGCACAAGGGCTCGTGGTGTATAGAACTCCCCGGAATCACCCGCGGCATCGCGCATTTCCTTGAGAAGCGATTCATACAGACGGCTCAGCGTATGGATCTCTTCAGTCGAATTGAAGTGAATCGAATTGATCTTATTGACAACGTCGCGGAGGAGGTAGCCGTTGATCATTCGGTTCACGGTTCCCTTGAACACCGTAGCGACCACGTCTCTCCGGTCGCCGCCATTTGTTCCTTGAAGAGCGCGGAGATGCGCGAACAGGCCAGGACCTTTGTTACCATCAGGGCGGGGAGCTTCCTCGTTGTTGATGAAGGAAATCAGCTCATCGCCAGTAACGCCATCTTCCTTGGAGGCCCAATCGCGCCAGCGATAAGGCTTCCCGATGGTCGGTTTGAATCGCTCGCCTCTTAGTTTGGCCTCCTCTTCCCGGATTTGTTCAAGGTCATCGAGGAATTTCAGGAACATGATCCACGTCAGCATCGGCAATCGGTCAAGGTCGCCATTAAGCCCTTTATCTTTGCGCATAATTTTTCGCGCAGAATCGACAATGGAGCCGAGCGACTGGGCTGTGGTAAGAGGGGCCAAAGTCTTCTTCAATTTCTTCGCGGGCATGTTTGTTCTTCTTTCCTATGCAGCGTACAGTAATGTCTGCAATTCATTCACAGCAGAGCGCAACTGCTCAGCGCCACCAAAGCGCTTTGTTATCTCCAGGATATTCCCATACTTGTCTGAAATGGATGAAATCTTCAACACATCAGGTATGATGAATTGCGCCGTCCCATGCTCGGCATATTTCTCGAGCAGTTCTTCCAGAATCGCTTTGGCCCCAGCGCTGTATTTGTCGAAGAAATCTTTCTGTTCTTTTCGCACACGCTCGGCTCGCTCGCGTCTGGTTCTCAGTGGGGCATTAAATGCGACATGACAAAGTAAATCAAACGGGTCGGCTTCGGGGTGGTTCGTCGCTGAGGCCAGATCGTCAAAATTAATCCCCCGTTCTTCCAGCTTGTTGAGAATGTCTGAGCGACCACCGGGGTCTGCCCATTGCTTGCGCATTTCTGCGGAAGATGAGAAGAGTATTCGAACTTTGTCCGCTGTGTAGTCGCTGTATTTCACAACCCGCAGCTGTTTCCCGTCGACGTCAAGCTCATACACAAGATGAGCTGTGATTTCTACGTGGCCACCATCGAAGTAGTATTTTCTCTTAGCCCCTTCCGAGTCATCTGAAATCGACGGGATATAGGATGCATCTGGTTCTGAGACGGCCAGGGCGTTCTCCTCCAAGACAGCGTACGTGCTTGGGATCGTACTGCCCTCATCGTCAATAGTTTCTTCGGTAATAATCGCCGGATCTCCGTCGAAATCTTTGTCGGCGAACAATCGAGTTGCGGATCCCGTATAGTCCAGGATGTTGAAATAGTATTTTCCGTAATCATCCCGAACCCGTGTGCCACGACCGATGATCTGCTTGAACTCAGTCATTGAATTGACGACCCGCGCCAAAACAATGTTCTTGCAGGTCGGTGCATCGATTCCAGTTGTTAGAAGTTGGGACGTGGTAAGGATAACGGGAGAGGTGGTCTCCAGTTCCTGAAACCTCGACAGATGCCCTCGTCCAATATCGCCTTCGTTCGACGTCACGCGGCACACATAATCGGGAAATTGCTGAACAAGATCGGAATTGAGATTGTTCAGCACCTTTCGCATCTCATCGGCATGCTCCTGGTCTACACAGAAGACCATCGTCTTGGCGAAGCGGTCTGATTTCTTCAGGAACTCTGTCAAATGCTTTGCGATTGCATTTGTTCGTGCTCGAAGAGCTACCGCTCTTTCAAAATCTTTCGTCTGATATTCCTCATCAGGAATTTCTCGGCCATACCGGTCAAGGTCACCTTTGCTCGGTCTCCAACCAGCCGCATCGTAGCTTGTGATTACCCGATGGACACGATACGGTGCAAGGAAGCCATCGTCAATTCCCTGTCTCAGGCTATAGGTATAGATGGGATTGCCGAAATACCTATAGGTGTCGCGGTTGTCCTCACGCAACGGTGTTGCAGTCATACCCAGTTGAAATGCCGGATGGAAGTATTCGAGAATCTCCCGCCAGTTGCTTTCGTCCGTTGCGCTTCCCCGATGGCACTCATCGACAATAATCAGGTCAAAAAAATCCTGGGCGTATTCCCGATAAAGCCCCGGTCGGCGTTCGTCCTCGGCAATTGCCTGATAAATGGCAAAGTACATCTCACGGCTCTTGTTGGCGATCCCGCCCTCTATCTTCCAGCGGGCATCACCAAACACTGCAAAGATCTTGTCCTTGGGGTCATCGATGAGGATACTGCGATCTGATAGATAGAGAATGCGGGGCTTGCGATGGTCACCGGTTCGATTCCACCGGGCATTCCATAGCTTCCAGCAAATCTGAAATGCCACCACCGTTTTTCCTGTGCCCGTGGCCATTGTCAACAGAACTCGTTTCTTGCCTTGCAGTATGGCCTGAACCGTTCTATTGATCGCAATCTCTTGGTAATAACGGGGAGACTTGTCGCTTTGATGATAGTAAGGTGATAGTAGTTGCTGCGAGGTCTCTTTTGTGATGGCCTGTTTGACTGAAAGCCGGGTCCAGAGCTCTTCCGGCGAAGGGAATTGAGTAAGTTCGGTTTCTTTACCTGAAAGAAAATCAAACTCGACGATGGAATGACCATTGGTGGCGTAAGCAAACTTCAGCCCTAACGTCTCCGCATAATCTTTTGCCTGCTGAAGCCCATCACCGGCAGTCTTATAGGCAGGTTTCGCTTCCACCACTCCGATCAAGTAATCACGGGTATATCGGAGAAGATAATCTGCCCTCTTCTGCGGCCGGCGAATAGTCTTGGTCCCAATTACAACTATCCTTCCATCCGTGAAGCTCTTTTGTTCCGTAAACGAATGGGGATCGGTGTCCCAACCGGCGGAATTCAGTTTTGGGACAACATATTTGCGACAGGTATCGGCTTCGGTGATCATATTGTTTTCAGTTGGACGAGCAACGAAAAGTCCGTGGGAACCAATAATCGTCGGTGCAGCATCTGGCTCACCGCCAATCTACACGAATAAGGAGCGGCATTCAACTGAAATGCCGCGACTGCAGACTCAAATAACCGTCCAGCGCGAGATATCACGGAACTTTCGGCCTCAATCCTTCTGTTTGTTGCCCGTACATCGGCTCCCTTTATCAAAATGCACTCGGAATCATTCCCAGTTGAAGGTCAACTCCGTGGTTCTTAAGGGCTTGATGCGTCCACACTTTTGCCAAACTACTTGACAAAGTCCTAAACGATTCATATAGTTCAGAAGCATGAAGCACGAACAGGCATATCAATTCTCAGCAGGTTATTGGTGGTGGCGCTGGTCATAACCCGCGCTTCACTGCTTGTCGTGCGTTCATAAAAATCTGAATACAACACAACGGTGGTAACGCGGAATGGAGCGTTTCCACTGTTTTCGTTTGTACCGATTTTGAAAATCGTGGGAACCTCCGCCGACGATTTTCTTTTTCCACCAATCTACTCACAATGGGGTGACCTGAAGCCACCCGCATAGCCACCCATCGTCGCTTGTGATCGAGGATCGTTCAGGATCTGGATTCCCCGCCAGAACGCATGGCGGGCGGGCCGATAAATACATTCGGGAATGACAAGCAAAAGATGGAGTGGCAGACGTCATGGTTTCAGTTGAACCACCACAAAACTACGGAGGTATCTATGCAGCGCACGTTCACACTTGAAGAACGGGAGATTCCAACCCATTACTACAACATTCTCCCGGACCTTCCTACACCCCTCGATCCCCCTCTGCATCCGGGCACAAAGCAACCGATAGGTCCCCAGGATCTTGCCCCAATTTTCCCGATGGCACTTATCGCGCAGGAGATGAGCGGTGAGCGCTTTATCGAAATTCCCGATGAAGTCCGCTCGGCATACGCTGCGTTTCGTCCGACGCCGTTGTACCGCGCCCTCGCTCTGGAGAAAGCATTGGACACACCGGCTCAGATCTATTACAAGTACGAAGGCGTGAGCCCCGCTGGAAGTCACAAGCTGAATACCGCCCTCCCACAAGCATACTACAACAAGATGGCCGGCATCAAGCGGCTCGCAACAGAAACAGGAGCTGGTCAGTGGGGAAGCGCGCTGAGTCTCGCTTGCAACATGTTTGGTCTGAAACTCAAAGTCTATATGGTTCGCATAAGTTATGACCAGAAGCCTTATCGCCGGTCGATGATCCAGACATGGGGAGCCGAGGTGGTTCCGAGCCCAAGCCACGATACTAAGGCGGGCCGCGCGATTCTTGAGAAGGACCCATCGTCACGAGGAAGCCTTGGCATCGCCATCAGCGAAGCAGTGGAAGACGCCGCAACACACGACGACACGAATTACTCTCTCGGAAGCGTGCTGAATCACGTGCTT
>QYQB01000317.1 GCA_007280275.1 bacterium | reverse complement strand
GTACGATCCGTACGATCCGTTATCGATTGTCGATGCGCACGCTGGCGTTCCGGCAACTCTTCAGGCTCTTGTCAAAGAAAAGAGGGCAACGCCCATCCTCATACGGCAGGCGACCATCTATCCGGAAGGAAGATTCAGGAACATCCTTCTCAAGGGGATCGAGCCCACCCAGACCATCTTGTCTATTCCTTCTTCCTTGCTGAATGATAAAGCCGATGGCATTCCTGCTCTGATCGGCACCAGGATGGCAAAGAACACGGGATCGAAGAAGGGGGACCAAATCATGGTTCAATGGCGCGATGTCCATGGTGCTTTCGATGCGAAAGATGTAACTATTGTTGAAGTGTTCAAGACCCTGGTTCAGGAAATCGACAATGACCAGATCTGGATACCCCTGGACACCCTCCGGCAGATAGCAGGGATGCCAGATGAAGCAACGATGGTCGTCTTGAAAAAAGACGCGGAACCGTTCCGAGAGGTGCAGGGATGGAATTTCAGGGACCTGAATTTTCTCCTGCAAGATCTTCACACGCTGGTGAGAACCAAACGCATCGGCGGCAGCATCATGTATCTCGTTCTCCTCTTCCTTGCCATGCTGGCGATATTCGATACACAGGTTCTCTCGGTATGGCACCGCAAAAAGGAAATGGGAACGCTTATGGCCCTCGGCATGACCCGCACACGCATCATCGGCTTGTTTACCCTGGAAGGTGCCCTCCATGGCGTCCTTGCCGCAATAGTCGGCGCAGTGTATGGCATTCCCTTGCTCACGTACATCGCTCGCGAGGGATGGGCACTCCCGCAAGCATCGGATAATTTTGGATACGCGCTGGGCGAAAGAATCTTCCCGACGTACTCAGTGGCATTGATTCTGGGAACAGCTCTCTTGGTTCTTGTCGTCACGACGTTCGTGAGTTTTCTGCCGACCAGAAGAATCGCCTCGCTGAAGCCGACAGACGCGCTACGGGGGAAAATGACATGATTGTGTTTCTTCTCAAAGGCCTGGTGCGGGATCGCTCCCGGTCGCTCTTCCCAATCGTGATCGTGGCTACTGGAGTCATGCTGACGGTATTTCTCCATGCCTATATTCACGGCGCTATCACGATCATGATCCAGTCTGCTGCCCACTACAGCACCGGGCACGTTCGCGTCATGACGAAAGCATATTCTGAGGAAGCAGACCAGGTGCCGAACGATTGCGCGCTGCTCGGCATCGACACCGTGATCGTAGAATTGAGGCGACGGTTCCCCGATCTCCGCTGGACACCGCGGATCAAGTTTGGTGGACTCCTCGATATCCCCGACGACCGGGGCGAAACGCGGGCGCAGGTTCCCGTTTTCGGATTTGCTGCGGATCTGTTGTCTCCAGAAAGTCCCGAGTGGAAGGTGTTGAATATTCACCAGGCCATTGTGCGAGGCCGTGTTCCCCAGAAGCGCGGTGAAATCGTCATTGCGGATGAGCTGGCGCAGACACTTAATGTTTCACCCGGCCAGACCGCCACGTTGATCAGTTCGACGATGCATGGAAGCATGGCGGTGTCCAACTTTACAGTCGCGGGAACCGTCCGGTTCGGTGTTGCGGCGATGGATCGCGGAACGATGATCGCTGACCTTGCAGATATTCAGCAGGCATTGGACATGGAGACAGGTGCCGGAGAAATTCTGGGATTCTTCCCCGACGATGTCTATCATGATGATCGAGCAACCACAATGTCGGCAGAATTCAATGGCCGAAACAGTGAGCCAGCAAATGAGTTTTCTCTGGTGATGGGAACTCTCCGGACTGAGAGCGGTATGGCAGAATATCTTGATCTTGTCGGAATGTTCAGCGGCATTATCATCGGCATCTTTGTGATCGCAATGTCGATTGTCCTTTGGAATGCAGGACTGACCGGAAGTCTGCGCCGCTACGGCGAAATAGGCTTACGGCTCGCAATGGGAGAAGAGAAGGGGCATGTTTACCGCACGATGCTCGCGGAATCACTGATGATCGGTTGTTTTGGCTCTCTTCTTGGTACCGCGATCGGATTGGCGATGGCATACTATCTTCAGGTTGAAGGATTCGACTTCGGGTCGATAATGAAGAACAGCACCATGATGATCTCCGACGTCATCCGGGCGAAGATAACGCCGTTCACATTTGTGATCGGATTCCTCCCTGGTCTGATTGCGACCTTTCTCGGAACGGCCATTTCTGGCATCGGGATCTACAAACGACAAACCGCCCAGTTATTCAAGGAACTTGAGGCATGAGGCAACACCTTTTCTCTGTTCTCCTTATTCCGTTTTTCCTCCTGCTCGCGAGGCAAGTGCCCTCGGGAAATGAGATTTTGGAGAAAGTGGATCGGAACATGGTTTCGGCGACAAAGACCGTCGTGTCGAAAATGGTCATCCGCGGAAGACGCGAGAGCCGCACGATAGAAGCAAAGTCGTGGCAGCGCGGCACAAGCGAGACATTCACCGAATGTCTTGCTCCGGCCCGTGAGAAGGGAACGAAGATGCTGAAGTTGAAGGATATGCTCTGGACATATTCTCCATCAACCGACAGGACGATCCTGGTTTCCGGGCACATGCTGCGTCAGTCCGTGATGGGCTCGGATCTTTCGTATGAAGACATGATGGAGGATCCGCGGTTGCCAAACCTCTATTCAGCGACGATCACGACTGAAGAAACAATGATCGGTCGACCATGCTGGGTCCTGGACTTAGTAGCTAAGAAAGAGGATATTGCCTACCACGGCAGGAAGATCTGGATCGACAAGACGCGTTATGTCGTTCTGAAGGAAAATCTCTACGCCAAGAGCGGCAAGCTCCTGAAGACGATGGAGGTGCGTGACGTGATGGAGGTCCAGAACCGGTGGGTGGCAAAGAGTCTATTATTCAAAGACGTTCTCAAGGATGGAGAAGGTACGGAATTCCAGGTCGTCGCCCTTGAGTTTGATCCGGCTATCCCGGCGTACATATTCTCGAAGGCGGCCTTGAAGAAATAAGCTGGGGCAGAATGGCAACCCACGTCGGGCGGGATGGACGCCTTCACGATCCCAGACTAGAACTGGTCTCAAAAATGCCGCCACGTTCACCAATGTCATTCCCGCATGTCGTAGGCGGGAATCCAGACCTTGCCCAGAATAGCCCGATCGACTCTACAGTTCCCGTCTGGATTCCCGATAGATACCTTCGGGAATGACAAGGGCGGTGGGAGTGACAATCATTTTTGAGATGTGTTCTAGCTTCCAGACAAGGAGGACAATATGACATCGAGGAGTTACCTGGCGGACTTCGATCACCCGCTTGTCGAGAAGAAGGCCGCCGAGCTGACGCTCGGAAAGAACACCTCTCTTGAAAAGCTGGATAGCCTCTTCAACTTCGTGCGTGACGAGATCAAATTCGGATTCACGCCGAGGTGGGATGAAGTGAAAGCTTCTCAGGTTATGGGCTACGGCCTCGGGTACTGCAATACCAAGGCAACCCTCTTCCAGGCGCTCTGCCGGGCTTCCGGCATACCGGCGCGCGTACACTTTGGCCTGATTGACATCAGGATTATGCGAGGGATACTTCCGTCGTTTGCTTTTCCCTTCTTGCCAAAAACGGGCGGACATTCCTGGATTGAGGTAGAAATCGGGGGGCAATGGAGACCAATCGACTCTTACATCAATGACTGTGCGCTCTATGAAAGGGCACTCGGGCGGCTGAAGGCAAGTGGAAGCCCAATCGGCTATTCCATTTCTTTCGTCGGTGGGAAATCGAGTTGTGAGTTCAATTTCGGCGAGAAGGGTTTTGTCCATATGGGTGCTGTTGTAGACGACCACGGCGTTTGGGAGGATCCGGCGGAGTACTTTGCGTCCGACAAGTACGCCCGCTTCAATGCGATCCAATCGGTGTTCTATCCTGTCCTTGCCGCATTGGCGAACCGCAATGTTGAACTGGTGCGCGCGAGCGCACCGTGATGTCGCTCAAATCCGTTGGTTAACCTTCGGCGCAGAATCGTCAGGCCGCTTCTTATCGTTGCTATGCAGATCATCGTGGCACAGTAACATTACTGATCCTTCGTCTGTTTATGAAAGGGAGACAATCATAATGACTCGGTTAAGGATTCTTCTCATACCGTCTATGCTGATCACGTTCGCCGGTTTGATGGCGCAGGAACCACGGCATTCATCGACGGGTTGGAAACTGGTATGGCAGGACGAATTCAATGGGGCTCGCGTCGATGCGGGTAAGTGGAATATTCTCCTCCGCGAACACAGCAAACATAACGAACTCCAGTACTACGTGCCTGACGAGGTGTACATTGAAAACGGTTCGCTGCGCCTGCGGAGCCGTGTGCGAACGTTCGGGTCTAAACAGTACACCAGCGGCCGGCTCGACACCAGGAGCAAATTCTCTCCGATCTACGGCCGGTTTGAAATTCGCGCAAAGCTGCCTGGCGGCAAAGGCCTTTGGCCTGCCCATTGGCTCTATCCCCAAAACCGGAATTGGGAAATGGAGTACATCATGGCTGAAGCAGTGGCGAATGGCAAGGAACGGTTGATACCTGAAGAGCGCCCCTGGTACAGCGAAATCGATATCATGGAATTTCTGGGTCACGAACCAAATATTCTCTACGGTACTCTCCATTATTACACGTTCGACGGCCAGAAGAAATCGACATCAGGGAAGTGGACCGGGGACGTAGATTATTCGAAGGATTTCCATACGTACGCGCTTGAATGGGAACCGGACTCGATCCGCTGGTATATCGACGGCCACCTCCTGCACGCCACTGTGCTCGGAATTCCTCATGCACCACACTACCTGATCCTGAACACGGCCGTGGGCGGCAGCTGGCCAGGTAATCCGGACTCGACAACGACGTTCCCTCAGTTCCACGACATCGACTACGTCCGCGTGTATCAGAAGAAGGGGTACTTCTAGGCAGCCGCGATTCTCTCTTGAAACGTCTTATCTCGGGACGCAGGAGAACTACCATAGTGCATCCGTCTGCATACTGCCTTCTGCTTTCTGTTTTCTGATATCTCCCGCTTCTCCTTCCATTTCCGTATATTCTTTCCGGCAGGACATGAACTAATTCGCTGTGCGAGAGGGGCTAAAGCCCTTTGGGGTTTGGATGTCTTTTAGTTCCCCGACCTGCCCGCCTTCGTCCTTCGGACTACGGCGGGTAAAAAGGTGGCGGCTATGCCATTCTTGGGTTTTCGATGTTGGGCACCAGACCAAACAGCATGGGAATGAAGACGATTCGTTCCGTATGCTCGCGACTCAAATACTTTCTACTCAAATACTCTCTACTCACATACTTCCTACTCATCCACTCCCATTCTCACTCTCGACCACATATCGCTCCAGTACGGCGGCCGGGTGTTGTTCGAAGACCTCTCTTGCATGATTGGTCCGCACGACCGCATCGGCCTCGTGGGCTCAAATGGTACCGGGAAAACGACGATTCTCAAGATCATCGCAGGACTTGTGCAGGCGGATTCGGGCATCATAAGCAAGGCGAGATTCGTCACGGTGGGATACCTGCAGCAGGAAGGTGTCGCGGTATCGGGTCGCACACTCTATAAGGAAGCGGAATCGGCATTCGAAGATGTGCTCGAGGTCCAGCGCGAGCTGGAAGAGGCACAGTCGAACCTCGAAAGTCTGAACCCGGAATCGGAAGAGTATGCCGAAACGCTCGAGATCTACGGGGAACTCCAGCATAAACTGGAAGACCTGGACGCTTTCCGCATGAAATCGAAAGTAGAACGGGTTCTGATGGGGCTGGGGTTTTTCGTCAGCGACCTTGAACGAATGACCGAGGAGTTCAGCGGAGGCTGGCAAATGCGCATCGAGCTGGCGAAGCTCCTTTTACGTGAACCCTCGATATTACTCCTCGACGAACCGACAAACCATCTCGATCTGGAAACGCTCCAGTGGCTCGAGGAATACCTCAGAAACTACAACGGTGCCGTCGTCCTGGTATCACACGACCGGGTGTTTCTCGACAGCCTTTGTTCCCGGACACTCGCCCTCAGCCTTGGGAAGATGGAGCAGTATGCCGGGAATTACTCTTACTATGAGCAGGAGTATGCCAAGCGCAGGGAGCTTAAGGTCCAGTCATTCAAGAACCAGCAGCAGCGCATCAAGGAGACGCAGGAATTCATCGATCGCTTTCGCTACAAAGCGACAAAAGCCCGACAGGTTCAAAGCCGGATCAAGCAACTGGAAAAAACGGAGATCATAGAAATTGAACCTGAGGAGAGTGGAATCAGATTCGACTTTCCCCAGCCGCCTGCGAGCGGACGCATCGTGATGGAGCTGAAAGACCTCTCAAAGAGTTACGGCGCTGTCGAAGTGTTTGAGAATCTCGACTACAAGATCGAACGCGGCGACAGGATCGCCGTCGTTGGCGCAAATGGCGCAGGCAAATCGACGCTCTCCAGGATCCTCGCGAGTGCGGAAGCGTTCAATACGGGCCAGCGCATTGTCGGGCACAACGTCACGCTCTCCTACTTCGCACAGCATCAGGCGGAGGAATTGGATCCCTCCAAGGAAGTCCTCGATACGATCGAGGAAATTGCCGAAGGGGAGGTCAGGAAGAAACTGCGATCGCTGCTCGGGTCGTTCCTGTTCCACGATGACGACGTCTTCAAGAAGGTATCCGTTCTCTCCGGTGGAGAGAAAAGCCGTCTGGCGCTTGCAAAAATGTTGCTGAAGCCGGCGAACTTTCTCATCCTCGATGAGCCGACGAACCATCTCGATATGAAATCGAAGAAGGTCTTGCAAGAAGCGCTTTCGCGGTATGATGGATCGTTCCTGATCGTTTCGCATGATCGTGCCTTTCTCGAACCGATCGTCAATAAAGTCATTGAAGTAGGGAAGAGGACGGTCCGAACATACATCGGCAGCATCTCAGACTACATGACGAAGAAACGGGAAGAGAAGGAGTCGTCGTCTCGTTCCGTCAAGACCACGGTACAACAATCGACCGCCGCACCAGAGCAGAGCGACAAAGAGAGGAAACGGACCGAGGCGGAGAAGCGCCAGCAACTCTCCGTAAAGCTCCGTCCGCTCAAGCAGAAGGGCGAAGCCCTCGAGCGGGAAATCGGGAAGCTCGAATCGCGACACAAGGAAATTGAAGCCGCAATGCTCGATCCGGACTTCTACAAGAACGGCGCCGAAGCCAAGAAGATCGCAGCCGAGCGGAAAGAAGTGGAACAGCATCTTGCCCGGGCGTTTGATCAATGGGATACAATTCAGACAGAAATGGAAAAAGTGCGCACCGACAGTTGAACACATTCGATATCAGATTCTTCGCCCCACCCGACTGAAAGCTAGGCGGGACTCCCTCAGAATGACCTGCCTTCACTCTTCGCACTGACAATTCTCATTTGTGAGACGGCGATCCGCGCTGCGTCCAATCTCCATGCAGGTTTTGATTTTCTTTCATAGATTAGAGGCGTCTTTACACTTGATGCGCAACATTCGCGCAGAACGCTCATAAGTGTTGCCCATCGTTGCGCCACGCAGCCGTCCGATAAGTTAGGCGGTTACATCGGTGTCCTACCAATTCTGAGGAGTCCCATAGTCGTAATCAAGAAAGGAACACACCCCTGAAAGACTCTTTCAGATTTGTCGCGATCATAACCATGATGCTCACTGTGCTTTCCCTGGGGGAGACCCAGTGGCTTCATGTCGCTCCTGCCCAAGACTACCACGCGATCACAGTCGTCCCCAGCTCGGGAGCAGGCGCTCCCAGAGTGGTATTGGCACATTCTGCGACCCTCGGCCTAGATGAGTCAACTGATGACGGTCTACGTTGGTCTCGTGTTTCCCCAAGTCTAGCTCGAGGAGTAAACGGACTAGTTTTCACAGCCAATTCCCTTTTCGCCACCACTAACCAGGAAGGTGTGCTTCGCTCCTCAGACCGAGGCAGCACCTGGATCTCTTCTAGCAATGGTCTGCCCGTCCAAACGAATGAGAATCAGTCAACTGTTTGGTTGCGTCCACTCGCGGTCATCGGCTCAGACATCTTCGTCGGTGGCGTCAGGGGCGTATTCCGTTCGACAAACAATGGTGCCAGCTGGACTTCAGTTGGTACAGCAATTAAAAGCGATATATCTCGGGTACCGTATACGAGTGTTTATGGCGCACCTCCAATCATCGCGTTCGCCATCAGCGATGATTACCTCTTTGCAGCCGGTCCGGACGGCATCTATTGTTCCATGAATAGAGGCAGAAACTGGGCAGACATCACAGAGGGTTTGCCAGTTAGTCGACGCGGGAGAATCTCCGCAATTGTAGCGCATGGCAACAAAGTCTTTGCAGCATTCGAATCGGACGGGGTCTTCCTGTCGCAGGACGATGGCAGATCCTGGAAAAAAGTCACTAAAGGATTGACCAATATGCAAGTGATGTCGCTGGCCGTCGCCGGAAACATTGTCTTTGCCGGGACGACCAACGCCGGCGTATTCATGACCAACGACGATGGTGCAACCTGGACACCGGTGCGAACCAACTTTCCAAAAAATTGGTTTGTCTGTGGCCTACTTCCGGTGGGCGATTTCTTGATCGCGCAGCTTTACGGAAATGGGACATTATTCAGACGCTCGATTCCGGAGATACTCGATGAAGCGCGGAAAGGCGAGTAGTTTCAATCTAACCCTCCAATCTCAATGGCAATATGACCACAGAACTCGACCGCCTAAATCAGAGAGACGGCTGCGCAGCGCATAACATACAGCAAAACGGTGCTCGCTCCATTGCGTCCCGCCATGAGAAATGAATCTTCATACGTGGCGGCTCGCAACGGCCCCAATAGACATCATCGGGGCATGCGTTTTGCCTAAACTGCTTGCGGCAAATGATCTCGAAGAAGGGCCATCACAATGACGACGACTCGAATCGTCTTGGCTTTTGCCATCGTTGTCTTCACATCAGCGGCTGTCGCTCAAGAAGCCAAGCAACCACCGAAGGGTGGACGATACTACGTTTCTTCCAGAGACTCGGCGGGCACGCGCATCTATACTCGGTGGCCAGAAGGGGTCCGTCCGTTCAAGTTCAACAATACCCCCTTTGACACGATGAAGGTCAATCGAAACTGGTACAAGATCCAGAAGGGGCTTTCGGAGACAGAGGTAGAACTATTCCTTGGGCGTTGCCTCAGAATTCAAGCCGATCCGGAAAACGCACTCAGCTACTGGTGGTACGGTCGTCGGGCAGTGGTCTTCAATTCGGTTACGAAGAAAGTGTCCTATTGCGACAAGTAGGGTTCACATCAAGGTCAGCTAACGGCACCGCTCCCTGCCTAAGCGATACATGAATAAACGAGACGAGCTGAGCAGCACAATCATCCATTCAACAACTTCAACAAGTCGAGAACGTTATGTCAGCACCGCACCCACGCACCATTCCGCGCCTCTTTGAGGATAGTGTCCAGAAGTTCTCTCAAAAAATCATGATGTGGGAGAAGAAGGAAGAAGCCTACAAGGGGACGACGTATCGTGAGATTCAGGAATCCGTCCATCAATGTGCTGCAGGATTGATAAGCCTGGGTTTGGAAAAGGGAGACCGCCTCGGGCTCATCTCCGAAGGGCGAAACGACTGGGTCATTGCGGAGCTGGGGATCCTCTACGCCGGGGGGATCAACGTCCCGCTTTCGGTCAAGCTCGAGGAGCGCTCGGATCTGAAGTTTCGCCTCGCCCACTCGGGTTGCAGAATGGTCGTTGTCTCTGGCAACCAGGCTCACAAGGTAACGAAGATGAGGGTCGACCTGCCGGAACTGGAAACGATCATCCTCCTTGATCCACAGGGACAGCTTGCTGAAGATGAGATCGGTTTTCCCGAATTGCTCGGGCGTGGAAAAGAATACCTGAAGCGGCACCGATCGGATTTCGAAAGACGGTGGCAGTCGATTCAGGAGCATGACGCTGCGACGATCAGCTACACATCGGGGACGACAGCAGACCCGAAGGGAGTTACTCTGACGCACCGGAATTACACGGCGAATGTCAAACAATGCTCGGAACACCTGCCGCAGCCGGATTGGTACTGCTCGCTGATCATCATACCGTGGGATCACTCGTTTGGACACACCGGGGGTATCTACTTGCTGACGAGTATCGGGGCAAGTATGGCTTCCATACAGTCGGGGAAAACTGCGCTGGAGACGCTCAGAAACATCCCAACGAACATCAAAGAAATCAAGCCGACATTTCTGCTGAGTGTACCGGCCCTGGCGAAGAATTTCAAGAAGAATATTGAGAAAGGGATCAGCGAAAAGGGAACGTTGGTCTGGAATCTGTACCGGAAAGGACTTGAGATCGCGTACGCTCACTACGGTGATGGCTACAATGGCGGAAAGGATGTCGGCAAGCCGAAGCATCCGCTGTACACTCTCTGCGAAGCGCTCATCTTCAGGAAGATCCGTGCAAGCTTCGGCGGCCGGCTCGATTATTTCGTCGGTGGTGCGGCACACCTCGACATCGAGCTGCAGCGATTCTTTAACGCCATTGGCCTCCCCATGTATCAAGGCTATGGTTTGAGCGAGGCCGCCCCCGTGGTATCCTGCGATACTCCGACGAAGCACAAATTCGGCTCCTCCGGCACGGTGCTCCCGCGGGTAGACGTCAAAATCTGTGACGATCAGGGAAATGCTCTGCTTGTCGGACAAAAAGGGGAAATCGTTTTACGAGGCGAGAACATGATGGCGGGGTACTGGAACAATGAGCGCGCAACGCGTGAAACAATCCGCGATGGATGGTTATTCACGGGTGACATCGGTTACCTGGATGCGGATGGATTCCTCTTTGTCCTTGGCCGTGAAAAGAGCGTTCTCATCGGTCACGACGGCGAGAAGTACAGTCCGGAAGGAATCGAAGAGACCATCGTGGCTCACTCGCCGTTCATCGAACAGGTGATGCTCTACAACAACCAGTCAGCATATACCGTCGGTCTTATTGTCCCGAATAAGGACGCAGTGCTGGCCTATCTCAAGCACCACCATCTCTCGTGTCATGCCGACGAGGGGCAAACGGCGGCGTTGCGTCTTCTCCAATCGGAGATTGACCGGTATCGGGAGGGGAACAAGAGCGCGGGAATGTTCCCGGAGCGCTGGTTGCCTGCAGCGATAGCGGTTTTGGGCGAAGGATTCAACGAGCAAAATCGTTTGATGAATAGTACGATGAAGATTGTACGGGGACGCATCTCGGAGTTCTACAAGAACCGCATCGACTATGCACTCACCCCCGAAGGAAAAGACTTCTGCAATCATCAGAACAAAAACATTGTGAAGAGGTTTGAAGAGGGGAAGTAGGCGAGCGCGACGCAAAACGTAAGGCGGAAGAAGTAAGACGGAAGACGGAAGACGTGAGACGTGAGACGATGACACTCAACTTGACACTTTGAACCAATAACTCAAAACTCAACAACGTTAAACTCTAAACTCATTCCCTGCAATCGCTCTTTCTGGAGCCCGACAGAATCAGAGGTGATTGCCATGACATCCGGAAAACACGAAGAGTTCTCGATAAAAGATATCTCTCCTGAGCATGCTACCTGTGCATGCCCATGTACATCCCACCGAAATATGGTATCAACCATATCAGCCAGACGATCGTGCTGAACCGATGAAAGCCTGATCGGGTATTCTCGCTTCCCTTCAAGCTGACGTATGTAGCCCACAACGCGTGCGCGAACATGAGCAAGAGCGCAATCTGTCCGGTCAACGTGTGAGGGGCGGTCAGATCGAATGGCCCTTGGGCCAGACGATGCATCGTCCAGGTTCCCGAGACATCGAACAAGAAGCCGGTCCAAAACGCGGCAACGTGCCACGGTTTGAGGTAGCGTGCAAGTCGTTCGGACCAGACGCCAAGGGAATAGAACACGAGAGCGAGCGTGATGAGGATGGAGGCGACTGTCAATGGTACCGTCATTTGTCCATTTACCTTTGATTTGTCTGTGTTAGCATATCAGTAACGGTCTTGAACGCGAATCCGCGCTTGCGCAGCCGGGCAATGATTTCAGGAAGGGCCTCGGCGGTGTGCCATCCTCCCTGATTCATATGCATCACGATGATGGATCCGTTCATCGCCGCCGTAGTCACGTACCGGATGAGCTTTTCTTTTGTGAAACTGGGATCCGGGTCGCCGGAAGCAAGGTCGTACTGGATCGTCGTCAACCCCATCTCCGCAGCAATTCGGACGACCCGGTCGTCGTATTCGCCATACGGGGGGCGGAAGAGCGTTGGTTGTTTTCCTGTCAGCGAATCCATGACTTCCTGTGTCCGGCGAAGTTCCTGGCGGATACTGTCGTCGGAAATTAGCTTGAGATGCGGATGATGGAATGCATGGTTGGCGAGCTCGAATTGTGGAAGTGATGCGAGAAATCTCGTTGGTTCAGGTTGTTCTTCCATCCATCTCCCGCCCAGGAATAACGTTGCCGGCGTCTCAGTCTCGATCAGAATGTCCATGATTCGCTCGTCATAGCGGCTCGGTCCGGTTGCGGAGCACGCGTCAAATGTCAACGAGACCACCTTTCGATCGCGCGAACCATGGAAAATGACGACAGGAATGACGGGCCGGGGCGCTCTGGCCCGTTCCGCCAGGGCCGGGGGGAGTCCGTAAGAAAGACTGTCGACCTGGAGGGAGTCGGCGGTGGAGATCTTCACCTGCTGCTCCAGATTCACAAACGCGGAATGCTCCCTCTTCACTGGCAACGTCAGCGTGAAAAACACCGATGCAGTGACGAGAGCGAGCAGCCAGCGCATCAAGCGTATGCCCATGACCATGATTCCGTGTGGATATGCAGAACTCTACCACCCGCTCATGAATGGGGATGACCGGGCAAGCTATTGGAGGATTACGTAACCAGGTTGATGAAAGCCGTTGAGTGACATGAGTGCCATGGAGAGAAACAACGAGAGGGCGACGGTCCCGATATCATCGACGACGCGTTGTTCAATTTTCAATTTGAACCCCTGGGCCGTGTTGCAGATGACGGCGGCGGTGATCATCGCTCCAATGTAAGCAGGGAGCGTAAAGTACCGCCCGATCCAACCGCTCAGCAGCGATCCAATCCACATCGCTACGAGAATAATGGTGATGATCTTCAGCATCCGGAATGCTGTTGGGGCTTCACCCGGCGGCTCTATGTCGATTTCGTGGTCCAGTGTCTCGTACTCTGATGCGATCGCCTGGTCTTTTGAGTCAATCGCAGATGACTCGTGTTTTGGATTCCATCGCTTGATCAGTGCCGTCGCCACAGGTCCGCCAATGAGGCCGCCAGACACAAGGCCGAATGTCGCAGCGGCCATCGCGAGCGTGACCGCCCCGGAAAATGCGTACTGGTCTTCCATGAGCTTGCCAAAGGCAGCTCCGGTTCCATGTCCGCCCGTCATAGTAACTGAGCCTGCGATAAGTCCGAGAAAAGGATGAACCCCTAATACCTTTGTGAGGAGGACACCCACGCCATCCTGAATGATCGCGAGGACGGTGGCCAGCACCCAAAAGAGCAGCACTTGCGGCCCGCCGATTTTCAGGAGCTTCATGTTCGCGCCAAGTCCGATTGTTGTAAAAAAGGCGATCATGAGTGGCGCCTGGAGACTCGAGTCAAACTGGAAGATGACCCAGCCTGCAAGACGGAGTCCAAGAGCTCCCGCGGCAAAAAGAAACCCGCCAACGACCGCTGCCGGGATATTGTACCGGTCGAGGATCGCTACTCTGCGACGGATGGCATAGCCGGCAAACAACACGACCGCTGCCAATGCCAGCGTCTGTATCATATCGAGTTTGAAGACGATCGGGTCCATGTTTCTCACGATAGGTGGAGAGGAAGAGAAAAAAGATCCGGGAGTTTTGAACACGTGATTATACCAAATATTTTCGGGAAAACCACCACATTTGGAGAATTCTGCAGCGAGGGTTCTTCGATGCATGCGTTCGGCAAAACGATCTATCGCGGCGCCAGGGTTTGAGTGCGGTGATTGGTGATGGGGGGAATTCCTGCGGACTCAGTCAGACGGGCATGAAACGTAAGCGGGTGAGCATGCGTTGCTCACCCGCTTTGACTCTCGACATGAAGAACCGGATGAAGAGGTCAGCGCCTTTCTGCGATCTGCGTCGGGGCACTCTCGGAAGGAATAAACGCAAACGTTCCTTCCGACACATAGAGGTTATAGTACCAGGCGCAATGGATCTGAACTTTCCTGTTGTCGTCAAATCTCACCGCTTGTTTCACGGCGTACACTCCGCGCTGGTCTCCAATTTTGCACAAGGCCCAAGACGCTGCAACCCGGCAGCGGACGTCTGTGCAAGACCGCAAGACCTTCATCAATGGGATGACTGCATCGCTGGCTTCCAGTTCTCCAAGCATATAGGCGGCACTTCGCCTCAGACCATCATTGGTGTTCTGGTCGTTCAGAGCCTGAAGCAAATTCTGTACTGCACGATCGTATTTGGCTTCCCCGATATCCTTTCGTATGTCACTTGCCGTCGCTGGCATGGCCAGAATGATTGCGAGTGCAATCACGCCGAACATCATTCCGCTTCTCTTCATGTCGTCCTCCGATACAATGGTTGTAAGTGGATTGCCCGAGTGTCATGGATCCAGGTACTTTCAGTTTCCTATACGCCGGGCGGTTGGGCGAGATGTGAAAATTCCTCGAAACGTATCAAAAATGGTGTGAGTGGTCTCTGGGATGGGATGAGAAGTCCTTTTTGAGGGGAACTATGGTTCGCCGGCCGTCGTCTTACAGTATGGGCGCTCGGGAAACGAAGAACAGCCCCGAATGGCCAAAGAATGTCGGAATCTTACGAAAGAGCGGAATAGGGATGAGCTCCCGCGTCGAAAAAGTGAAAATCGAACTCGTCTGTGCCCGTTGTTCAATGCGGATTCACTGGGCGTGGGTGATTCAATACAAGTCCTTTCGATACACTCAGCTTGTGTACGTTTGCAGCCAGTGTGGCGGCGTTATCAAAGTAATGAATGCTGTGAAGGGCCCGGACACTGCGGAGGAGTCCCCGGAGGGAAGCCTCGACCCCGTTATCAAGAACCCGCCACCTAGTCGCACTCATCCTCCTCTTCTGCTGATGTAGATCCC
>QYQB01000013.1 GCA_007280275.1 bacterium | reverse complement strand
TCCAGTTCCGCCTGAACCTGCGCCATTTTTTCCTGCATCTTTTGCAGCTGCTTCATCATCCCCTGCATGTTCGGCATGCCACCCTTCATCATAGAGGCTCCCGTTCGAAAGAGAAAATTGATCCAATTTTCAAGCAATATAGTCTGAAATGCGAGGAATGTCAACGAAGGGAACGGAGCGCAAGTGAAGCAAACAAGAGCACCGTTCGGCAGAAGCATCTCAGAGAGAACGCTTTTGCGTCGATGAACGATAATGGAAACGAGCCTTGGCATAGCGAGACTACCTCCGTACATAAAGGCACTCCAGGACATCGAAGAACAGTTTGAGCAACGGTCGTCCAATAGAAATTCGGATTTGACAATTAGTCCGACGGTTGAGGGTGCTTAAGACATTCCGCCTTGACGTAGGAGCAGAAAGAAGAGATGAATTGCGGGGACTACCCTTTGCGCGGTTCTTGACTTTCGGACAAACGCGTGTTATATTTTGGCAACCCGGACGTGCCATCCCGGGTTGTTCTTTCAGATGCCACCAACCAAGTGGCATCATGTTCTTTCAAATTCCGCGATAGCTCAATGGTAGAGCATGCGGCTGTGAGGTACGCGTGAAGCGAAAGGAGAAGCGCACATACGCAGAAAGGCGAACTTACCTTATTGCGGCGGTCACAAACCGCAGAAAGACGGTTCGCCAAAAAGCGATTGACTACAAAGGCGGCAAGTGTCAACTTTGTGGATACGCTCGATGCAAGGAGGCGCTCGAGTTTCACCACCGTGATGGTGAATCGAAGAGCTTCGGTGTTTCATCAAAAGGGTACACCCGAAGTTGGGAGAGAGTGAAACGAGAGCTCGACAAATGCATCCTCGTATGTGCAAACTGTCACCGAGAACTTCACGCAGGAATAGCAGCCTTCCCGAGTAATCGGGATTGAATCATCGGGTGAATTCAGGGAAGCCTTCCTTTCGGCAATCGAGAGATGGTAATCCTGAGCGAAGCCCCGCAAAGAGAAAAGCATTCGGTAGCGGGGAACGTGCAGAGACTAGAGGATGAGGAATCTCACCAATAAGCCTCGACAGCGCCCGACGTCCGACCTCAGAATTCATGAGAGGACGAAGAGATAGTCCGGCCCGGATCGAAAGATTCGGATGAAACCGTAACCGCAGGGTTGTAGGTTCGAGTCCTACTCGCGGAGCAGTTCGACTCACCCCACCAGCAATGGTGGGGTTCTTTTTGGTGGGGTTCGCTCACTGCTCCTCCGGAGCCCCCAATATCTGCGGTGAGTCGAATCCTTCGACGCCACTTCGTGGCTCTCAGGATTCGATCCTGAGTTTGTCGAAGGATCGAACAGCCCTGAGCGAGGGAGCCCCGCTTCTCAGGACAATACTCTGCAAGGGGCGACCGAGTCGAACCCTTCGATGCCACTTCGTGGCACTCAGGGTTCGATCCTGAGTTCACCGAAGGGTCGAAGGGCCCGCATCATGTCCGCCTGGTTCTACATGCTTCGCCTTTAATCCACACACCTCTATTGTGGTTCCACACGTTCCCTCGATAAGAGAATCAAAGATCATTTCGCAGGCCGAGCCTGTCGCACTACCAAGATCGATCCTCCAATCGCCCTGCTCTACTCCGAAGAATTTGCATCATACAAGGAAGCGTTCCGACGTGAACAGCAAGTCAAGCGTTGGAGCCGCGCGAAAAAGGAAGCTTTGATCACAGGCGAACTGGTTCGATTGAAGAAACTCGCAAAGAGAAGACGGAGCAGATGATTACCCAGTGAAGCCTGACACTTGTGCCTCAAGCTTTTTTGTTTTGCGGCCGGTCCCGTCAAAAAGCAACACCCAAGTGATGAGCTTGGGCGTCTTGTTTTTTCAGCGAAGCTTCCGTCCACGAATAATACCATTGCTAGCGTCGGAATGAAGTAAGCGCACATGGGAACATCAGACTTCAGATCTTGATGTGAACAACAATGAACTTGTGTTCTTGCAGGAGTTCCGTTCTGCTCCGCCGAATATTGCCAAAATCTCACAGACTGTTTTGCCTTTTTCTCCCTGCCGCGAAAATCAATCCCCAATCAGCGAGAAATCGAGAACTCTTGTTCGTTGCGATGCATTCCTCTGATCGTTCACCAAGTGCAGGGACTGTTCGCCACCCGGTTGCAGGTTCCAGTCCGGGGCCGATGAGTGTTCCAAAGAGGAATGAGCTTGGTTAGCATTACCTCCAGCACTACTTCGAAATCGTGAGAAATCAGCATCAGGATCATCTTCGTCGTTTGAATGAACTCTACTCACCTATCCAGTGTGCGAGCGCCGTGTTGCCGTTTGTTATGGCAGGCACACTTCTATTGTGATCGCGTTTTGCGGCACGATACAAATGCGAAAAGAGCGTCAGCGTGATTGCTTTGTCAGCTGCAGTTTTTGAAAAATGTGTCGTTATCGGCCACTGGTTTTCATTCTTGATAGCTTTTCTTTTGTTTCATTCAAAGCTCTTTCTGCAAACCCATTGGTCAAATCGGTTAACACTTGCAGCGCTTTGTCGTGAGCTGATTCATACGTGCCTGTAATTTCACTTTCCTTCGCATTGATTGCATCAAAAATATCTGTTTGAAATTTGCCCCTCCATTCTCTTAATGATTGTAACTCTTTGCCGTAGCAGCTGTCAACCTTGTTGGCAAAGTCGTCAAAAATCCAGCAGGCATGGCCGGGATACAATTCAAAATAGTTTCGGTTCTTGTTGTTGTAGTTCTCCAGTGCTTCTCTATACGTGGCTTTTTCATAGTCGGACGATATTCTGTTAATGCCATAATACCATGGTATGAAAGGCTGAATACATGGGTATCGTGGCGCAATCCACATAATATTACCGATCCCTGCAGGCAACCAGCTTCGGAGTTGAGTAATGCAGCTATAATCGTTATAGAGATTACAGACACTCAAAGTATCTTTAACGCCAAGCCCGCCGCGACGATGTGGCGATCCGTTTTTGAGCGAAGGATCATGTTCAAACCCAGTATTTTCATAATGATCCCGCAGGGCATCGATGAGCGTCTGAATACCTACCTTATGCTTTGGTTTGAAGGAAAAAGGGAAATCAGCATAGAAGTCGTATCGCTTATCAGCAAGCTGATTGAGGATAACCCATTTACGTCCGATGTTCCAGATCGCGTCAAGCCTATTTTTATGGCCATAGACTTTTCTGAAGTTAATTGACGTACCGGTTTGCGGATCATACCAGCCGTTCGCTGTCGCATAATCGATAAGATCCGGCGATGAGAGAAAGTTTGTCGTATCAGCTTTATGAAAATCATCGATAACATAATAGTTGGGTACGATTACTACTTCATCGTCAGGTACACGTCGCGCAATCCAGTGTCTGCCATTCGCGACTTCAAATACCCAGGCTTCATTTGGATCCGCAATTGAATAGACCCTGCCGGAAGTTGCATAGCCGAATTTCTCCACTATCATCCCTGCTATTTTGACAGCTTCTCTTGCCGTCCGCGCCCTTTCAATGACAATTCTCCGAAGGTTGTGATCGATTCTGCCATTTCCGATCAGCACTTTTGATTGACTGCTGTTTGAGGTAATTGCGACTCCCCACTCGTTTAAATATTGTTCTTCGGCATATTTTGATCCTGTAACCCAAAAGTAGCCGAATGTTTCTGCCACTTCATCAAGTGAATCCGTATTGTCCAGGAATATTTGCTTTTCTCCGACTTTATGTTTTATCCGCGGGACCTTATGCAAGTCAACAAAATTATGATCGTTGAGATCATCCTCGTTGTGGGCGATGAACACCGAGCCGTCCGTAGATGCATTCTTTCCGACGAGTATGGTAAAGCAATTATGACCAGATTCATCTTGACAGAATCCTATGTTGAAGGAGAATGCGCTGATCAACATTACCACTAGCAGTTCTTTCATTATTACTCCTTGAATTTCAACTTCCTCTATGATTCACTTCACTATCAAAGCATTGATTTCTTCGCCAAAGTTAAAACGAACGACCCAATGTACAATATTGCGACAAGCAGGAACGTTAACAGCATACCATACCGAAGAAAGGGGTTGATAGAACCTTGAGGATAGGCGATCTGCAATAGTGAACGCGTCACCCATAACACTATGCTTACTGAAAGAACTACAAGAATTGAGAACCTGTTTGATTCACTACTCCAAATGAGAATGATATTCATCAAGCCGATCAATACTAGCGACAATGAAAAGAAAATGTTGATCGCCTGTATCGCCCGAACAAGTTCCGTTGCATTCGAATCAATGTATGAGTGCCAATGCCAGATTTTCGGAACGAAAAAGTGCCACATTCCAAATCCGATCGTGACAATGCTTGCTATCGTCGTAAGAACACGAATAAGCACTGTTTACCTCGTAATAGAGAGATCCGTGTTGCGGCGTGTTATGCGCCTGTAGAGGGTAGAGTCGTACTTCGATTCTGAATACTTAACGGTGAGTGTATCGTTGGTCTGGGCACTACAGACCGACGAGAGTACCAGGATCAGCGATATTGCAGAGTGTGTCATATGAGTTACCAGGGGATGCCTAACGTGCGCGGCGATCTGCCGTGCGGGATACAGGACTGCGTATCTATCCACCGACATAGGATCCATAGAAAGCACCGACAATCGCAACCTTCTGAACCCTCTTGGCATAGAGCCGTTGTTGAGCGTTCGTCTCATTTGGTTCTAACTAACTGTTATTGCCACTCCTCCCCTTTTATGTCCTCTGCCAACATACCTGTGAGCTTCGACAAGCTCTTCCAATGGATAACATCTGTCAATAACAGGTTTAATATGTCCAGATTCAACCAACTCTTTGATCAAAGCAAGGCGTTTGGAGTCTAACAGGAGCGCTCCATCATCAATTGATGCGTATTTCCCTCCCGGAGCAAGAGCTTTTTTACACACCTCTTTTAGTTTTGAAGTTTTGTTCTTACCAACGGCATCAAGTATATAATTGTATTGTACCCCTGGATTGAGTGTATCCTCTCTGGTATAATCAATGACCGCGTCCGCTCCCAGAGACTTCACCAACTCCACATTTGCCGTGCTGCATACCGCTGTAACTTTGGCCCCCAAGTACTTCGCATATTGAATTGCCGTTGTTCCAGTTGTTCCAGAAGCTCCATAGACAAGCACTTTTTGTCCACGTTGGATATTTCCCTTTTCCATAAATTGAAGTGCCAGAAGTCCACCATAACTAACCATGGTAGCCTCTTCATAGGATATATTCGTCGGCTTTGTTGCCAAACATCCATGCGTTGAATCGGTTTCTTTCATGCATTTGTACTCAGCATAGGCACCGAGGTCAAATCCAGTAAGCCCATAAACCTGGTCACCTGTTTTGAATCTCTTCACGTTTTTACCTATTGACTCAATCTCTCCTGCCAACACCAATCCTATGATGGACTTTCTCGGTCTTGTCACACCCATCATGAGGCGAAATGGTATGAGAACTCGGATAGGGACTTGAGAGCTTCGGATGAAAATATCACTTGCCGTTACCGCTGTCGCATATATCTTTATAAGTACTTCATCATCCTTTGGCGCAGGTTTCTCTACTTGTCGTAGCTGAAGGACGTCCGGCGGTCCGTATTTCGTGCAAACAATGGCTTTCAAAGGAATCTCCGATATATCTGAGACTATTGTGATTTCCTGATGATTTCAATCCCCTTTTCCAACATTCTATCAATTCCGTTTGCTGAATCAGCGGCTGTTGTTATTACAGGTACATCTGGAAAAACACCGACGCCTTCAATGATACGACCTTGGGCGTCTGCTTCTATTTCTGTCGACAGCCGATACGTCCACCCGTTTGGTAATTCCCTGAATATGGGATTGCCAACGCCGCCACCCGTCGTATCGCCGGCGATGGTAACGTTTGGGAGAACCTGCATCGCCATGACAAACATTTCCGCAGAACTCGAAGTGGCGCGGCTTGTAAGAACAACGACGGGCTTAAGGAATTGATATGATCCTTTAGGTTCGACAAAAGAGCTCTTCCATGGAGAAACATTATCTTTCCCAGGTCCAATCTTCTGGCGACGATACGAATACACACGCACTTGATCAGCAAAGCGGCCCGCCACCGTTTCTGCATTGACACTATTGCCTCCGCTGTTCCCGCGAAGATCGATGATAATTCCCTTCTTATCCTTCCATTGCGAAAGTATGTCATCGATGACCAGATAGCGCGAATCTGCTATCGTTAGTCCTTCTCCCTGTCCGCTGAATGTGGGAATGATCATATATCCGATGTCGGCATCCTGACATGTTCGATATTCAAAAAGAGACTCCTGTGGCGCTCCGCATTGAACATACTTGCAGGCATTAATGATTCTCCTGCTGGGATACGAAGCAGGAATCATGCTTTTCCAGTACACATCGCCCATCGGAGTGTACAAACTAACGTGCATATCGTTGATGCCGAGAACGATATTTGAGAACATAGTAAAGAGCTGTCGATCGGAGGTGGATGGCGATATCTGCGGACAGTACAATGCATAGACCGAATCCCAGTTGATGTGTCGCAGAGAGAACTGTGCGTAGTACCTGTCAAAATCCTTCCAGAATATTTCGAAGTTGTTGGCCGGCACGTTTGCCGGATCGGGGTCCAAGATCAATTGCTCGCATCCGTAATACGCGAAAAGGAGGATGAGGATTCCGGAAGAGCGTGTCATCCTGGTCATAATGTCACCGTCATGCCAAGAAGGAATTGGTTGTTCAGAACCCGCGCACGGAACAAATCCTGATACTGCGCAAAAGAATAGTACAGCAGGCGATACTGCAGGTCAAAGCCGATATGATTGCTTACAAAGAATATGTATGAAACATCTGCCTGCACCTCAAAGAGTCTGTTGAAGCTAACAAAGTCTCCTTTTTTAAATAGTTGCCATAGAAGGCTCTGCTCGAAATCAACGTTGTCAAATTTCTCGCTCACATTGGCGTTGTAGCGATTGGTAAGAAGAACATAGGAAATGCATGGAATACTGATCTCTACTCTCAAGAGATTATTTGATTCTTTCTGAAAAGAGGTCTCTGTGAGAAGGTACATTCCGAGCCCGGTCATTTGCTCTGC